>NZ_JBHTVA010000033.1:58017-117741 GCF_042793325.1 Embleya sp. NPDC056575
CCGCGGGCTTCCACTTCCATCCTCACTCTTCCAAACCCCCGCTTGCCCCCCCCCGCGGGGGGGGGCCCAACTCCGGGTCGGTCGGCAGGCGGGCCGGGGAGACGTCCGCGCGGTTGGCCCTGCGGGCGACGACGGCGCTGTCTCCGCGAGCCGCCGGGGCGCTGGCCTATGCGCTGTTTCGGCGTCCGATCGGGCGCAGTCCGGTCCGGCAGGCGGAGCGTTCGGCGCACCTGTTCGCGGTCACCGACACCTTGGATGTCGGCGGTCGGAAGGTGGTCACCTACCGCTGGGGCGACGGGGCCGAGCCGGTTCTGCTGCTGCACGGATGGCAGTCCCGGGCCTCGCGCTTCGCGCCGTTCGTCGAGGAGCTGCGGGCCCGGGGGCTGACCCCGATCGGCTTCGACGCGCCGGGCAACGGGGATTCGGGCGGGATCGGCCCCACGGTGTTGGACTATGCCGAGATCGCCCGGCAACTCCAGGAGCGCCATGGGGATTTCCGGGCCATGCTGGCGCATTCCTTCGGTGTGCTCGGGGCGTTCCAGGCGTTGCGCTCGGGGGTGCGGGCGGATCGGATGGTGGCGATCGGCGGAGTGTGCGACATGGAATACCTGTTGCACCGGTTCAGTGCCCGACTCCGGTTGCACCCGAGGGTGGTGGCGCTGGTCCGGGAGCGGGCGGACGAGCGGCTGCTGGCCCCGGAGACGGACATCTGGGAGCGGTTCTCCGCGTCCCACGGTCCCGAGCGGGTACGAGTGCCGATCCTGGTCGTGCACGACGAGGACGACCCGACGGCGACGGTCGATCAGGGGTATCGGCTCGCGGCGGCTCATCCCGACCGGGCCCGGCTGTTCGTCACCAGGGGACTCGGCCATCACCGCGTGATGAGCGACCCGGCCGTGGTCGCCGAGGTGCTGCGATTCCTCGACGAGGACCACGGATACCGGTCCAGGACGCGCGACGGCGTGTTCTCGTCGTCGACGACGTGCAGGTAGCGCAGGCCGACGTAGTTCGCGGTCGGGTGGCCGGCGAGCAGCGGACTGTCGAAGCTGCCGGTGCCCTCGGCCATGTCGGTGCGCGGGTTGGCCAGTTGGATGTACGTGAAGGCGCCGGCGCTTCGGGCGATCCAACCGGTGAAGATCACCACGTGGCCGTCGGCGGTGTCGTCCAGCGCGTCGCCGGGGAGCAGGTCGTCGCGGCCCACCCGAACGGTGACCGAACGCCGGTCGAGGGAATCGGTGTTGAAGTCGGTGCTCGGCAGATGCCAGGCCATCGCGACCATTCCGGAGCAGTCCGTGCGGTATTCGTGCGCGCCGTCGGCGTCCGGGGCGACGGCCTGTTGGTCGTACTCGACCCTGCGGTCGAACCAGTCCTTCGCCCGGGCCAGGACCTCCGAACGGGCGATGGCCCCACCGCGCGTGGAGGCGGCCTCGGCCGTCGGTGCGATGGTCGCGCCCAGGGCGGTCGCGGAGAGGAGGAGGGCGATCGTCACCCGGGCCCGAGCCCGGGCCGGGATGCGGGTGCGGAGCCGGGTGTGACGACCGGCGGCAATAAGGGTCAAATAGTGCATTTCACTAGATTTATCCACGACGCGGCGATCCCGATGCACCCGCCGGGGCGTGTCGGCCTCCGGACTCAGGCGGGGAAGTCGAAGGTGTAGCCCTGTTGGACCAGCCAGGGAAGCAGCCGCTTGAGCGCGGCCAGGGTCTGCGCGCGGTCGCCGCCCGCGTCGTGCATCAGGATTATCCCGCCGGGCCTGAGCTCCTTCTCGGCGGTGGCCAGGATCTTGTCCGCGCCGGGGCGCTGCCAGTCGCGGGTGTCGTCGGACCAGTCCAGCGAGCGCATGCCGTACCCGGCCGCCATCGCGCGTACCTGCGGTGACCAGTCGCCGCCGGGCGCGCGGAACCAGTCGACCTTCGTGCCCGGTCCGGCCGCCGCGAGGATCTGGTCGTGCGCGGTGGTGATCTCGTACTTGATCCGGGACAGCGGGCGCTTCGCGATGCCCTCGTCGTGGGTGACCGAGTGGTCGCACAGCCGGTTGCCGTCCGCGACGACCTCCTTGACCAGCTTCGGATTGGCCTTCGCGTTCGGGCCGAGCATGCAGAACGTCGCCTTCGCCTTGTACTGCTCGAGCAGCGCGAGCACCTGCGGCGTCCACTGCGGGCTGGGCCCGTCGTCGAAGGTCAGCGCGACCGTACGTCCGCCGGTCGCGGTCTTGCGCACCAGTGCGTCCGGCACCAGCGGCGCCGGGATCGACGCCTGCGGATCGGCCGCGGTGGGCGCGTCGGACGGTGGTGGACCGACCTCCGCGGACCCCTCGCGCCCACCGGGCCTCGCCTTGCCTCCGGAACCTCCCGAATCCGAGGAACACGCCGCGGTCCCGGCGGCGAGCACCCCGGCCACGGCGAGAACGGTCAGACGACGCAGGACACGGCGGGTGGGCAGGCTCGTCACCGGTGACTCCAAGCACTGTTCGGAACTACGGACACATGTCCGAACACGTACGCGGCCAACGGGCGGGTTCCCCATCCGAAGCCCATTTTGCGGCGACTTGGCGCGCCCTTGCCCTCGGTCAGAGGTCAGCCGCGGTCGAGGGCGCCGAGCGTGGCGGGCAGGTCGGGGGTCTCGGCGGCGGGACGGTTGTAGGGGAGTCGGCCGAGTACGGCGGCCATGCCGCAGGTGTTCGTGACGGCGGAGAAGACCAGGCCGGAGCCGATCGCCGCGGACAGCAGGCGCACCTTGGGCGCACGGCGGCCGGCGAGCAGGCCGAGCACCACGAGGGAGCCGGCCGCGAAGCGGACCTGGCGCTCCATCGGCCACACCGAGCGGGCGCCGCCCGGGGCGTCCAGGGCGTGGCCTTCGGCGGCCCAGGCCGAGGTGCCGCCGCTCAGGTGCGCGGCCTCGATGCCGGCGGCGGCCAACTCGGTGCGGGCCCGCTCGGAGCGGGCACCGGAGGCGCAGACGATCAACAGTTCGGGATGCGCCGCCCGCTTGAGCACCGGCACCGCCTCGCGCAGCCGATCCAGCGGGACGTTGTACGCGCCGGGGATGTGGCCCGTGGCGAACTCGCCGGGGGTGCGCACGTCGAGCACGGTGAACGCGGTCAACCGGGCGCGGACCTGCGCGGGAGCGAGAACGGTCATGGTGATCGGCCTTTCGACGGCCCGCCCGCCGCCGGGCCGGGGCCGCGCCGGTGCGGGGCGCGGCTCCCCGGACTCGACACCGGGTGGGGTGATGGGGAGGACTACCTTCCGGTAACGGTGGGATCGAGCAGGGTGTTCCGGTTCGGCGGCGTATTTCGGGTCGCGGCGGCACGCCCGACCCGCTCCGGGGGTTCGGCACTCCCGACGCGATCCGCCCGTGTCGCCCGCTCCAGGAGTTCGGCGACCAGGGGAGCCACCTGGTCCAGTTCGAGCAGGAAGCCGTCGTGGCCGTACGCGGAGCGCACCACGCGCAGGGGGCCCGCGTTCGGGATGGCGTCGGCGAGGGTCCGCTGCCCGCTCGGCGGGTACAGGCGGTCGCTGTCGACGGCCGCGACCACCGTCGGCGCGGTGATCCGGGCCAGCGCCGCCGCCACGCCGCCCCGGCCCCGGCCCACGTCGTGGCTGTTCATCGCCTCGGTCAGGGCCACGTAGCTGCCCGCGTCGAAGCGTGCGGTCAGCTTGGCCGCGTGGTGGTCCAGGTAGGACTCGACGGCGTAGCGGCCGTTCGGGCCCTCGCCCGGCTGGCGCTCCCGGCCGAAGCGGGCGGCCAGCTCGGGCTCGCTGCGGTAGGTGATGTGCGCGATGCGGCGGGCCAGGCCGAGCCCCCGCCAGGGCCCGGCCGCGGCCGGCCGATCGTGGTAGTCGCCACCGGCCCACCCCGGATCGGCCCGGATCGCGTGCAGCTGCGTCGAGCACCACGCGATCTGCTCGGCGCCGGCCGCCGCCGCGGTGGCGATCAGGAACAGCGCGCCGACCCGCTCCGGATGGGTCACCGCCCACTCCACCGCCCGCATCCCGCCCATCGACCCGCCCACCACGGCCGCCCACCGCTCGATGCCCCACACGTCGGCGGCGGCCACCTCCGCGGCCACCTGGTCGCGAATGGTCAACCGGGGAAAACGACTTCCCCAGGCCCGGCCACCCGGACCCGGCGAGGCGGGGCCGGTGCTGCCCCGGCAACCGCCGAGCGCGTTCGGCGCGACCACGAACCAGCGGTCGGTGTCCAGCGCTCGACCGGGGCCGATCAGGCCGTCCCACCACCCGGGGGTGGGAAAGCCGGGACCGGCCGGGCCGGCGACGTGGCTGTCCCCGGTCAGCGCGTGCAGGACCAGCACCGCGTTCGAGCGGTCCGGGGCGAGCCGACCCCACGTCTCGTAGCCGATCCGGACCTCGGGCAGCACCTCCCCGGACTCGGTCCACAGCGGTGCGGGCAGGGTCAGCGAACGAGGCCCCGGCGGGGCGGGTGTGGGGGGTGCGGCGTGCGACATGGCGAGCGTTCCGTCCGAAGTTCCCGGCCTTCCCGGCTAGTTCGACCGCGCGGCGGCGCGGAATCCGGCCACCAGGTCGGCGCGCAGGTCGGCCAGGCCCTCGATGCCGACGGAGAGCCGGACCAGGCCGGGGGTGACGCCCGTGGCCAGGCGTTCCGCGTCGGTGAGCTGGGCGTGCGTGGTACTGGCGGGGTGGATCACCAGGCTGCGCACGTCGCCGATGTTGGCCAGGTGGCTGAACAGGGACAGCCCGTTCACGAACCGGCGGCCCGCCTCGACCCCGCCCTTCAACTCGAACGCCACGACGGCCCCGGCGCCGAGCGGCAGGTAGCGCTTGCCGGCGGTGTACCACCGGCTGCTCGGCAGACCCGCGTAGTGCACGGTCTCCACCTCCTCCCGGCTCTGCAACCACGCGGCCAGCGCACTCGCGTTCGCCACGTGCCGCTCGACCCGCAGCGACAACGTCTCCAGGCCCTGGAGGATCAGGAAGCTGGTCAGCGGCGCGATCGAGGCCCCCACGTCGCGCAGCAGTTGTACGCGCAACTTCGCCGCGTACGCGCCCGGGCCCAGATCCGGCCAGTAGCGCAGCCCGTTGTAGCTAGCGTCGGGCTCGGCGAAGCCGGGGAATCGTTCGGCGTGCGCGCCGAAGTCGAAGGTGCCGCCGTCCACCACGACCCCGCCGATCGCGGTGCCGTGCCCGCCCAGGAACTTGGTCGCCGAGTGCACCACGACGTCCGCGCCGTGCTCGATCGGCCGCAGCAGATACGGCGTGGGCACCGTGTTGTCCACCACCAGCGGTACACCTGCGGCGTGCGCGACATCGGCGACCGCCGCCACGTCCAGCACATTGGCGCGCGGATTGCCCAGCGTCTCGGCGAACAGCAGCTTCGTCCGCGGCCGGATCGCCGCGCGCCAGGCGTCGAGGTCGTCCGGGTCGTCGACGAAGGTGACCTCGACGCCGAGCTTCGGCAGTGTCCAATGGAACAGGTTGTACGTACCGCCGTAGAGCGACGCGCTGGAGACGATGTGATCGCCCGCCGCCGCGAGGTTGAGCACCGCCAGCGTGGTCGCCGCCTGCCCGGAGGCCGTCGCGACCGCCGCCACACCGCCTTCGAGCGCCGCCACACGCCGCTCCAGCGCGTCGGTGGTGGGGTTGTGGATCCGGGTGTAGATGTGGCCTTCCTCGGACAGGTCGAACAGTCCGGCCGCGTGGTCGGTGTCCCGGAAGACGAACGAGGTGGTCTGGTAGATCGGCACCGCACGGGCCCCGGTGCTCGGATCGGGCTCGGCGCCGGCATGGACCTGCCGGGTCTCGAAGGACCACGACGCGGGGTCGTCGGTACGTACGGGGCCGTCGGTGCCCACGGGTTCGGCTTCGACGACGGGCGGCGTGTCGGTGGCTTCGAGGGTCATCGGAAACTCCTTGCGGGGTAGGGGTGTCGGCGGTGGGCGCGGGCAACGGCGGGTGGAGCCGGGCCGATCGCGGGTACGCGGGACCACGCCCCCTGACGGGCGGCGAACGGGCGTACCGCACCGACCGCGCGGCACGCGGCGAAGTGGCCGCGAGACGCGCGTGGTTCGGCCACCCGAAGGCCAGGGCCGAAAGGCGCCCGGGCACGGGGGAGCGGAATGCGGGAAGCGGGAGAACACGGGGCGCGGCGGAGCCGGCGGGTCAGCGCCCGGGCTCACACACCGCGCGAACCACCGGGACCGGAACGGTCACCGTGGTTCAGCGGGACATGCGACAGGCCATGCTGGTCACGCGCACGAGATCCACGTGGCGGCGACTGACGAGCATGGGGCAGGACATGGCCGCGAGTGTAGGCGGCCCGAAGCGGTTCGC
The DNA here is from genome assembly GCF_042793325.1 of Embleya sp. NPDC056575. Classification (NCBI taxonomy): domain Bacteria; kingdom Bacillati; phylum Actinomycetota; class Actinomycetes; order Kitasatosporales; family Streptomycetaceae; genus Embleya; species Embleya sp. NPDC056575. The sequence goes on from NZ_JBHTVA010000033.1 coordinate 64,329, forward strand.
GCCACGGGGTATCGCCCGACACTCGCCGCCGGTCGGTCCCGGGCCCACACGTCGGCCGTCGGCCGGCGCGATGTCCGACCCGTACCCTTACGCGTCGTCGACCGGATGTGACGGAAAGTCCGCTGGACCAACACGCCTTCCTCGTGCTTACATCACGGCCATGTCTCCGCGTCAGGTCGCTTCTGCGCTGCTCGACCCCTTCTGGGTGGGTCGACGAGCCGACCACTTCGACCAGATCTGTCGCTGACCCCTGCGCTCGTGCGGTGCGCTTTCGCGCCGCAGAGCAGGTGTGTGCCCGCCCCCGCGTGACCGATGCCGGTCCGCCGCGCGCCGGCCCGCCCACCTTCCGCGTCGCCGCCCTCGGGCCGGCGCGCCCACGCGTACCCGTCTCGCCCCACCCGCCACGGGTCCGCCGTGCCGCGTTCGGCCCCGTCCCGGGCCGGCGTTCGGCCCGGCGCGCCCGAGGCTGTACCGAGGACCCCAGTCATGGCAACCAGCGCACCTCCCACCACCCTGCCCGTGATCGACATCTCCCGATTCCGCGACCCCGCCGCGGACCCGGCCGCCTTCTTGGCCGAACTCCGCCACGCCGCACGGGAGATCGGCTTCTTCTATGTGATCGGCCACGGCGTCGACCCGGAGTTGCGGGCCCGCGCCCTGGCGGTCTCGAAGCGTTTCTTCGCGCTGCCCGAGGCGGACCGGCTCGCGGTGGAGAACATCAACTCGCCGCAGTTTCGCGGATACACCCGCACCGGCACCGAGTACACCGAGGGCGGCCCGGACTGGCGCGAACAACTGGACATCGGCCCCGAGCGGGCGGCGCTCGACCTCGGCCCGGACGATCCCGCCTACCTGCGGCTGATCGGCCCCAACCAGTGGCCGGCCGCGCTGCCCGAACTGCGCGAGACCGTACTCGCCTGGCAGGCCGAGGCGTTGCGGGTCAGCCGCGAGGTGCTGCGGGCGCTGGCCGCCGCGCTCGGCCAGGACAGCGGCTACTTCGACGAGTGGTTCGACGAGGAGGCCGCGGTCCACGTCAAGGTGGTGCACTACCCGGGCCGGCCCAGCGCCGACGTCGAGCAGGGAGTGGGCGCGCACAAGGACTACGGCTACCTCGCGCTGCTCCAGCAGGACGAGATCGGCGGCCTCCAGGTACAGGCCCGGGACGGCTCCTGGATCGACGCGACGCCGCTGCCGGACGCGTTCGTGTTCAACATCGGCGAGATGTTGGAGATCGCCACACGAGGCTACCTGCGGGCCACCCGGCACCGGGTGCTCGCCCCGCAACCGGGCGTCGACCGCTACTCGTTGCCGTTCTTCCTCGGCCCGCGCCTGGACGCCGTGGTCGAACCGCTCGACCTGCCCGCCGAGTTGGCCGCCGAGGCCGACGGGGTCACCGAGGATCCCACCAATCCGCTCAAGCCCGCCTACGGGGAGAACGCGCTGATCGGGTGGTTGCGCTCGCATCCGCGCGTGGTCGAGCGGTGGTGGTCGGACCTGCTCCCGGACGCCGCCGAACCGACCGACCCCCGACCGGCCTTCGAGACCCTCCAGGTGCACGCCGGGGCCCGCCCCGACCCGGCCACCGGCGCCCGCGCCGTGCCCATCTACCTGACCAGCAGCTACGTCTTTCGCGACGCGGCGCACGCGGCCGACACGTTCGCGCTCACCGACCTGGAGACGCACGCGTACACCCGGCTGTCCAACCCCACCACCGCCGTGGTGGAGGAGCGCGTCGCCGCACTGGAAGGCGGCACCGCCGCGGTGGCCGTGGGCAGCGGCCAGGCCGCCACCACCCTCGCGCTGCTCAACCTGGCCCGCGCCGGCGACCACCTCGTCGCGGCGGCGTCCCTGTACGGCGGCACCCGCACCCTGCTCGAACACACCTTCGCCGACCTGGGCATCGAGGTGAGCTTCGTCGACGACCCGGACGACCTCGACGCCTGGCGCGCCGCGATCCGACCGGCCACGAAGGCACTGTTCGGCGAGAGCGTCGGCAACCCGCGCGGCAACGTGCTCGACCTGGCCGCCGTCGCGGAGATCGCGCACACCGCGGGCGTCCCGTTCGTGGTCGACAACACGGTGCCCACGCCCTACCTGCTCCGCCCGATCGAGCACGGCGCCGACATCGTGGTGCACTCCACCACCAAGTTCCTCGGCGGCCACGGCACCGCGATCGGCGGGATCGTGGTCGACGGCGGCACCTTCGACTTCGGCGCGCACGCCGACCGCTACCCGGGCCTGGTCGCGCCCGACCCGACCTATCAGGGCCTCTCCTTCTGGGAGCGGTTCGGTCCGGACCGGATCGCCTACGCGCTGCGCCTGCGGGTACGGCTGTTGCGCGACCTCGGCCCGGCGGTGTCACCGCTGAACAGCTTCCTGCTGCTCCAGGGCATCGAGACGTTGTCGCTGCGCCTGGACCGGCACACCGCCAACGCCGAGCGGGTGGCGGCCTGGCTCGCCGCGCGGCCCGAGGTGGTGCGGGTGGACCACCCGAGCCTGCCCACCAGCCCGTGGCACGCGGCGGCTCGGCGCTATCTGCCGCGCGGCGCGGGGGCGGTGTTGTCGGTGGAACTGGCCGGCGGTCTGCCGGCCGGGCGACGCTTCGTCGAGGGGCTGCGACTGTTCAGCCACCTGGCCAACATCGGTGACGCCCGCAGCCTGGCGATCCACCCCGCGTCCACCACCCACGCGCAACTGGACCCCGAGCAGCGGCTCCACGCGGGGGTCACCCCCGGGCTGGTCCGGTTGTCGGTCGGCCTGGAGGGTATCGACGACCTGCTCGCCGACTTGGCAGGCGGGCTGGTGGCCGCCGCCGCCGGTACGACCGACACCTTCGCGGAGGGCTCCCGATGACCACCCGTCAGGCCGTGCACCAGAGCCGGATCCGCGGTGCCCGCGGTGAGTTCCACCTACGCGTTTGGCCCGTCGAGGGCGAACCCGTCGCGGTCGTGCTCTTCCTGCACGGACTCGGCGAACACGCCGGCCTGCACGAGCCGTTGGCGCATCGACTCAACGCCGACGGGATCGAGGTGTGGGCCCCCGACCAGATCGGCCACGGCCTCAGCGACGGAACCCGGGTCCTGGTCGAGAGCCTGGACGCGCTCGCCGACGACGCCGAACTGGTCCTGGCACGGATCACCGCGGGCCGCCCCGGCGTGCCGCTGATCCTGGCCGGCCACTCGCTCGGCGCGGCCGTCACCCTGCTGCTCGCGGGTGAGCGGGTCGCCGCCGCGTCCGCCCGCGCGCTGGTCCTGGCCGGCGCCGGGACCGGGTTGTCGGCGGGCGAGAGCGGTCTGCGCGCGCTGCTCGCCCGACACGACATCGACCCGATGTCGCTGCGCAAGGACCCGAGCGAACTGTGCGGAAACGCCGAGTACGCCGAACGGTTGCGCAACGACCCGCTGGTCTGGTCCGGCGGCCTGCGCCCCGAGACGCTGGACGCGCTGGAAGCCGGCGGCGAGCGGATCGCCGCACTGATCGCCGGCGGCACGATCACCCGTCCGGTGCTGTTCGTCCACGGCGAGGCCGACGACCTCGCGCCCGCGAGCGCGGTCCGCGCCGCCGCCGAGACACTGCCCGACGCCCGGGCCCGGATCTTCCCCGGCGACCTGCACAACGTGCTCGCCGAACGCGACAGTGCCCAAGTACACGACGAGATCGCCGAGTTCGTGCTGGCCGCCGCCCGCGCCTGAGCGCTCGGTCCGACTTCGAGGGCCGCACGGCCTCCCCACGTCACCTCGCACCACCCCACCCGCAAGGAGATCGATCCACCATGCGCCGCTCCGCGCTCCGCATCGCCGCCGTCCTCGCCCTGGCCGGACCGGTCCTCGCCGCGTGCGGCTCCGGCGGTACCCCAAACCCCGCCGCCAACGGCGCCGACACCCAGGCCCCGGCGCCCGCGGACAGCGCGCTCGACCCGAACGCCACGGCCCGGGTGCGGCTGGTCCTGGAACCCACCAGCCTCAACCTGACCACCACCGCCGGCGTCGCGCTGGAACAGGTCCTGCTCGACAACGTCTACCAGGGCCTGCTCGGGGTCGACACCAACGCCGACAACAAGATCGTGCCCGCCCTGGCCTCCGGCTTCGAGACGTCCCCCGACGGCCTCACCTACACCTTCCACCTCGCCCCCGGCGCCGCCTTCCACGACGGCTCGCCGGTCACCGCCGAGGACGCCGTCTGGTCGCTCCAACAGGTGCTCGCGCCCGGCTCCAAGCAGCCGAACGCCAAGACCCTGGCCACGATCGCGGGCGTTACCGCACCCGACCCGGCCACCGTGGTGATCACCCTCAAGCAGCGCGACACCAACCTCACCTGGGCGCTGACCCAGCGCCAGGGCGTGATCTACAAGAAGGGCACCGACTTCGCCAAGTTGGACACCACGGAGAACGGCACCGGCCCGTTCAAGCTGGACGGCTGGCAACGCGGCTCGGCGATCACCCTCGTGCGCAACGACGCGTACAAGGGCGCCAAGGCGAAGGTGGCCAAGGTCGTGCTCAGCTACATCCCCGACCGCAACGCCGCGAACAACGCGCAGGCCACCGGCCAGACCGACATCGAGACCGCGGCCGAGCCCACGCTGCTCCAACCCTTCACGGGCAATGACAGGTTCACCGTGCTGCGCGGCACCACCACCGACAAGTACACGCTGGCGATCAACAACGCCAAGGCGCCGCTGAACAACCCGGCCGTGCGGCACGCCATCCGGCGCGCGATCGACAAGGACGCGCTGATCAAGTCCCTCGGCGGGGCGGGAGTACGGCTCGGCGGACCGATACCCACCTCCGACCCCGGCTACCAGGACCTGACCACGATCGACCCGCACGACGCGGCGGCGGCGAAGAAGGCGCTCGCCGACGCCGGGGTCACCGATCTCAAGCTCACCCTGAAGATCCCCAACATCTACCCGGCCGCGATCGGCGACGTCCTGGTCTCCAACCTCAAGGACGCCGGCATCGAACTCACGGTCAAACAGCAGGAGTTCACCGCCTGGCTGAGCGAGGTCTACACCGCGAGGGACTACGACCTGAGCCTGGTCAACCACGCCGAGCCGCACGACGTCGGCAACTTCGCCACCCCCGGCTACTACTTCGGCTACGACAACGCGCAGGTGCGCGACTGGTACACGCAGGCCGTGGCCGCGCCCGACGAGCGCACCCGCACCGACCTGCTCGCCCGGGTCGGCCGCCAGGTCGCCGAGGACGCCGGCGCCGACTGGCTGTACCAGGCCCAGACGCTGACCGTGGTGCGCAAGGGCGTCAGCGGCGCACCCCAGCACCACACCAGCAGCCGACTCAACCTCGCCGCCATCGGGATCGGCAAGTGACCTCGCGCCGGGCGCCGTCGCACGACCGGCCGCCACGACACCGGCCGGATCGGGGACCGGCATGACCGTGTTCGTCGTGCGCCGACTCGGACTGCTCGTACTGTCCCTGCTCGGCGCGAGCATCCTGACCTTCGCCCTGCTGCGACTGCTCCCCGGTGATGCCGCCGCCTCGGTCGGCGGCATCACCGCCGACAAGGCACAACTGCGGGCCATCCGGCACGACTTGGGCCTGGATCGACCGCTGATCGTGCAGTACTGGACCTGGCTGACCGAGGTACCCACCGGCGACCTCGGCCACTCGCAGCTCAACGGCTCCTCGGTGACCGGCGAACTCGGCGAGAAACTGCGGGTCACCGGCCCGCTCGTGCTGGGCGCGCTGGTTCTGGCGCTCGCCTTCGCGGTACCGCTGGGGGTGCTCGCCGCCGTGCGCCGAGAGCGACGCGACGGTACCGCGATCAGCGTGGCGAGCCAACTCGGGATCGCGCTGCCCACGTTGTGGGTGGGCCTGTTGCTGATCCTGCTGTTCGCCGTGCAGACCCCGCTGCTGCCCGCCCAGGGCTTCCCCGTGGACGGCTGGGCCGACCCCGGCGAGGCGAGCCGCAGTCTGGTGTTGCCGACGCTGACCCTCGCGCTGTCCGAGGGCGCGGTGCTGCTGCGCTTCGTCCGCTCGGCCACGCTCGACGTGCTGCACCGGGACTACCTGCGTACCGCGCGCGCCGCCGGGCGCACCCGCACCGGCGCGCTGCTTCGGCACGGGCCTCGCAACGCGGCCGGGCCGGTGTTGTCCATGCTCGGCGTACAGGTCGCCGCCCTCCTGGTCGGAGCGATCGTGGTGGAGAAGGTGTTCACCCTCCCCGGCGTCGGCTCGATGCTGGTCGCCGACGTGGGCAACCGGGACCTGGTCAAGGTGCAGGGCGAGGTGATGCTCTTGGTGGCGATCGTGCTGTTCGTCGGCTTCCTCGTGGACATCGCCCAGCGGCTGATCGACCCGCGCCTGGCGGACGTTCGGGTCCGGGAGGTGTCCGGATGAGGGCTCGAATCGCCGTCGGCGCAACGCTGCGGGCGCTGTTGCGCGACCGCAACGGCCTGATCGGCGGCACGCTGATCACGATCCTGGTCGGCACGGCGCTGCTGTCGCTGGTGTGGACCCCGTACGACCCGACCGCCGTCGACCCGAACTCGCCCTGGCTGCTTCCGTTTTCGCACGGGCACGTGCTCGGGACCGACATGCTCGGGCGGGACCAGTTCAGCCTGATCCTGGTCGGCTCCCGGGAGACGCTGGTGATCGCGCTCGTCTCGGCGGCGATCGCCGCCGCGCTCGGCGTGCCGCTGGCGCTGGCGGCGGCGCTCGGGCCGCGCCGGTTCGCGGCCGGGGTGGTGCAACTGATCGACGTGGCCATCGCGTTCCCGGCGCTGCTCACCGCGATGATCCTGGCCGCCGTGTTCGGCGGATCGGTATGGACCGCCGCGAGCGCGATCGGCGTCGCGTTCGGGGTACACCTGGCCAGGATCGCCCGGGCCGAGATCGAGCGGGTGGCCGGCACCGACTACGTCCTGGCCGCCGCCGCGAGCGGATCGGGCACGTGGCGCACCATCCGGCGACACATCCTGCCGAACATCGCGCCGACCCTGCTCGTCCAGCTCTCGCTGGTGATGGCGGTGGCCTCGCTGACCGAGGCCGCGTTGTCCTACCTCGGATACGGCAGCCCCACCCCCGCCGTGTCCTGGGGCCGGATCCTGCACGACCAACAGCCCTACATCGCGGCCCGGCCGCTGCTCGTGGTCTGGCCCGGACTCGCCGTGGCACTGACCGTGTCGGGCTTCAACCTGCTCGGCGACGCGCTCCGGGACGCGACCGATCCGCGCCTGCGGCACGGGGGACCGGGGCCGGTCGCCAAGGACGAGGGCGAGCGCGCGGTGCGGGCGATGCGTACGCCCGCCGAGGTCGACGGCGCGCTCCTGGAGATCACCGACCTCACCATCCGGATCGCCGGCCGCACCGTGGTGGACGGCGTCGACCTGACCCTCGCGCCCGGCGAACGGCTGGGCCTGATCGGCGAGTCCGGGTCCGGCAAGTCGCTCACCGCGCTGGCCGTGCTCGGACTGTTGCCCGAGGGCGCCCAGGTCACCGGCAGCATCCGGCTCGACGGCGCCGAACTGCTCGGCCGCTCCGAGCCCGAACTCGCCCGCATCCGCGGCGACCGGGTCGCCATGGTCTTCCAGGAACCGCTCACCGCGCTCGACCCGACCATGCGCATCGGCCGGCAGATCGCCGAACCGCTGCGTCTGCACCGGGGCATGACCCGCCGTCGGGCCGACGAGGCGGCGATCGAGCTGGCCGCGCGGGTGGGCCTGCCGGATCCGGCCGACCTGGTCCGGGCCCGGCCGCACCAGCTCTCCGGCGGGCAGCGCCAGCGGGTGGGCATCGCGATCGCCCTGGCCTGCCGACCGGCGCTGCTGATCGCGGACGAGCCGACCACCGCGCTGGACGTGACCGTGCAGCGGGACATCCTCGCGCTGCTCGACGAGCAGGCCCGGGAGCAGGGCACCGCGCTGCTGTTCATCACACACGACCTCGCGGTGGTGTCCTCGGTGAGCGATCGCATCGCGGTGCTGCGCGGCGGGCGCACGGTCGAACAGGGGCCGCTGGAGGCGATCCTGCACGACCCGCGCGCGCCCTACACGCGCGCGCTGCTCGCCGCCGCGCGGGCGACGGCGTTCGTCCCGATCGAGACGCCGACCGAGATCCCCACCGACTCCGTGGAGGCCGCGTCGTGACCACGCCCGCCGTACTGCTGCGCGCCGAGGGGCTGACCCGGACCTACCGGCTGCCGCGTCGTTCGTTGTGGGCCCCACCCGGGCGGCGGTACGCGCTGCGCGGGGTGGATCTGGCGCTGGCCGACGGCGGCGCGCTCGGCGTGGTCGGCGAGTCCGGCGCGGGCAAATCCACCCTGATCCGGCTGCTGCTCGGCCTGGACCGGGCCGACGGCGGCACGGTCCGCTACCGCGACCGCGAGGTCCGTCCCGGGCCCGCCCGCACCCTGGCCTGGTTCCGGCGCGAGGTGCAGATCGTGCTCCAGGACCCGATGAGCTCGCTCGACCCCCGCGCGCGCGTGCGCGACATCGTGGCCGAACCGCTCGAATGCCTGGGCGTCGCCGGTGACCACGACGCGCGGGTGGACGAGGTACTGGCCGCCGTCGGCCTCGACCCCGACACCCGCGACCGCTACCCGCACGAGTTCTCCGGCGGCCAACGGCAGCGTGTCGCCATCGCCCGAGCCCTCGCCCCGGACCCGCGCGTACTGGTCGCCGACGAGCCGGTCAGCGCGCTCGACGTGTCCGTCCGGGCGCAGATCCTCGACCTGCTCGGCGACCTCAGGACCCGGCTCGGCCTGTCCCTCGTGCTGGTCTCGCACGACCTCGGCGTGGTGCAACACCTGTGCGACGAGGTCCTGGTCCTGAAGGCGGGCGCGGCCGTGGAGGTGGGCCCGACGGCGCGGGTCCTGGGCAGCCCGAACCACCCGTACACCCGCGACCTGCTCGCGGCGATCCCCACACTGCCCGCGCCGAGGGAGCCGGCCGTGTAGCGCGCGCGGCGGGCGGGTAGCAGCGCTGATCCCGGGTCGGCACGGCCCGGGTGCGCCCACCTCGGAGGGACCATGTCGATCGAACCCGCCGCCGACGAAGTCGAACTGCGGGTCAACGGGGACCCGCGCCGGATCCGCGTCGACCCGCGCGTCACCCTGCTGGACGCGCTGCGCGACGAGTTCGGGCTGACCGGCCCGAAGAAGGGCTGCGACCTCGGCCAGTGCGGCAGTTGTACCGTGCTGCTCGACGGACGCCGGATCACCTCGTGCCTGACCTTCGCGGTGATGCACGACGGGCGCGAGGTGACCACGATCGAGGGCCTGGGCGGGGATCCCGAGGGGGAGTTGCACCCCGTACAGCGGGCGTTCGTCGACCACGACGCTTTCCAGTGCGGCTTTTGCACCCCCGGGCAGATCATGGCCGCGGTCGCGCTGCTCGCCGAGGGCCACGCCGGGGACGACGACGAGATCCGCGAATGGATGAGCGGCAACCTGTGCCGCTGCGCCGCGTACCCGAACATCGTCACGGCGATCGCCGCCGCGGCCGGGCGGTGACCGCCATGCGCCCCTTCACCTACACCCGTCCGGACGAACCCGCGCACGCCTGGGCCGAGCTGGGCCCGGACGCGATGTACATCGCCGGAGGCACCAACCTCGTCGACCTGATGAAGTGCGGCGTGGCCGACCCCGCCCGGCTGGTCGACATCGGCAATCTGCCGCTCGGCGGGATCGGGCCCGACGGCGACACGCTCCGGATCGGCGCCCTCGTCCGCAACAGCGACCTGGCCGCGCACCCGGTGGTGTCCGAGCGCCTGCCCGTGCTCGCCCAGGCCCTGCTCGCCGGCGCCTCGCCACAACTGCGCAACCTCGCCACACTCGGCGGCAACCTGATGCAGCGCACCCGGTGCGGCTACTTCCGCGACCCGTCGATGCCGTGCAACAAGCGGCTGCCGGAGAGCGGCTGCGCGGCGCTGGACGGCGACCATCGCGGCCATGCGGTGCTCGGGACGAGCGAGCGATGCATCGCCACCCACCCGTCCGACCTCGCCGTGGCGCTGCTCGCGCTGGGCGCCCGGGTACGGATCGACGGACCCGGCGGTCCGCGCGTGGAGCCGATCGACACCTTCCATCTGCCGCCGGGGGACACCCCCGAGCGCGAGACCACACTCGCGCACGGCGAGTTGATCACCGGGGTCGAGGTGCCGCTGACGGCACTGGGTGCCCATTCGTACTACCTCAAGGTGCGCGAGCGGGCCTCGTTCGCGTTCGCGATGTGCTCGGTGGCGGTCGCCCTGGACGTCCGCGAGGACACGGTTCACGACGCCCGGATCGTGCTCGGCGGCGTGGCGACCACGCCGTGGCGGTCGGTCGCGGCCGAGACGGCGCTGATCGGCGCGCCGCCGAGCACCGCCGCGTTCGCCCGGGCGGGGGAGGCGGCCACCGAGGGCGCCCGGCCGCTGCGGGACAACGGGTACAAGGTCGAACTCATCCGTCGCGTCGTCGCCCGGGCGCTGACCACGCTGACCGCCGTGGAAGGGGAGCGCGGATGAGCCCGGAGCAGCCGTGGATCGGCCGACCCCAGGCGCGGGTCGACGGTCCGGTCAAGGTCACCGGTACCGCGATGTACACCGGCGACGTGGCCCTGCCCCATCTCGCCCACGCCGTGCTGCTGCAGAGCACCATCGCCAAGGGCCACATCCTCGAAACGCACGTCGCCGCCGCCGAGCGCGCGCCGGGTGTGCTGGCCGTGTGCGCCTCCGACGGCTCGCTGGGCATCCGCCCGGTGGCGTCCTACTACTCGGCGGACAACGGGCCGATGGGCGACGGCCGGACACCGCTGTCCGACGCGGTGATCCACCACCACGGGCAGCATGTCGCGATGGTGGTCGCAAAGTCCCGGGAGCAGGCGTGGGCCGGCGCCGAGCTGATCCGGGTGCGCTATCGCGAACAGGCGCCGCTGGCCCGGATCGAGGACGCCATCGCGCAGACTCCGCCGGGTCGCGAGGACGTGGTCCGGGGCGACCTGACCACGGGCCTGGCGGTGGCCGACGCGACGATCGAGGCGTACTACGAGACACCGCCGCAGCACATGAACGCGATGGAGCCGTGCACCACCACCGCGCGCTGGACGGGCAATCGGCTCACCGTCCACGACTCGACGCAGTACGTCTTCGGGGTACGGGCGGCGCTGGCCGAGGCATTCGGGCTGCGGCCCGAGGACGTGCGGGTGTTGTCCGGTTTCGTCGGCGGCGGCTTCGGCAGCAAGGGCACGGTGTGGCCGCACGTTTTGCTCGCCGCGGCGGCGGCGCGGCTGGTCGGCCGACCGGTGCGCCTCGCGCTCACCCGGCCGCAGATGTTCACCTCCTGCGGCGTGCGCCCGCCCACCCGGCAGCGGGTGGTGCTCGGCGCGCGACGGGACGGCCGGTTGACCGCGATCGCCCACGACGGCACCACGGCGACCTCCTTCGGGGAGAACGTGGTGGAGAACACCGGCGCGACGACCGCGATGTTGTACGCCTGCCCGAACGTGACGATCCGTCAGCGCATCGCGCGGCTCGACATGCAGCCGCCGACCTTCCAGCGGGCGCCGGGCCGGGCCCCGGGATCGTTCGCGCTGGAGTCGGCCATGGACGAGTTGGCCCACGAACTGGGCGTCGACCCGGTGGAGTTGCGGCTGCGCAACCACGCCGACACCGATCCCTCGACGGGGCGACCGTGGTCGGGCAAACACCTGCGCGAGTGTTACCGCCTGGGCGCCGAGCGGTTCGGCTGGGACCCGCACGATCGCACGCCGGGCACCCGTCGCGACGGCGACGTGCTGATCGGCAGCGGGATGGCGAGCGCGACGCACGAGATGGATCCGGGACCGGCCGCGGCCTACGCCGAACTGCGAGTCGACGGCACCGCGGTGGTGGGCGTCGCCTCGCACGAGATCGGCACCGGGACGTACACCGTCTTCGCGCAGATCGCCGCCGACGTGCTGGGCATCGGGCCGGAGCGGGTCTTCGTCCGGCTCGGCGACACCGAACTGCCCGAGGCGCCCCCCTCGATCGGCTCGCAGACCGTGGCCTACGTCGGCCCGGCGATCCGGCGGGCCTGCGAGGCGGTGCGCGACGACCTGCTGGCCGGCGCCCTGGCCGACCCCGAGTCGCCGCTGTACCGGCGGGAGATCGCCACGATCGACTTCGGCCGCGACACCTTCGTGGGCGAGCTGTCCCGGATCGGCTCGCCGTCGATCTCGGCGATCGGCCACGCCCATCCGGACGCCGGATCGCCCTACGCCGTGCACTCGTTCGGCGCCCAGTTCGCCGAGGTCGCGGTGGACGCGCTGACCGGGACGGTGCGGGTGCGGCGGATGGTCGGCGCGTTCGACATCGGCCGGGTGATCAATCCGCGCACGGCGCGCAGCCAACTCGTCGGCGGGATGACCTTCGGTCTGGCCCAGGCGTTGATGGAGGCGACCACGATCGACCCGCGCCGGGGGCACGTGGTCGAACCGCACCTGGCGGGGTATCACCTGCCGGCCAACGCCGATGTCGGCGCGCTCGACGTGCTGTTCACGGATGTCCCGGACCCGCACATCGGCGACGTCGGCGCGCGCGGCGCGGGCGAGATCGGCGCGGTCGGCTCGGCGGCGGCGATCGCCAACGCGGTCTTCCACGCGACGGGGGTGCGGGTGCGCACGTTGCCGATCACGCCGGACCGGGTGGTGGGCGGATCAGGGCCGGGGCGGGGGGACTTCGGCGAGTGACGGGGGCTTCCCGGCGCCGGGACGTTCGGCCGACGGAAGGGTGAACACGATGCGGGTGCCGGCCTGGTACTCGGGGTCCAACCCGATCGTGCCGCCGTGGAATTCGACGATCTTCTTGCACATCGCCAGGCCCATGCCGTTGCCCGGATAGGCCTCGCGGGTGTGCAGGCGCTGGAAGATCACGAAGATCCGGTCGGCCTGGGCCGGATCGATGCCGATGCCGTCGTCGGTCACCGAGATCCGCCACATCCCGTCCACCGCCTCGGCCTCGACCGAGACCCGGACCGGCCGGTCCGGCTTGCGGAACTTCACCGCGTTGGCGATCAGGTTCTGCACGACCAGGGAAAGCTGGGAGCGGTCGCCGCGCACGGTGGGCAGCGGATCGTGCCGGACCTCGGCGCCCGCTTCCCGGATGGCCAGATCCAGATCCCCGACCACCGTCTCGTACACGGCGTTCAGGTCCACCTCCGCGTCGGTCGCCGGACCCCGGCCCACCCGGGAAAAGGCGAGCAGGTCGTCGATCAGGGCCTGCATTCGCACCGCGCCGTCCACGGCGAAGTCCAGATAGCGGTCGGCCCGCTCGTCGAGTTGCCCGTGGTACCGCTTGTCCAACAGACGGCAAAAGCTCGCGATCTTGCGCAGCGGCTCCTGGAGATCGTGCGAGGCGACGTAGGCGAACTGCTCCAAGTCGGAGTTGGAGCGGCGCAGTTCGGTGGCCTGCTCGTCCAGCCGGTGCCGGGCGTCGTGTGAGAACGCCAACTCGTCGGCGAGGCGGCGGCGCATCGCCTCCATCGCGTCGGCCAACGCGCGCAGGTCGGCGGGGCCGGTGGGGGTGATCTCATGCCGAAAGTCGCCCCCGGCCACCACATTGGCGTCCGCCACCAGTCGGCTCATCGGCCGGGTCACGCCGTGCCGCAACCCCGCGAACACCATGATCGCACCCCCCACGACCACCAGGGCTATCCCGCTGAACACCCAGGTGCGCAGGTCGCGGACGTCCTGGAGGTCGGCCCTGGCGCTGTCGCGCTGCCGCTGGAGGCGGTGCAGCTGCTCGCGGGTGGCGGTGCGCAGCGCCGGATAGGCGGACGTGTCGGCGACGGCCGCACGCACCTCCGCCGGCGGCTCGCTCCCGGGCGGCACGGCCAGCACCGGCCGGACCACCCGGTCCTGCCACGCCTGCGCCCGCTCCTGCACCACCCGCAGCTCGTTGCTCGCGGTCGGGTCGTCGCGCAACAACTCGCGCAGTACGGCCGCCTGTTCCTGCTCGGTGGCGTGGCCCGTCGCGTAACCGTCCAAAAGCGAGGCGTTGCCGGTCCACACGTAGCCGCGCACCGCGGCGTCCTGGTCGGCGTACGCCGTCTCCAGGCGCACCGCGGCGATCAGCGCCGGCGAACTGTAGTCCACCAGCCGCCCGTTCACGGAGGTGGAATGGGTGAACACCCACGCGCCGAGCGCGGCGAGCAGGGCCGATACGACCAGCGTCGTGGAGACCCCGACGAGCAGCCACCGCCTGGTGTCCCAGGTGTGCCGCCGCGTTTCGATCCCCGGCGCCCGCGACCCGGCGCCGACCCCCTCGTGTCGCTCCACCACACCGTCCCCATCGTGCCCATCGCGCCGAGCCCGCCGGCGGCGGGCCGGACATCGTGCGAGGACCGATACCTGCCCGAAACGGCGACCTTTGCACCTGCCGAGCCCAGGCGGATCAGGCGCCGGTGGACGACCCCGGCCGGGCGATCATCAAGACGGTCACGGTGGCCCAGAGCAGGTTGAACACACCCGTGAGCATGCCCAGGCGCACGGTCGCGCGGTGGAAGGGCGACAACGGATCGGGGGCCGCGGTCGTGGCGGCGTCCGTCGTCCCGATGTCGGCCAGCAGCGCGCTCTGTCGGGGCAACACCGCCAGTCCGAGAACGGCGGCGGCGATCGCGGTCAACACCATCGACACGATCAGCCACACATCGCCCACCACGTCCATTCGCAGGGCGACCCCCAACCCGAAGACCGGCACCACCACGCCGACGACCGCGTAGACCCGACAGGTCCGATGCAGCCCGCGCACCACCGCCGCGGCCTGCTCGTCCTGCGGATGGGTCCGCGCCTTCCGGACGGCGGGCGGGAACATACTCGCGGCAACGGTCACCGGTCCGACCGCCAAAATCGCGGCAAGCACATGTACGGCAAGCAGAAACTTGGTCACCAGCCGAGGCTAAAACTCGCCCATGATCGGCACGAGTGGCAACGGTGCCACCCACCAACGGATTATCGCCAAGGGCACGTCGACCGCGTCCGGGGTCGCCTGCGCCGGGTCGCCGCGCCGCGGCGGGGTTCCTCCCATGCAGTGCCTCGAAATCCGGGGTCGGCGGACGCGGGGGCCGGCGGCGGGTGACAGTGGAGGGGCCGGGGTGCTTGGGGCGCTCCGTGTGCTTCGGGAGAGGGGTTGGTGAGTCGTGGGGAGTGACGACGGGGAGCGGGTGGAGGAGCCCTGGTGGAAGTCGGCGGTGGTCTATCAGATCTATCCGCGGAGTTTCGCGGACTCCGACGGGGACGGGATCGGGGATCTGGGCGGGATCCTGGCTCGGCTCGATCATCTGGTCGGGCTCGGGGTGGACGTCTTGTGGTTGTCGCCGGTGTATCCCTCGCCGCAGGATGACAACGGGTACGACATCAGCGACTACCGGGGCATCGAGCCGATGTTCGGTACGTCGGCCGACTTCGACCGGCTGACGGCGGCGGTACACGAGCGTGGGATGCGGCTGGTGATGGACCTCGTGGTCAACCACACCTCGGACGAGCACGCCTGGTTCCGGGAATCGCGCGAGGGGCCGAACAGCGCCAAACGAGACTGGTATTGGTGGCGCCCGGGGCGGCCGGAGCGCGGGGTCGTGGGGGAGGAGTCGGCGGCGCCGAACAACTGGGGGTCGTTCTTCTCCGGGTCGGCGTGGCAGTACGACGACGCGAGCGGGGAGTACTACCTGCATCTGTTCTCGCCGAAGCAGGCCGACCTGAACTGGGAGAACCCGGAGGTTCGCCAGGCGATTTACGCGATGATGCGCTGGTGGCTCGACCGTGGGGTGGACGGGTTCCGGATGGACGTGATCAACCTGATCTCGAAGCATCCGGACCTGCCGGACGGCGAGTTGACGGGCGACGGGCGCTACGGCGACGGGTCGCCGTACTACGTGTGCGGGCCCCGGGTGCACGAATACCTCGCGGAGATGCACCGTGAGGTATTCGCCGATCGGCCGGAGCGGGTGCTCACCGTGGGCGAGATGCCGGGGGTGACGCTGGAGGACGCGCGGCTGTTCACCGACCCGGCACGCGGCGAGGTGGACATGGTCTTCCAATTCGAGCACGTGGGGCTGGACTTCGGGCGGCACAAGTTCGACGTGCGGCCGCTGCGGCTGACCGCGCTCAAGGAGTCGTTGGGCCGCTGGCAGACGGGCCTGGCCGAGGCGGGCTGGAACAGCCTGTACTGGAACAACCACGACCAGCCCCGGGTGGTGTCCAGGTTCGGCGACGACGGGCCGCGATACCGGGTGCGTTCGGCGACGATGCTGGCCACCGTGCTGCACCTGCATCGGGGCACGCCCTACATCTACCAGGGCGAGGAATTGGGCATGACCAACGCGCCGTTCGCCTCGGTCGAGGACGTGCGGGACATCGAGGCGCTGGGCCACTACCGGCAGGCGATCCGGGCCGGCGAGGACCCGGAACGGGTGCTCGACGGACTGCGGGCGCGGGGGCGGGACAACGCGCGTACGCCGATGCAATGGGACTCCTCCGAACACGCCGGATTCACCACGGGCACACCGTGGTTGCCGGTCAACCCGAACCACACCACGATCAACGCGGCGGCGGCGCGGGCCGACCCGGAGTCGGTGTACCACCACTACCGCCGACTGATCGCCCTGCGACACAGCGAACCGACGGTCGTCCACGGCGACTTCACGATGCTGTTGGCGGAGGACGAACGGCTGTACGCGTTCACCCGGCGCCATCGCGACACCACACTGCTGACGCTGGCCAACTTCACCGGCGAGCCGGTCGAGATCCCGGCGGTGCTCACGACCGCGTGGGCAACGGCCCCGCTCGTCCTCGGCAACGTGGGCCCGGCGATCGACCCGACGACGCTGCAACCGTGGGAGGCCCGAGTACAGCGAAAGGCGTAGCCGGCCGCGGGGCCGCCGCCGGGTGGTGGGCGACGTCCGGCATGGTGTGTGGATGGTGCGCACGCCGGCGGGGTCCGGGCCGGGAGCGGCGGGGGGTGGGTCGTAGGGTCGGGGGCCTCGGGTGTTGTCTGGGAGGGGTGTTCGGGGCGTGCGTCTTGGGTTTGCCGGTTTTGCGCATAGTCATCCGTTTACCGATGCCGGGGTGGCTCGGGATCTGGGCGTGGGCGGGATCGACGGGTGGGACGGTGGTGAGCCCGGGCGCTTTGCGGCGTTCCGGGAGCTGCACGCGTGTGAGCCGGCCGCCTCGCTCGCCGAATTGATCGCGCGCCGGCCGGACGCGGTGGTGGTGACGGTGCGGCCGGCCCTGATCGCGGCGACCGTGGCGCGGGTGTTGCGGGCCGGGCTGCCTTGCTTCGTGAACAAGCCGGCGGCTGCCTCGGCGAGTGCGTTGGCCGCGTTGGACCGGGCCGTGGCGGGGCACGAGGAGCGCTTTTTGACCTCGTCCGTGCTGCGCTTCGCGCCCGCCGTGGTGGACCTGGCCGAGCGCCTGGCGGGGCAACGGGTGCTCGGGGCACGGGCGTTGGTCCGGCACGACATCGCGGGCTTCCTGACGCCGGAGCGGGCCTGGCAGGACGATCCGGCCGAGGGCGGCGGCACGCTGGTCTCGCTCGGCCTGCACGGCGCCGAACTCCTCGACGCGGTGGCCGGTCCGGGTGCGCGGGCGGTGGCGGCGAGCCGGTCGGTGCTGGTGCATCCGGCCACCCGCTCCGAGGACACGGGCACGATCCTGGTCGGCTGGCCGGACGGGCGGCCGGGCACGATCGAGGTGTCCGGGGCGGGCGGCGAGGAGGTGTACGAGGTGGCGGTGCAGACCGAGGACGGGGTACACACCACCCGCCTCGGCGGCGCCCCCGACTGGCAGGAGGCGCTGGGCTACCGCGCCACGATGCGTACGATCCTGGCCATGGCGGGCGGCGCGGCGTCGCCGTTGCCGTGGTCGCGCAGCAGGGCGGTCCTGGAGTGCGCCGTCGACGCGGCGGCGATGGCGCGGGCCTGACCGGGCCGCCGCGTCACGGGCGCGTGGTGGTGGCCAGGCGCAGGATGGGCAGCGAGGCCAGGAGCAGGATCGGCAGGAGCAGGAACGCGGTGCGGACCGGCATCAGATCGGTGGCCACGCCGAGCAGGAACGGCGCACCCCCGGCGGCCAGGGTGGTGGCCCCGGCGAGCCGGGAGAGGGCCAGGTCGCTTCGGCCGCCCGCCGCGCGGATCGCCGTCGCGGTGGCGAGGGGGAACTGTACGGACAGGCCCAGGCCGGACAGGAACAGGCCGGTATAGCCGAGCCACGGCACCGAGGCCGTCCAGAACACCACGAAGCCGACGAGGTTGACCGCGACGGCACCGCCGTACAGCCGATCCAGCGGCACCCGCAACACCAGCCGCCCGCCCGCCAGTCGACCCAGGCACAGGCCGGCCACCACGGCGGTCATCGCGGTGGCGGCGGCGCTCTCCGACATCCCGGTGCGATCGCGCAACAGCGTGGAGGCCCACAACGACAACGAGAACTCCACCGCCACCGAGCACACCGTCAACAACCAGGCCCACCAGTAGGCGGGCGGCAGGCCCCGGGCCGGCGGCCGTTCGTCCTCGGTCGCCGCCTCCGGGCGGTCCGGTGCCGGGCGGGCCGGCGGGTGCGGATCCGGGATCGGGGTTCGGCCGTACACCACGGCCAGGGCGGCGAAGAGCACCGGGACCACGACCATGGCCCAGCGCCAGCCGGGACCGGAGGAGTCCATCACGCCGATCAGCAGCGGGGCGGCCGTACCCACGCCGGCGGCCAGGCCGTTGGCCTCGCTGAGGGCGCTCGGCCCGGCGATCGGGCCGTGGTGGTCGGCCAGCGCCGTACCCGCCACGTTCACCACCAGGAACGCGCCGAACCCGCACAGCAGCGCCGCGCTCAACGACACGGCCGGGGTATCCGCCGCACAGTACGCGAGCACCCCCAGACACAACACCACACACCCGGTCCACAACGTGCGCCCCCGCCCGAAGCGGCGCATCGGCCGGTCGCCGAGCAGCGCGATCAACACGCCCGCCGCCGCATAGGCCGTACTGTGCAGCGCGGCCACCGCGTTGCTCACGCCCAGTTCGTCGCCGAGCAGCGTGACGGAGGGGCCGAAGCAGTACAGGAAGTAGCCGAACGCGGCCATGTGCAGGTACAACGACCAGGTCACCCGGTCGCGGACCAGCCCCGGCGCGGACCCGTCGATCACGCGAGATCGCCCACAGTCGTCCCCATCCGCATCGTGTGGGCCCCGTCGCGGATGAACCCGCCCCGCCCGGATCGTATGCGATCCACTGAACACCCGATGCCCGAACGAGCACAGAACCCGACCCGGGCGCACGGCGCCGGCCACAGCGGCCCCGGGTCGACAGCGCCCCACGCCGCCAAGTCGCCATGCCCGCAAGCGGTCACGCCCCCGAGCGGTCACGCCTGCACGCTCCGAAGCCGGCCGGCGCGACGCCCGCCCGACGCCCCGGCCACCTCCGAACGGCCCGGCCCGGACCGTTCACCCCCGTCCCCCGGTCCCGTCCCCGTCCCCGTCCCCCACCGACACCGGCCGCCCGCTCAGCCCACCCCCGCCGACCACTCCTCACGCAGCCGCCGCTCCGCCGCCCCGCCCTCGTCCACCGGAGCCCGCCCCTCGCCGCGCAGGCGATCGAGCCCGAGCAGGGCCGCGCCCACCACCGGGGGATCCGACGCGACCTTCAGGACCGCCCTCGGCGCGACCTCCAGCACCCGCCGGGCCACCGCCGCCATCAGCAGCGGCGGCTCCGCGGCCAGCACGCCGCCGCCGAGAACCACATCGGCCGCCTCGCCCAGCAGGTCCAGCCGACCCAGCGCCGTCACCGCCAGTACCGCGATCTCGGCCGCCTGCCGCTCCACCACCTCGCCCGCCACCGGATCGCCCGCCTCGGCCACCCGGAACAACAACGGAACCAGTTCGTGCAGCCGCTCGGCCGGCAACTCGCCCAGGTGCACCGCCTCGGCCACCGCGGTCGCCGACGGCAGACCGAAGTGGTCGGACGTGGCCGCGGCCAGCGCCGTGGCCGGCCCCCGACCGTCCTCGGCCCGCACCGACGACCACATCACCTCCTCCATCAGACCGATCCCGCCGCCCCAGTCGCCGGTCATCCGTCCGAGCGCCGGGAAGCGTGCGGTACGCCCGTCCGGCAGCAGGCCCACGCAGTTGATCCCCGCGCCGCACACCACCGCGACCCCGCGCGGCGCGTCCGTACCCGAACGCAGCACCGCGAACGTGTCGTTCCCGACGGTGACCGTGCGGCTCCACCCCCGATCCTCGAACTCCTTGCGCAGCCGCAACTCCTCCACCGGCAGGTCGATGTTGGCCAGATAGGCCGCGACATGCTCCACCGGCCCGACCCCCGCCGCCGCGCGCAGCACCTCCTCGACCAGTTCGGCGATCGCCTGCGCCGCCGCCTCGTGGCCGAGCACGTACGGCTTGTAGCCCGGCCCGCGCGCCTTCCCCCAGACCCGACCGTCCGCGTCGACCACCGCGACATCCGTCTTCGAGTTGCCCGCGTCGATCGCGAGCACGGCCGGGACCGGCCCGGGCGAGGCGCCCCCGGTCACCGCGCCCACGGAAGGTGCTCCTTGCCCGCGGCAAGGAGCCGATCGGTGAGCGACTCGGCGATGTCGTACTGCCCGACCAGCGGGTGCGCCAACAACGCGGTGAACACCCGGTCCCGCCCGCCGCGCAGCGCCGCGTCCAAGGCCAACTCCTCGTACGCCGCGACATGCGCGATCAGCCCGGCCTGCAACGGCCCGACCGGCGCCACCGGCAGCGGCGTCGCCCCGTTCGCGTCGACCCGGGACTGCACCTCGATCACCGCGTCGTCCGGCAGGAACGGCAGGACGCCGTTGTTGCGCACGTCGGCGACCTGGATCCGGGACGCCTCGTCGCCGCCCTTGCCCATCAGCGCGGCGACCAGCGCCACCGCCGCCTCCGAGTAGTACGCCCCGCCCCGGCGCTCCAACAACTCCGGCTTGGTGTCCAGGGTCGGATCCTTGTACAGCTCGAGCAGTTCGCGCTCGATCGCGGCCACCTCCTCGGCCCGCGAACCGGTGTGCCGCTGCGCGGACACCACCGCGTCGTGCGCGTAGAAGTAGCGCAGGTAGTAGGACGGGACCGTGTTCTGCCGGTACATCAGATCCACCGGCAACTCGATGTCCGCCGCGATCGTGGCCCCGTGCTCGGCCAACAGACGCGGCAGCAGGTCCGGCCCGGGCGCGCCCAGGTCGTCCAGCACATGGATGCCCCGCTCCCAGGTCAGGTGGTTGAGCCCGACATGGTCCAGGCGCAGCCGATCCGGCGCGACGTCCAACAACGCGGCGAACCGCCGCTGGAAGGTGATCGCGACGTTGCACAGGCCCACCGCACGATGGCCCGCGTCCAACAGCGCCCGGGTGACGATGCCCACCGGGTTGGTGAAGTCCACGATCCACGCGTCCGGCGCGACCCGGCGGACCCGCTCGGCCGCGTCCAGCACCACCGGCACCGTGCGCAGCGCCTTGGCCAGGCCGCCCGCCCCGGTGGTCTCCTGCCCGACGCAGCCGCAGTCCAGCGGCCACGCCTCGTCCTGCGCCCGGGCCTGCTGACCGCCCACCCGGAGCTGGAAGAGCACCGCGTCGGCGCCCTCGGCGCCCGCGTCCAGGTCGTCGGTCAGCACCACCCGGGCCGGGTGTCCGTAGCGGGCCAGGATTCGGCGGACCACCGCGCCGACCGACTCCAGGCGTTCCACCACCGGGTCCACGAGCACGAGTTCGTCGACCGGCAGGCTCTCACGCAACCGGCCGAGGCCGTCCGCGAGTTCGGGAGTGTAGGTGGACCCACCGCCCACCACCGCAAGCTTCAACCCTTTACTCCCGTCAATGTCACGCCCTCGATGAACGCCTTCTGGGCGAAGAAGAACACGAGGATCACCGGCGCCATCACCAAGAGGGTGGCGGCCATCATGAGATTCCAATTGACCTGATGCGCGCCCTTGAACGACTCCAGGCCGTACGACAACGTCCACGCGCCCGGATTCTCCGAGGCGTACACCTGTGGACCGAAGTAGTCGTTCCAGCAGTAGAAGAACTGGAACAGCGCCACCGCCGCGATCGCCGGCCGGATCATCGGCAGCACGATCGAGATCAGGATGCGCAGTTCGCCGCACCCGTCCACCCGGGCCGCGTCCAGGTATTCGGACGGGATGGTGAGCAGGAACTGGCGGAGCAGGAAGATGGTGAACGCGTCGCCGAAGGCCATCGGGATGATCAGCGGCCACAACGTCCCGGTCAGGTGCATCTGCTTGGCCCAGAAGATGTACATCGGGATGACGATCACCTGGGGCGGCAACATCATCGACGAGATCACCAGCATCAGCGCCACGCCCCGGAAGCGGAACCGGAACTTGGCCAGCGCGTAGGCCACCGGCAGGCTGGAGACCACGGTGAACAAGGTGCCGAGCCCGGCGTACATCAGCGTGTTGCGCCACCACGTGCCGAAGCCGGGGGTCTTCATCACCTCGGTGTAGTTGCCCCACTCCCACGACGTGGGCCACAGATGGCTGGTCAGCGCCTGTTTGTCGGACATCACCGAGGTCAGGAACAGGAACACGAACGGAAGGATGAAGAACAGCACGGCGGTGACGGCGAGCGTGTGCACGCCGATCCAGCTCAGTACACGCTTGCGCCGATGCGGCTGCGCCGGTGTCCGGGCGGGCACGGGCGGCGGCACGACGCCGGCCGCCTCGACCGTGACGGTCTGGGCCATGTAACCGATCCCTTCTGGGCACGGTGGATCGTCGAACTCGGGTTTTCGGCCGGGTGTTCGAGGAGGGGAGTGGCGGTCGCGGGCACCTTCGGCGGCGCCGGCCGCCGCCCGCTCAGTCGTCGTCCAACAACCCCGACCGCCGCCGAAGCAGCACGAACGTGAACGCCATCGCGATGGCGAACAAAATCAGCGAGATCACACACGCGGCACCGGTGTTGAAGGTGGAGAACCCTTCCTGGTACACGAGTTGCGGCAGGGTCAGGGTGGTGCCCTGCGGATAGCCCGGCTCGAACGGCTGACCGGAGTTGCCGATGATGCCGCTGGCGACCTTCCCGGCAACCATCGCCTGCGTGTAGTACTGCATCGTCTGGATCACCCCGGTGACCACCGCGAACAGCACCACCGGCGTGATCGCCGGCCACGTGACGTAGCGGAACTTCTGCCACGGCCCCACGCCGTCCAACTCGGCCGCCTCGTACTGCTCGCGCGGCACGTCCAGCAACGACGCGGTGAAGATCACCAGCAGGTCGCCGATCCCCCACAGGGCGAGCAGGGTGAGCGCGGGCTTGGACCAGTCCGGGTCGGTGAACCAGCCCGGCTGCGGCAGTCCGGCGTCGCCGAGCAGGTTGTTCACCGGCCCGGTACCGGGGTTGAGCAGGAACGCGAAGCCGATCGTGGCGGCCACCGGCGGCGCCAGATACGGCAGGTAGGCCAGCGTGCGAAACAGCCCGGACCCGCTCTTGAGCCGGATCGCCAGCATGCCCAGCGCGAGCCCGAAGATCACCCGCAGGGTGACCATCACCACGACCAGCCACAACGTGTTGCGCAACGCCTGCCACAGCGCCGGGTAGTCGTTGAAGACGTAGTTCCAGTTGCGGGTGCCCACCCACACGGGCGGGTTGATCAGGTCGTAGCGCGTGAACGAGTAGTACACGGTCGCGCCGAGCGGATACGCGAAGAAGACCGAGAAGCCGATCAGCCACGGGGACAGGAACGCGAGCGTGCGCAGGTTCCGCCGGCGGCGCTGCCTGCGCAGCGCCGCCGGGACCTTCGCCGCCGCGGGGGCGGTCGTGGTCATCGGATCACTGGACCTGGGCCACGTCGGTGTCGATCTGCTTGTCCAGATCGGCCAGACCCTTGCTCGGGTCGCCACCCCCGCCGGCCTCCCACTTGTACGCGAACTCCTGGAAGGTCACCTGGTACTTGCCGCCGTTGGGGCTGGCGGGCGTGGTGTTGCTCGCGGGGTGCTTGAACGCGTCGATGAACGGCTTGAAGTGCTCGTCGTTCGCCAGCGGCGACGCGGCCAGCGCGGCGTTGGTGGTCGGCACGTTGTGGATCGCCCCGGCGAGCTGGTTCAGCGCGTCGGTGTCGGTCGTGACGAACTTGACGAACTCCCAGGCGGCGCGCTGGTGGTGGCTGGACTTGGCGATGCCGATGGTGGTGCCGGTCAGGTAGCTGCGGCCGTACTTGTCCAGCTGGTCGTCCGGGACCGGGAACGGCGCGGTGCCGTAGTTCAGGTTCGGCGCGTCCTTCGCGATCATCGCGGTACGCCACTCGCCGTCCATGGTCATCGCGAGCTTGCCGCTCATGAACGGGTTCTCCGCGGAGAACTCCTCACCGAAGGTGGTGCGGAACTTCTCCAGCTTGTCGAACCCGCCCTGGCTCTCCACGAATTGCTTCTGCCAGTTGAGGAACTGCGGGACGCCCGGGTCCTTGGACAGCGCCGACTTGCCGTCGGGCGTCTGGTAGGTCGGACCGTACTGGGCGAGCACGTGCGCCGGGGTGAACTCGTAGGCGTGGAACGTGGGCAGGAAGCCCGCGACCTTGAAGGTGCCGTCGCCGTTGAGCTGGTTGAGCTTCTTCGCCGTCGCGATGAGTTCGCTCATCGTCTTCGGCGGTCCCGCGATGCCCGCCGCGGCGAACATGTCCTTGTTGTAGTAGAGCCCGTAGGAGTCCGCGAGCAGGGGCAGCGCACACCGCTTGCCCTGGAACTGGGTGTAGTCCATCACCGCCTTCGGGAAGGTGGTGGCGGGGTCGATGTTGGACTGGGCCAGCCACGGCGCGAGGTCGAGCCACGAGCCCGACGAACAGAACTGGCCGACGTTGTCCGTGGTGAACGAGGACACCACGTCCGGGCCCTTGCCCGAGCGGATGCCCTGGGTGATCTTGTCGTCCGTCACGTTGGAGACGATCTTGACCGTGATGTTCGGGTGCGACGCGTTGAACTTGGCGACCAGGTCCTTGACCGCCTTGGTCTCGCTCTCGGCGCTCCAGCCGTGCCAGAAGGTGATGGTGACCTTCTTGTCGGGCGCCTCCGAGGCGCCGGTGCCGGACCCCGAGCCGCCGTCGTCGCCGGCGCACGCGGAGGCCATCAGGGCGAGCGTGGCGGCGCACGCGAGGGTCGTGAGGGAACGACGGAGCCGTGGGAGTCTGTGCACTGGGTCCTCCTCCGGAGATGGCGGCGGCGCGGCCGGGACGAGCGGCGCCGTGGTCCTGGCGGTGGTACATGTGCTGCCGGTGGCGCTGGGTGTGCCTGGACGGGGATGTGCCCGGGCGGGGGTGGCCCGGGGCGGGGTGCGCCCGGGTGCCGACGGGTCGCGACGGTGGACGGCGTCGGGTGGCGCGTACGAGGACGGGCGTGCGTGTACGAGGTGCGTGTACCGGGTGGGCCTGCGGGTGTGCGTGGTGCGTCAGGTTGTGGTGAAGACGACGTCGCGGGCGACGTCGAGCGCCGCGTGCACGGCGCCGGTGAGCACGGGGTTGGCGGGCACGTCGCCGAGCACGACGCGTGGGCGCGGGATCGCGAGGCGGTGCAACTCGTCCACCACACGTGAGCGCAACGCTTCGCCGCCGGCCATCGGGATGGCCCCCGACAACACGACGAGTCCCGGATCCAGGACCGAGACGATCACCGCGATCCCCACCGCCAGCCGGTTCGCCAGCTCGTCGAGGAAGGCGCCGCCGCGCGGTTCGGTCGCCCGCACCGCCCGGGCGACGGCCTGCGGCGCGGTACGACTGCCCACGCCGTAGGCACGGGCCAGGGACAACACCGCGGGCGCGCCCGCGAGTTGCTGGAAGCCGCCGGTATTGCGCCGGCTGACGTCGTGCGGCAGCGGCGCACCGGGCATCGGCATGTAGCCGACCTCGCCCGCGCCGCCGGTCGAGCCTCGATGCAGTCGGCCGCCGATCACGATCGCGCAGCCGATTCCCTCGTCGACCCACAGCAGCACGAAGTCCCCCGCGTCGCGGGCCGATCCGTCCCGCTGCTCGGCGAGCGCGGCGAGGTTGACGTCGTTCTCCACGTCCACCGTCAGGCCCAGGGTCTCGCGGATCCGGTCCAGCACCCCGGGGGTGTGCCAGCCCGCGAGGTGGCGGCCGTAGCGGAACTGCTCGGTGGTCGGATCGAACGCTCCCGGGATGCCGATCACCATGTGCGCGAGATCGGCGAGGTCGAGCCCGGCCGGTTTGGCGGCGGCCCGGACCGCCTCCCGGATCCGGCCCGGCGTATCGGCCGACTCCCGGCGCGGGGTGGCCAGTTCGTGCTCGCCCACCACCCGTCCGGTCAGGTCGGCGATGGCCACCCGGATCCGGGCGGGCGTGACGTCCAGGCCCGCGACGTGCCCCGCCGCCGGGTTGATCTCGTACAGCTGGGCGCCGGGCCCCCGGCCGCCCTCGGTGGTACCGACCCCGACGACCAGGCCCGCCGCCTCCAGGCGGGAGAGCAGCTGAGAGGCGGTCGGCTTCGACAAACCGGTCATCGAGCCGATCTGACCCCGGGACAGCCGCCCGTGCCGCAAGAGGAGTTCGAGCGCGGCCCGGTCGTTGATGGCCCGCAAAAGGCTCGGCCGCCCGGCCTGCTCCCGTCCGGACGCTGCCGCGCCGCGCTCGGTGCTCCCGGCCATGAGCGGTCTCCCTTTCGCCACTGTTAGGAAACCTTCCTAAGAGTTGTAGAGGAAATTAGGCCCGCTCTCTCGGCACTGTCAAGGGTGTCCGGCAAGGTCGTTCGCCTTGCCCGACAAGGGAGTCCGTCCGCCGGGGCCGGCGGCGGGCCCGACGTGCGGCTGCCCGGCGGGCCCATCCGCGGGCCTGCCGGGCAGCACGATCGAAGAAACACGGAACTGTGGGCGAGCTACGGACGGGTGCTACCGGTGGGTACTACCGACCCGAAATACCCACCGGCGGCCTCGACTTCGCGCGGACTCCGCGCGAGCCGGTGTCCTCAGCACGGTCCGAGGTCGAGCCACACCCCCCACTGGCCGGTGGTTCCGGGGGTTTCGCCCTGGGTCCACCACTTGGCGCGGTAGGTGTGCCCCTGGTACGAGACCACGTTGCCGCCCACGTAGACGGTGCCGGCGTCCCATGCGGGCGCGGAGCAGTTGCCCGGACCGGTGCCGACCGTCAGCCGGTAGTCAACGCTGTGTGTGGTGGAGGTACCGGTGGCGGTGACCGTCACCGTGTACGTCCCCGGCGTCGCCGCGGAACTCGCGGACAACTTCAGCGACGACGACGCGCCGGACTGGACGGTGTCGGGAGTGAACACCGCGGTCACGCCGGTGGGCAGGGTCCCGGTGGCCAGCGTGAGCTGCTGCGGGGTGCCGCTGATGGTCGCCGTGGTCAGCGACGTGGTGACATCCCCGCCGGGCGTGACGGTGCCCTGGGTCGGGTTGAGCGAGAGGGAGAAGTCGGGGTTGCCCGGACCGGAACCGACCGTCAGCTGATACTGCGCGCTGTGCGTGGTGGCCGTGCCGGTGGCGGTGACCGTGATCGGGAACGTCCCCTGGGCCGCACCCGCGCTCGCCGTGAACTTCAGCGACGAGCTGTTGCCCGACTGGACGGTGCCCGGGGTGAACACGGCGGTGACGCCGCTGGGCAGGGTCCCGGTGGTCAGGGTGAGCTGCTGTGCGTTGCCGCCCGTGGTCGCGGTGGCCACGGAGGTGGTGACGTCACCGCCGGGCTGCACGCTGCCCGAGGTCGGGTTGAGCGAGAGGGAGAAGTCGTCCGGGTTGCCGACACAGGTCGGGTCGCCGGTCTGCGCGGGCAGGCTGACGGCGTCCCACGCGGCCTTGGTCTTGTTGAACAGCGCGCAGGTCGGGTCGAGGCTCTTCGCCGCGGTCAGCGTCGTGGTGCGGTACTTCTTGTAGGTCATGCCGCTGGTCTTGAGCAGCATGCCGCCGTAGAAGACCTTGCCCGCGTTCTGGATGCCGACGCCGGCCAGCGTGGTGTTGTTGCAGGTCGGGCTGCCGGGCTTGCCGTTGCCCGCCGGGGCGGTGCCCTCGGCGAGCAGGTAGAACCAGTGGTTGAGCGGTCCGGCCGCCTTGTGCACCTCGGTGTTCGGGATCGAGGAGCTGTAGCAGTCGGGGTCGCCGTTGGTGGACGGCTTGTACATGTAGCGGATCGGGCCCTGGCCCACGAGGTTGACGGTCTCGCCGACGGTGTAGTCCGGCGAGTCGAAGGAGGTGGGCTCGTTGGTGTACGCCTCGGTCAGCGCGCCGAAGATGTCGCCGGTGCCCTCGCCGAGTCCGGCCTCGCGGCTGGTGCCGCCGGGGGTGAACTGGTCGATGCCGTGGCCGAATTCGTGGCCGACGACGTCCATCGAGCCGATCCACTGGTTGGCCTGGTTGTGGCCGATGGAGACGGAGGAGCCGTCCCAGAAGGCGTTGATGTCGCTGATGCCGACCTTGACCGGCCAGCTGCCGCCGGTGCCGTTGTGGCCGTTGCGACCGAGCCAGTCCTTGAGCATGTTCCACTCGTTCTGCGCCGCCCACATGACGTCGACGCAGCCGGTCTCCTTGCTGGACGCCTGGCCGTTGCCCCACGAGTCGGTGGACTTCGTGAAGACCTGGCCGGTGGCGTTGTCGGCGCAGCTCAGACCGGGACGGGTGGAGTCGCGGAGGGAGTAGGAACCGGCCGAGCCGCTGGTCTGGATGGTCAGCGGATTGGGGCCGTTCCACTGGCTGTTGCCGGTGCCGGCCTTGACGTCGTCGACCTTGTCGAGGACCTGGCCGGTGCTCGCGTCGACGAACACGTGCAGTCGGCTGGGGGCGGTGTCGGTACGGCCGGTGACCACCGTCTCCCACGCCAGGTTGCTGTTGCCGTCCAGGACGTGGACCACGAGGCGGTGCGATTCGACCTTGTCCACGACCGGAAGCTGGGCCTTGGACGTGGCCTCGGCGGTGCCGGCGGCCACGGTCGCGCGGGTCGGGACGGATATCTGCGCGCTGGTCGCGGCCTGGGTCCCGCGGACCCGGCCCTGACCGTCGGCCATGACCACCGCGTCGCCGCCGACGACCGGCAGGCCGCGATAGGTGCGCTGGTAGGCGACCGAGTACAGGTCGTTGATCCAGGGGGTGACGAGCTGACGTTCGAACTTCTCGTCCGGGCCCTTCGCGAGGGCGTCCAGACCGTTCGCGACTGCCCGGTCGGCGGCGGATACCGCCTTGTCCTGCGAGCTTGCGGGGGGAGGGGAGGACGGTTCGTTGGTACCGGCCGAGGTCGGGCCGGCCGCGCCGATCGCCAGGCCGGCGATCAGGGCGAGGACGGTCCCGGCCGTGGTCGTTCTGCGATTCATCGAGGCTCCTTGGGAGGGGACATGCCTCGACCACGTCGCCGACGTGCACCGCGGCGCTGAGGAGCGACACGGGCGACCGTGCAGGCCGGGTACGTGCCCGAGCGAGCGAAACACTCACACGGGTGTGGGGCGGCGGAGAAGCGCTCGGCGGCGATCGGCTAGTTCTGGCAAATGCCCGGGGCCGAACGGAATCCCGGACGACGGATCCGGGTGAGGGGCGACGCCCTCCGGTCGTCTGCCGATGATTAGCGGCGAAATATCGGGCAACTCTCAAGATCCGGCAACCGGGCCGGATCCGGAACACCGTACGGACCGCCCCGGACCGGACGGGCGCACCGGACCGGGACGGGGCGTACCGAACCGTGCGGGGCGCACCGACTCGCACGGACGTACGGACCCAGGAGGCGACGTTGGTCGGCAGCACAGCGACGACCGGGCAGTCGAGCGGTGGTGGTGACGGGACCTCGGGCGGTGGTTCCGGCGGCGGCTATTCGGAGAACCTCGGCCATGTCATCTT
The DNA here is from genome assembly GCF_042793325.1 of Embleya sp. NPDC056575. Lineage (NCBI taxonomy): Bacteria > Bacillati > Actinomycetota > Actinomycetes > Kitasatosporales > Streptomycetaceae > Embleya > Embleya sp. NPDC056575. The sequence continues at coordinate 94,084 of NZ_JBHTVA010000033.1, forward strand.
CATCACGGCCGCCGCCGCGATGGGCGGATTCCTCTTCGGCTACGACAGTTCGGTGATCAACGGCGCGGTCGAGGGCATCCGGGGCAAGTTCTCGCCGGGTTCCAGCCTGCTCGCCCAGGTGGTCGCCGCCGCGCTGGTCGGTTGTGCGATCGGGGCTGCGATCGCGGGCCGGATCGCCGACCGGATCGGGCGCATCCGGGTGATGCAGATCGCCGCCGTGCTGTTCGCGGCCAGCGCGGTGGGATCCGCGCTGCCGTTCGCGCTGTGGGACCTGGCGCTGTGGCGGGTCCTGGGCGGCACGGCGATCGGGATGGCCTCGGTGATCGGTCCGGCGTACATCGCCGAGGTCGCCCCGCCGGCCTATCGCGGCCGGCTCGGCTCGTTCCAGCAGGCCGCCATCGTCACCGGCATCGCGGTCTCGCAGTTGGTCAACTGGGGCATCCTCAACCTGGCCGACGGCGACCAGCGCGGCAAGCTGATCTTCGGGCTGGAGGCGTGGCAGGTGATGCTCGGCGTGATGGTGCTGCCGGCCGTGCTGTACGGCCTGTTCACCTTCACCATCCCCGAGTCGCCGCGCTTCCTGCTGTCGGTCGGTCGGGAGGCGCAGGCGCGGAAGGTGCTCGCCGAGGTGGAGTCCGACGACGTCGACCTGGACGCGCGGGTGGCGGAGATCCGGACGGCGATGCGGCGCGAGCACAAGTCCACGTTCAAGGACCTGTTGGGTGGTGGCGGGTTCGTGTTCCTGCCGATCGTGTGGATCGGCATCGGGCTGTCGGTGTTCCAGCAGCTCGTCGGGATCAACGTGATCTTCTACTACTCGGCGTCGTTGTGGCAGTCGGTGGGCATCGACCCGAACAGCTCGTTCCTGTACTCGTTCACCACCTCGATCATCAACATCATCGGCACGATCATCGCCATCTCCTTGGTCGACCGGGTGGGCCGCAAGCCGCTCGCGCTGGTCGGTTCGACGGGCATGGCGATCTCGCTCGGCCTGGTCGCGTGGGCCTTCTCGGCCCGCACCGGCCAGGGCAAGAACATCAAACTCCCGGACACCGAGGGTACCGTCGCGCTGATCGCGGCCCACTCGTTCGTGCTGTTCTTCGCGCTGTCGTGGGGCGTGGTGGTGTGGGTCTTCCTCGGCGAGATGTTCCCGAACCGGATCCGCGCGGCGGCGCTGGGGGTGGCGGCGTCGGCGCAGTGGATCGCGAACTGGGTGATCACGGTGTCGTTTCCGACGTTGTCGGACTGGAATCTGTCGGCCACGTACGTGATGTACGCGTGCTTCGCGGTGTTGTCGATTCCGTTCGTGCTGAAGTTCGTGCCGGAGACGAAGGGCAAGACGTTGGAGGAGATGGGGTGAGGGCGGGGGTGGTCGGCCGGCCCGGCCGCCGGGGGGCGGTGGTCGCCGCGGGGCTCAGCCGAGGTCGCGGTGGCGGAGGCCGGTCAGGCCCGCCATGGGCAGGATGGCGGCGAGGGTGAGCAGGTAGGCGTACGGCGTGGCGGTGACGTCGGCGCCGGGCAGCTTGGGCAGGTGGGCGAACGGTGATACGTCCAGGAGCGCCTGCGGCAACTTCAGGGCCGGGCCGAGCCAGCCGAGCGCGATCACCAGGCCGACCAGGCCCCAGACCGCCGGGGTGAGGCGGGGCAGGGCGCCGACGATCAGGACGGCCAGGCCGGTCATCACCCACACGGCGGGCGTCTGGGCCAGGGTGGCGAGCAGGACGCGGGGGAGTTGGCCGGAAACATCCCCCACGGTGATCCCGTACGACAGGCCCATCGCGAGGCCGCCGGCGGCCAGGACGGCGGCCGTGCCGAGGTAGGCGACCACCAGGTGTCCGCCGGCCCAGCGCAGTCGGCCGACCGCGTTGGCGAGCAGCGGTTCGGCCCGGGCGGCGGTCTCCTCGTCGCGCAGGCGCAGGATCGAACCGGCCGCGAACACCACGCAGATCAGGCCGAGCAGGCCGATCAGGGTGGACAGGAACGCGTCGGTCAGGTCGACGTGGCCGCCCATGCGGCGGACCAGGTCACGGGTGCCGTCGTTGTCGCCGACGATGTCCTTGGCGCCGTCGGCGATGCCGCCGAACACCGCGCCGCCCAAGGCGAGGCCGATCGCCCAGGCCGCGAGGGTGCCGCGTTGGAGGCGCCAGGCCAGGCCGTATGCGCCGGCCAACGACGCGGGGGCGTGGGCCGGTCCGGGGCGCGGGCGGATGAAGCCGGCGCCGATGTCGCGCCGACCGGCGAGGGCGTACGCGAGCACGGCGCACCCGGCGGCGAGGGCGGCGGAGGGGAGCAGGGCCCACCAGCGGTCGCCGGCGAAGGGGTGGACGTTTTCGGCCCAGCCGAGGGGGGTCACCCACACGAGTGGATGGCTGCCTTCGTCGGCCGCGGGCCGGGCCGCGTCGCCCGCCGCGCGCAGGACGAACGCGACGCCCAGGACGGCCACGGCGATGCCGCGGGCGAGGCGGGTGTTCTCGGTCAGTTGCGCGGACACCGCCGCGACGCCGGCGAAGACCATGCCGGTCAGCGCCACGGCGGTGCCGAACGCGAGGGAGCCGGCGGTGGATTGGCCGGCGCCGCGCAGGACGGCGGTACACAGGAGCAGCAGCGCGAGGTTGGCCAGGGCGGCGCCGGCCAGGGCCGCGGTCAGGGGCGCCCGGCGGCCGACCATTCCGGCGGACAGGGCCTCCTGACGACCCGTCTCCTCTTCGTCGCGGGTGTGCCGGATCACCACGAGCAGGCTCATCAGGCCGGCGAGGAGGGCGACGGTGGCGCCGACGCGCCAGACGGTGAGGGCGCCATAGGAGTCGGCGTAGACCGCGCCGTACAGGGCACGGAACGAGCCGTTGGCGTTCATGTCGTGCGCGACGTCGGCGCGTTCGGCGGCGGTGTCGTACAGCCTTTCGAGCGAGCGTTCGGTGCCGGCGAGGGTGCCGATCAGGGCCACCACCCAGACCGGGATCAACACGCGGTCGCGGCGCAGGGCGAGGCGGATGAGGGTGGGGGTGCCGGCGAGGTGGCGGGCCGACACGGTGGGGGCGGGGGTGATGGCGGTGGCGGTCATCGGGACACCGCCGCGGGGTGGGTGTCCTCGGTGCGGTAGTGGCGCAGGAACAGCTCCTCCAGGGTGGGCGGGCTGCTGGTCAGGCCGCGTACGCCGATCTCGGCCAGCCGGCGCAGCACCGGGTTCAGGTGCTCGTTGTCCACCTGGAGCACGGTGTGGTCGAAGTCGCCGCGCAGGTCGTGCACCCCCGGGAGATCGGCCAGGCCGTCGGCCGGGCCGATGAGCCGGGCGCGGACGGTGGTGCGGCTCAGATGGCGCAGGTCGGCCAGCGAACCGGACTCGACGGTGCGTCCGTTGCGGATGATGCTGACCCGATCGCACAGCGCCTCGACCTCGGCCAGGATGTGGCTGGACAGCAGCACGGTGCGGCCGCGGTCGCGTTCCTCGGCGACGCAGGTGCGGAAGACCTCCTCCATCAGCGGGTCCAGGCCGGAGGTGGGCTCGTCCAGGATCAGCACGTCCACGTCGGAGGCGAACGCGGCGACCAGGGCCACCTTTTGCCGGTTGCCCTTCGAGTAGGCGCGGCCCTTCTTGGTCGGGTCGAGTTCGAACCGGTCCAGCAGGTCGGCGCGCCGGGCCGGGTCCAGGCCGCCGCGCAGCCGGCCGTACAGGTCGATCACCTCGCCGCCGCTGAGGTTGCGCCAGAGGGTGACATCGCCGGGTACGTAGGCGACCCGACGATGCAGGGCCACCGCGTCGCGCCACGGGTCGCCGCCGAGGAGGGTGACGTCGCCCCGGTCGGCGCGGATCAGGCCGAGGAGGACGCGGATGGTCGTGGACTTGCCGGCGCCGTTGGGGCCGAGGAAGCCGTGTACCTCGCCGGTCGCGACCTCCAGATCCAGGCCGTCGAGGGCGTGCGTGCGTCCGAAGGACTTGTGCAGACCGGAGACGCTGATCGCCGTGTTCATGTTTCAGAACATACGCTTCCTTCAGAAAGTTGTGAAGTTAAGAAAAGTCAAGAATCATGAAGACGAAGCGGCAGCGTGCTTCGTGGGTGGCCGGAGGGTGGTCGTAAGGTGAGCCGGATGCGAGAAGAAGAATCGGTGGCGAAGCGGGACGAGGCGGCCGTCGCACGCTACGTCGAGCGCTTCGCGGGCGAGCTGACGGATGCCGGCATGCAGCGGATGGGCGCGCGCGTGTTCGCCGCCCTCCTGGCGGCCGACTCGGCGAGCATGACCTCGGCCGAACTCGCCGAGTCGCTGCGGATCAGCCCGGCGGCGGTGTCCTCGGCGATCGGCTACCTCACCCAGGTGCGCATGGTCCACCGCGAACGCGAGCCGGGTTCGCGGCGGGACCGCTACCGCCTGCACGACGAACTCTGGTACGAGACCTACGGAGAGCGCGACAAACTCATGAGCCGCTTCGAGGCAATCCTCCGAGACGGCGCCCAAACCCTGGGCCCGGACACCCCGGCAGGCGCCCGAGCCCTCGAATCCGCCGATTTCTTCGCCTTCCTCCAGGAAGAATTCATCGGCGTAATGCAACGCTGGCGAGCCCGATCCACCAGCTAACCCCCAGCCCCGCCCGGCATTCGAGGACACCCACGCAAGTTCCCGTGAACGGCATCCGGCTCCGCCGAACGCAATTCAGCCCGTCCGGCGTTTGAGGACGCCCGCGCGGGCGTCCGTGAACGGCAGCTTGGTTCGCCGAACGCAATCCATCTCAGCCCGTCCGGCGTTTGAGGACGCCTGCGCAAGCTCCCATGAACGGCAGCCTGTTCCGCCGAACGCAATCCATCTCAGCCCGTCCGGCGTTTGAGGACGCCCACGCAGGCACCCGTGAACGGCAGCCTGTTCCGCTGAACGCGACCCATTTCAGCCCGTCCGGCGCTTGAGGACCCTCAGGGCGTGCCAGGCTCGATCGGCACGTTGGGGCACTGCGCACCCAGCCGCCGGAGCGTGTCGAGCTCGGTCGGGTCGACCGCCAAGTCGTACTTGGTCTTCACGATCACCCAGTCCGTGAGGTACGCACAGCGCGCCCCCTCATACGGCGGCAGCCACGTGCTCGGGTCCTGATCGGCCTTGGAACGGTTGTACTTCGCCGTCACGGCCACCAACGCCCGAGGCTGGTCGAGGTCGTTGGCATACGCCTCGCGCTGCTTCGAGGTCCACGCGGACGCGCCGGAATCCCACGCCTCGGCCAACGGCACCATGTGGTCGATGTCCAGCCCGGCCGCACCGTCGACGTAGGCATCTTCGTAGTAGGAATACCAACGCCCCCCGGCAAGAGCGCACTTGGCGCCGATCTCGGGCGGAAGCACGGCCTCGTCGATCAGTACCTCCGCGCGCGTCGTGCAACCGTCCTTGTCCGCGTCGATCCAGTGCCGGAACGCGGCGCGGTCATAGCCGGAACGATCCTCCTCCGCGACCCGAAGATTGGCGATCGCGTCCTGCAGCGGAATACGCGCGGCCGACGCCGTGGCGCCCGCGGCCGGCGCCGCCACAGCCGTGCCCGGCGTGAACAGCAGCGCGCCGATGCTCGTTGCCACCACCACCAGGGAGGCCATCCGGCGCCCAGTGGTCGTTGTCCTCGTCACCGTCATCTGAGTCATCGTCATCGTGTCGCCCCGGAGTCGTCGTGATCAGGTTCGCGGTCCTGTTGTAGCGACTGACGGAACGGGATCGGCGACGACGCGGCTCGGGCCACTCGAAAGAGTGCAACCGGCGGGAGCGGACGGCCTGTTCGGTAGTGTCGCGCCGTCCCGTCGCCCGATGCGAACAAAGGATGAGCCGATGAACGACGGTGCCGGATTCGCGGACACATCGCCGACCACCCTCGCCGACCTGCTCGGACGCGCGCAGGTGATGGACATCGGGATCCGGCCGCTGTGGGGCCCGATGCCGCGCGTGGCCGGCCCCGCGTTCACCGTGCGGTGTCCGCCGGGGGACAACCTCATGCTGCACGCGGCCATCCATCGCGCCGAGCCCGGTTCGATCGTCGTGGTCGAATCCGGCGACGTGGACTACGCCTTGGCCGGCGGCAACGTATGCGCGGTCGCGCGGCGGCGCGGGATCGCGGCTTTCGTGGTCGACGGGGTGATCCGGGACCTGGCGGAGGTACGGGAGATGGGCTTCCCCGTGTTCGCCCGGGGCGTGATCCCCATCCCCGGCACGAAGGCGGCCGTGACACCGCTCGACACCCGGGTGCGCTGCGGCGGCGTCGACGTGGACCCCGGCGACATCGTGGTAGCCGACGAGGAGGGCATCGTGGTCGTCCCGAGCGCACGCCGAGCGCGGGTACTCCACGACGCCCAACGCAAAGCGGCCATGGAAGCCACCGAGACCCCGACCGCCTGGGAGGCGGCCCACCGCGCCCGAATCGACGCCCTGCTCACGGCGAACCAGCCGACCGACTGACCACGTGGCGGCCGGCCGCCTCCAGTCGTAGCCGGCGGCCGGGCCGCAGCAGCCCCGGGGGACCTCGTCGCCCGGGGCTTCGTCGTGTCCGGGTGGAGCGCGGCTCGGCGTTGGTGGCGGCGACAACCCGGGGGTCGCGGCTTTGACGGGCGCGACGAGGACGGCCCCGGTGCTCCCCCGTACGTTGTGCCGACCAGCGCGAATGGAGAGTGGAGCCCAGGATGAGCGAACGGATACCGTCGGAAATCACGCGGTCGGCGCCAGGGGCGGGCAGACGCACGCTCGGTGTACTGCCCCTGGTCGGAATCTTCTTCTTCACGGTGTCCGGCGGCCCCTTCGGGCTCGAAAATTCACTGTCCGGCGCCGGTCCGGGCATGACTTTGTTGATGATCGTCCTGGTGCCGCTGGTATTCGGCGTGCCGAACGCGCTGGTGGCAGCGGAGTTGAGCGCCGCGATACCGGTCGACGGCGGCTACTACCATTGGACGAAGATCGCGCTCGGCAAAGGCGCGGCATTCGTGTTCGGAGCCTGGAATTCGATCGGGTCCGTGCTCAACCTCGCCCTCTACCCGATCCTGCTGGTCGACTACCTGGCCACGTGGGTCCCGGACATCGCCCGCGGGAAGGGCCTGGTGATCGTGGACCTGTTCCACGGCGGTTTCGTCGTGGACCTGCACTGGATCGTCACCGTCGCCCTCATTCTCCCGATGGCGTATCTGAACTACCGCGGTTCCAAGGTGGTGAGCGAGTACTCGGTCGGGATGATGCTGGTGATCCTCACCCCGTTCGCGGTGCTGACGGTCCTCGGCATCTGGCACGCGGTCGGTAACGGGATCAACGTGTTCTCGCCCTTCACGGTGCCGGACCAAAGCGTGCACTCGTCGGTGGCCGGCGCGCTCGGCGTGATCGTGTGGCTCTATCTCGGTTTCGACGGCCCGAGCACCGTGCTGGGCGAGGTCGCCGACGCGCACCGGACCTACACCCGGGCCCTGCTCATCTCGGTTCCGCTGATCATCACCGCCTATCTGCTGCCCACCATCGCCGCCGTCGGCAGCGGGCTGCACCGGGGTTCGCCCGCGGACTGGGTCCAAGGCGACTTCGTCGTGGTCGGCGACGCCCTGGGCGGTATCTGGCTCAAGGTGCTGATCTCCCTGGGATCGGCGCTCTCTCTGGTGGGGCTGTTCATGGCGATCCTGCTGACCAGTACCCGGGTCCCGCGGGCGCTCGCGGCGGACGCGTACCTGCCGCGCTGGATGGCCCGGGACAGCAGACGGTTCGACACGCCCGTGGGTGCGCTGCTGGCGAGCACCACCGTCGTCGTCGTGCTCGCCGCGGTCGACTTCGGCTCGATCCTGCGGGCCACGGTGCTGCTCACCCTGGCCTCGATCCTGCTGGAATTCACGGCCTTTCTGGTCCTGCGCTGGAGGTATCCGCAGATGTCGCGGCCGGTTCGCGTCCCCGGCGGCCTGCCCGGCGCGGTCCTGGTCGTCGCACTGCCCACGGCGATGATCGTGTACCTGGCATGGAGTACGGCGGTCGACGAGCCCGCGACGTTCGGCACGAGTGTCGTGGTGGCGCTGCTGGCCGTGCTGCTATACCCCCTGTGCCGACGTTACGTCAAAGGCGATCGGCCGGACGCCGAGATCGACTCCTCGCGGGTCGAGCTGGGTCCGGACCGTTTCGCGGGATTGCGTTCTCGGAAAGCGAGTGTGTGATGGATGTGAAACCGGACGTGCGACAGGTGCTTTCGGGGCTGGCGGAGCGGTTGCGGACCCGGTGGCCGGTGCCGGGAATCGCGATCAGCGTCGTCGATGGGACCGGCGAGTCCGCGTTCGTCACCGCGGGATTCGCGAACGCGGAGTCCGGGGCGCCGATCTCGCGTCGCACGCGCTTCGAGATCGGCTCCATCAGCAAGACCTTCACCGCCTTCCTGTTCGGCGCACTGGCGGACGAGGGGAAGGTGGACCTCGACGCGGCCGTCGCCGATCACCTGCCCTGGTTCGCTCCGAACGGCGGATCCCGCGCGATCACCGTCCGGCACCTCCTCCAGCACACCTCCGGACTGGTGGCCGGGGCCGACGCGCTGCCCGATACCGCCGCACGCGGCTACGCGCTTCGTGACGCGCGGACCTGGGCCGAACCGGGGGAGATGTTCCACTACTCCAACGAGGGCTACAACCTGCTGGGGTTGATCGTCGAGCGGGTGACGGGGCAGTCGACGGCCGACGCCATGACCGAACGCCTGCTGCGGCCGCTGGGCATGCGCGACTCGGCGGCGCGGATCGTTCACGAGGAGGCCGCCGAACTCGCCACCGGCTACCGGTTCCTGCGCGACGACCGCCCGCCGCTGCCGGCGGCCCCACTCGCGCCGGCCGGCTTCTTCGAGTATTCGTCGGCCGATGGGAACGTCCTGGCGACCGCTTCCGACCTGGGCCGGTTCGCCCGCATGTTGCTGGGCCGGGGAACCCTGGACGGCACCGGGATCGTCGGGCCGGAGCGTTTCCGAGAGCTGCTCACGGTGCCCGCAGACACGGTCGGCCGCGGCTACGCGTGCGGCGTGGGCGTAGAAGTGATCGACGGCCGCACCTGGCTGACGCACGCCGGCGGGATGGTCGGATACCGCTCCTACCTCGCCGCCGACATCGACGGCGGGCACGGTGTCGCCGTGCTGACCAACGCACCCGGCGAGTGCCGGATCATCGACCGCTTCGCCCGCCATGTGCTCGCCGTCGTCCAAGGAGCCCCGGCGGACCCGGCGCTGTTCGATCCGGAGCGGATCCCCGACGCCCGACGCTACGTCGGCGTCCACGGAACGGCGCCGCGTGGGATCCGCGTCGAGTCCGCGGGGGACGGCCGCCTCTCGCTCACCTCGGAGGGGGTTACCGGCAAGCTGTACGACGCGGGGGACGGGCGACTGGTGTGCGATCACCCGAAGTGGTCCGCCTACCACCACTCCCGGGACGGACGCTGGCTCTACGGACCCGAGTCACTGGGCCCCGACCCCTGTGCGCCGACCGCCCCACCACACGCGCTCGTGGGTCACTACCGGAGCTACACCCCCTGGTTTCCCGCGTTCGACATCGTGCGGCGGGCGGGGCGCCTGTACATGATCGCCGCGACCGGCGTGGAAGCGCCCGACGACGAACCGGAACTCGTCCCGCTCGACGACGAGACGTTTCGCATCGGAGCCGACCCCCGGTTGCCGGAGCGACTGACGGCCGGTCCCGCCTTGGACGGCGCGGTGCTCTGGGTCGACGTGGACGGGTGCCGCTACACGCGCTCGTTCCGGGATCAGCCGGAGCCGTGAGAAGCGCTCGTGCGCAGCTCGCGCACCCGCAGTTGGAGGTGCGCGAGCAGCATGGCGTCGGCATCGGCGAAGTCGAGCCCGGAGACCTCGCGGATACGGCGCAGCCGATAGCGCATGGTGTTGGGGTGGATGTGCAGGGCCTCGGCCGCGGTGTCGGTGGCCCCCGCGGCGGCGAGGTAGGCGGCCAGGGTCGCCGCCAGCGGACCATCGCGGCCCTCTTCCCGGCGCAGCCGCCGCAGCGCGCCGCCGGCCTCCGGCAGGCCCAGCGCCTCGGTCGCGTCGGCGAGGTGCAGCAGCAGTACGGCCAGCGCCATGTCCTCCACGGTGCGCACGACCGGTCCGCGGACGGCCGGGTGCCGCAGCGCCCGCAACGCGGCGTCCGCCTGCGCCCGTACGTCGGCGATCCGGCCCACCGATTCGGCCGGGCCGCCGACGGCGACCACGTAGTCACCGGCCAGTGGGGTCCGCGCGAGGAAGTCGCGGGCCAGGGCGACGGCGGACTCCGGGGCCGTGGCATGTCCGGCGGGCCAGGCGGCCAGTACGTACACCACCCCGGTACCCGTCACCAGGGCTGAACGCGGGTGCACCGCCGCCAGAAAGTACTCCAGCGTGTCCGCGAACCGGCGCAGCCCGGCGGCGGCCGGCGCGTCGGAGCCCGAGTCCCCGGCCGCCCGCGGGGCCGCGGCCAGGACGCAGATCGGGCCGGGGCCCAGTTGTAGCCGGCTCGCCTCCACCGGGTCGGCCGCCCCGCCGAGTACCGCGGCGGCCAACTCGCCGCGCTGGCGGCGGGCGTAGCCGGTCTCCGTGCGCAGGCCCACCAGTTGCAAGGCGACCACGGGCGCGAATTCGCGCAACCGGGCCGTGGCCTCCTCGTCGAGCGGCCCGGTGACGGCGGCCCAGATGTAGCCGAGGACGTCCGAACCGGCCCGGACCGCGATGGCCACCCTTGCCAGTTGGTCCGACCCGGTCGCCTCCATGAACACCGGTTCGGTGCCGGCGTGGAGCCGCTCGAACTCCTGGCGCGCGCGTTGTTCGGCGAGCGTGCGCTCGTGCACGGCCCGCCCCAGGATGGTCTCGATCCGCTCGGAGTCGGTCCGGTCCTGCCCACGCGACCAGGCGACCAGCGCGGAGAAACGGTCCTCGATGGTGACCGGGGCGCCGACGGCCTCGTAGATGGCGTTCGCCAGGGCGAACAGCTCCGCGCCGGTGTCGGCCGAGCGCACACGTGTCCTCGCATCCGCGAGCAGTTGCTCGCGCACCGTCGTCGCCACGTGCATCCAGGACGCGTCCCGGTTGACCTCGATGATCGCCGGCGCGTCGTCGACCGACGGCGGCACCGGAGCCTTCAGCGCCAGCACGTGCGCGCCGGCTTCCCGCATGGCAGCGGTCAGCTCGCGCAACTCGGCATCCGTGGTCACGCCGACCCCCAGCACCACGCACCCGGGTCCGAGCCGCGTCGGCGCGCCCGGGGCATGGATGGCGACGTCGGTGAGCGGCCCGCCGCCGCCGGTCCCCTCCTGAACCAGGCGCAGCAGTGCCGGACCGATGTTGTCCACGAGCTGACGGACAGGCGGGTTCCCCCGGGCGCCGGACTCCCGCATGGTGCACTCCCGACTGGACGGACTGTGGTGGGCGTCAAGTCTGGGAGACCCACATTGACGATGTCAACGATGATCCACGGTGATCGGAGCGCGAGCATGGCGGGAGAGCGGGACGGATCACAGGCACACGGATCACCGGTACAAGGAGCACGGATGGCAGCGACACACACGCGGGCAGCGCTGGAACTGCTGGGGCTGTTCCCGCCCGGGACCACCCGGGACGGGAGCGGCGGACTGGTCATCGGCGGCGTGCGGGCGGCCGAACTCGCCGAGTCCTACGGCACCCCCGCGCTGATCCTCGACGAGGCGTCGGTCCGCGCCCGCGCCCGCCGGTACGTCGACGGCCTGGCCGCCCGGTGGCCGAACTCGCGCGTCACCTTCGCCTCCAAGGCATTCCCCTGCACCGCCGTCATGCGACTGCTCGCGGAGGAGGGTGTCGGCATCGACGTGGCCGGCGGCGGCGAGCTGACCCTCGCCCTCGCCGCGGGCGCGGATCCGGCGGGGCTGGTCGTGCACGGCAACGCCAAGACCGAGGAGGAACTGCGCCTCGCCGTCGAGGCCGGCGCCGGGACGGTCGTCGTCGACAACTTCGACGACATCGACCGGCTGGAGAAGATCCTCGCCGGCACCGCGACGGAGCAGGGAGTACTGGTCCGGCTCACCCCCGGCATCCGCCCCGACACCCACGAGGCCGTGTCCACCGGCCACAACGGCTCCAAGTTCGGTCTGCCCCTGCCGCAGGCCCGGGAGGCGATCGCGCGACTGCGCGGCAGCGATCGGCTGCGGCTGGACGGCGTCCACGTGCACGTCGGGTCGCAGATCCTGGACCTCGCGCCCTTCGCGCAGGCCGTCGAAGCGGTCGCCGAACTCGGCGAGTTCGCCGTCTACGACCTGGGCGGCGGCCTCGGCTCGCGCTACACCTACGCCGATCGACCGCCCACGGTGGAGGCGTACCTCGACGCCGTCACCGACGTCGCCCGACGCCTGCTGCCGGCCGACGCCCGCATCCTCGTCGAGCCGGGCCGCTCGATGGTCGCCGAGTCCGGCGTCTCGTTGTACCGGGTCGTCACGGTCAAGCGCGGCGAGGGCCACACCTTCGTCGCCGTCGACGGCGGCATGGGTGACAACCTCGAAGTCTCCCTCTACCAGCAGCGCTTCGAGGCCGCCGTCGCCGACCGCCCGATGGGCGAGGGCGAGCTGTGCCGCCTGGTGGGCCGGCACTGCGAGTCCGGCGACACCCTCAGTGCCGGCGTCGCGCTGGCGGACCCGCGGGTCGGGGATCTGATCGCCGTGCCGGTCACCGGTGCCTACACCTACGCGCTGAGCAACAACTACAACGGCGCGCGCCGACCGCCGGTGGTCTTCGTCCGCGACGGCGCGCACCGCGCCGTGGTGCGCCGCGAAACCTACGCCGACCTGATGCGCCGGGACCTGCCCTCGCGCGCACCGAACCCGTGACGGTGAGGAGCGTCGGACGAACCGGGTGCGGCGGCGATCCTGCTCAACTCGTCTCCGGTTCGGGTCGGTCCCGCGCCCGCGCCTCCCGGAGGTCTTCCCACGACGGGTGATGGTGCATGGTGTCCCGGCCGCAGGGGCAGTGGAGGGCGGCGCGTCGGTCGAGGACGAAGACGATGCCGATCCAGTAGTGGCGGAGGGCGCGCAGGCACCACCGGTAGGGGAGGACTTCGCCGGCCGGGGCCAAGCCGGCCAGGTAGGTGCCGAGGTTGGCGCCGAGAGGTACGAGGTCCATCGGTTGCGGGAGCAGGGTGTGCCAGACTCCCCGGCCGGTGAGGATGAGGCCGGTGTTGTCGTCGGTGACCACGCCGATCGTCATGGGGCGGTCGTGTGCGGAAGGGTGTTCGGTCGGGCGCCGGAAGGTCGCGGACGTGCCGTTTGGCCCGGCCACCTCCAGGTCCCCGTCACCGTGGGCGCCGACGGGTGAGACGTGCATGATCGCGTCGATCCGGCCCAGGTATTCGGGGACTTCCTCGAACCAGCCGACCAGGTTGCGTTCGTCGTCGAACGCGCGGGGGACGGGCGTGCCGGGGGCGCTCCAGGCCAGGGTCGTGTGGCCGCCCGGGACGCTCGGGAGGAGGTGGACGTCGGCCAGGCGGAGGCATTTCAGGAAGGTGCGAGCGGTCTCGAAGGTCTGAAGCAGCCCGACCACTCTTTCGGGTGACATCAAGTGGCTTCCGGTGGAGCAGGGTTGGTTCCCGGACACGACAACTCCGTTTCGCTGGAATCGAATCGATCGGTGACGAGCGGCCGGATCGCACAGGCGGACCCGGTTAGCGGAACTTCGTTTCAGTTGCGGCGACTTCATCCGAGATCACGGCCCGAACCCACTTGCCACCGCCACGGACGGGCCCCGACCCGAGCCCGCACCCCATGGCCCAGACCAGAAACAACCCGCGCCCGCAGCAGTCCTGGTCATCGGCGGGAGGCTCCACCCCAAGCGCGAACGGCTCACCGCTGTCGATGACTTCGACCACGACACCCTGTTCGCCCACCGCACACGAGATGGACCGGGCCCCACCGGCATGCCGCACGGCATTCCCCACCAACTCGGACGCCACGAGCCGCAACACGTCAACGAATTCGGTCCGGCCATGCATGACGCGCTGGGTGACGAACTCCCTTGCTATCGACGCGGCTTGGGGTCCGGGGGGCAGATTGATCCGATGCACGATCGGCGGTGAGGTCACGGGGTATTCCCCTTGTTCGACGGCGTTGGGGCAGGGCGATCTCGTCGCGTTCCGTGGTTCAAGCAATGCACAAGGTGACCGAATAGAGACTGCTCTCGGTGACATGCAGTCGTCAAGCCGATGCAGGGCAATTGCCAAAGCGATGCTTTCGGAGAGCTGAGACCCGCTACGCTCTGCCCACGTCCGTGTGCGTTGCGATTTGACGGACGGCGTGAACGAGGAGGGGAACTCCCATGGCGGGCAGTGGTGTCAGCGGCTTCAGGGCCAAACGGGAACTTGGCGATCGGCTCAGAGGGCTGCGCGGGAAGGTGACCGCCGCGAACGTCGGTCGCCAGGTCAACCTGAGCCCGTCGCAACTCACCCGCATCGAGAACGGCCTCAGAAACTGCACGCCTGAGGTCTTGGCACGGCTCGTCAAGTACTACGAACTGACCGACGGAGAAGCCGCAGACCTGCTCGAACTGGCTCAACGAGTATGGGACGCCAGCCCACCATGGTGGGAGGAGTACGACGATGTACTGACCAGGAACTACGCGACCCTGATCGAACGGGAAGCCGACGCGACCCGGCGCCGTGACTATCACCCGGTGCTGATCCCGGCGCATCTTCAGACGGCGGGGTACTCGCGAGCTGTCACGGGTATTGGGTTCTTTTCCCTCGGCCCCGATCAAGTCGACGATCTGGTCGCGGTCCGAACGAGGCGCCAACGGCGTCTGTACGAACCGCCGTTGCTTTCCATCGAAACGGTAATCACCGAGGCGGCACTTCGCTTCGAGGTCGGCGGCCCGGAAGTTCACCGCGGCCAGCTGCTGCACCTGCTGAACCTCACCGAACTGGCCCACGTGTCAGTCCGCGTCATCTCGTATCGGGCGGGCGCCGGTGGTACTCAGGCCAGTGCGTTCAACATCCTCAGTTACGAGGACCCGGAGAACCCGGATGCGACGTCGGAACCGGAGGTTGCCTTCGTGCACAACATCGCGGGTAATGAGATGAAGACTGACCTTCGGGATCTCAGACGACTGAATCGGCTCCATGACAGCCTGGTTCGTGATGCTCTGAGCACGGAGGATAGTCGTGCACTCATCGCCAACATTGAGCGAGAACTGGACTGAGATGAACTACATGAATGCCGTCGATGCGGACCTCAGGTGGCGCAAGAGCACGTACTCGAACAATGCAGATGACTGCGTCGAGACCGCGCCAGCCACAGCTGCCGTCGCTGTGCGGGATAGCAAGGACCGTACTGTCGGCACTCTCGCCATCCCCCACGACGCGTGGACTTGCCTGGCGGAAGCTCTCAAAAGCTGACTGGCAGCCGGACCCGAATCGCCCTTTGTCCCCCGGATGCGCATCGGGGACAAAGGGCTTCCACTGGTGCGGAGTTGGGGTCAGATGCCCGTCAGGCGCCACAGGGATGTGGTTTCTGCGGCGCGGGCGGCGTGTAGGGGTGACTTGGGGTTTCCTGCCCTTGGGTGGTGGGGCTTTGCGGTGGTCCTGTTCAGCACCTTGAGGCCGGCCGCTTCGATGGCGGTGGGGACCTCGTCGGGGGTTCTGAGGCCCAGGTGTTCGGCGAGGTCGGAGAGGACCAGCCAGGCCTCGCCGGCCGGTTTGAGGCGCGTGCGCAGGCCGTTCAGGAAGGCTCGGAGCATGGTGCTGTTCGGATCGTAGACGCCCTGTTCCACTGCGGATGTCGGGTGGGCGGGGATCCAGGGTGGGTTGCAGACGACCAGGTCGGCGCGGCCTTCCGGGAAGAGGCAGGGGCCGACTACCTCGATGCGGTCGGTGAGGTCGAGTCGGTGGATGTTTTCGCGGGCGCAGGACAGTGCTCGCGGATTGATGTCGGTGGCCACCACGTGGTCGACTCCTCGATGGGCCAGGACCGCGGCGAGTACGCCCGTTCCCGTGCCGAGGTCGAAGGCGGTGCGACCGGGGCCGCCGCCGGGGAGTGGTGCCTGGGCGACCAGATCGACGTACTCGCCCCTGACGGGGGAGAAGACGCCGTAGTGCGGGTGAATGCGGGCGGCGAGTGCCGGAATCTCCACGCCCTTCTCGCGCCACTGCCGTGCTCCGATCACGCCCAGCAGTTCGGTGAGCGAGACCGCCGACGGGCCGTGCGGCGGGCCGTATGCCTCGGTGCACGCCCGACGGACGTCGGGGGCTCTGCGCAGCGCCAGGGAGTGGTCCTCCTCCAGTAGCACGAGGAGTTTGCCCAGCACCCGGGACCGGTGGCCTCGGGTGCGACGGTGGAGACGGAAGGACTCGGCCGGGCTGTCGCCCTCACCCGAACGGGGAGGCTTCCGGTCGAGACGGTGGTTCATCGCGCGCAGCAGTTGACGTGCGTTGTGGTAGTCGCCGCGCCACAACATCGCCGTGCCTTCGCAGGCCAGGCGGTATGCGGTATCGGCTTTCATCCGGTCGTCCGCGACGACGACGCGTCGCGGAAGCGGTGTGGCGCTTTCGGAATGCCAACGGGCGGATCGGACCGTGTGGGCTTCGGTCCAGTGGATCGTGGACACCACGTACTCCTCGTGATCGAACGTGCGGGGCACGAAGAGCACTTCGACGAGGAGCGGGAGAAAACGACGCGCGTGCTACGGCACAGGCGCGTGTATCGAGGCAGGCAGGGCTACCGCTCCCGCGTCGAAGCGCGAGAGGAGATGTCGCCGAGAACCATGCCGAGCGTCACGACCGGCCCTTTCAGGGAGGTGGAGAGACGAACGTGAGGTTCGCACAGTTCTCGGCACACGGGCAACTCGGATTCGGGCCGGGGGGAGGCGTGGGCCTCCCCCGGATGACGCCCCGTTCCGTCACCAGGTCTTGCCGGCCTGCTCGTTCGTGGTGCGGTTGACGCGGTTGAAGAAGTTGGTCAGGGCGATCTCCAGGGTGATCGCGCCCAGTTGCTCCTGGGTGAAGTGGGCGGCCGTGGTCTCCCAGATCTCGTCGGTGACGCCCGCCGCGCCGTCCTGGATCCGGGTCGCGGCCTCGGTCAACGCGAACGCCGCCCGTTCCTCGTCGGTGAAGAACGGCGTCTCGCGCCAAGCGGCCACCTGGTGCAGTCGCTCGTCCGACTCGCCGGCCTTCTTCGCCGCGTCGATCGAGGCGTACACGCACGGGCTGCAGCTGTTGATCTGGCTGACCCGCAGATGGATCAGCGCCAGCAGCCGCGGCTCGACGCCCCCGGCGTGGATCGCCTTGAAGAGGTGTTGGAAAGCGGTGGTCAGGTCGGGGCTCGGCGCGCTCTTCAGCCGTGCTTCCATGGGTCCTGCTCCTTCATCGGTTACCTGCGCCCCTTCGGGCCCGTCATCACCCATGACGGAGCGGATCCGAGGAAGGTAACAACATGTCCGGCACCAACCCCGACCCCGAGCCCGGCCCCACGGACCCGATGGTCGAGGCGTTCGAATCCCAGCGCGACCGACTGCGCGCGGTCGCCCATCGCCTGCTCGGGTCGCACTCCGACGCGGAGGACGTGGTCCAGGAAGCCTGGCTGCGGTTGTCCCGCCAGGACCCGGCGACCATCCACAACCTCGGCGGCTGGCTGACCACGGTGGTCGGCCGGATCAGCCTGGACGTGCTGCGCTCGCGGCAGGCTCGCCCCGAGGCGTCCTACGACGAGCAGTTGCCGGAGTTCGTCGTGACGATCGACGACGGCCGCGCGCCGGAGGAGGAGGCGGTGCTCGCCGACTCGGTCGGGCTCGCGCTCCTGGTCGTCCTCGAATCGTTGCGGCCGAACGAACGGCTCGCGTTCGTGCTGCACGACCTGTTCGCGGTGCCGTTCGACGAGATCGGCCGGATCCTCGGCAAGTCCACCGACGCCACCAAGATGCTGGCCAGCCGGGCGCGCAGGAAGGTACAGGCGACCGAGCGGCCGGCGGACGGCGCGCGGGAGCAGCGCGAGGTGGTCCAGGCGTTTTTGGCGGCGGCTCGCCACGGCGCCTTCGAGGAGTTGTTGCGAGTGCTCGACCCCGACGTGCGGCTGGTCGTCGACACCCCCGGCGGTACGGTCGTCACCCTCGGCGCCACCAAGGTCGCGGCAGGTGCGGGACTGGCCGGGGGCGGGGTCGCCCTGGGGCGGCCCGCGTTCGTCAACGGCCTCCCCGGGGTCGTTTCCTGGCACGAGGACGGCTTTCCGCTCTCGGTCCTCGCGTTCACCGTCGTCGACGGCCGCATCACCGAGATCAGGGCCTTGGTCGACCCGGCGAAGCTGGCCCTGATGGATCTACCGGATCCCGGGTGAGCCGGTACTTCGGCAGAACCCACGAAGCCGCAGGCTGCCCACCCCCCTTTCCGGGACAGCCTGCGGCCCGATCGGGTGATCAGCCGAGTTCGATGTCGCCATCCACGAGCGCCTCGCCTGCCTGGCAGTTCGCGGCGTTGTTGCTCGTGGCGAACGTCCAGGCGGACTTGTCCTCGTACACCGAGCCGTCGATGCGCTTGCACAGGGCCACCACACGGAATCGCTGGTCGTGGGGACGTCCGTAACAGTCGCCGACGACGACGGCGAGCGCGAGGTTCTCGGTGTACTTGGTCACCTCGCACCCGTCGGGAGTCGCCGCCGCGGGTGACGCGGCGACCAGGAGCCCCCCGGCCGTGACGGCCGCGGCGGTCAGGAACGAACCGAGAATTCGGGGACAGTTCATGATGTGTCCTCAGAGTTTCGCTAGTGACGTCGCCAGGGCGGTGATCGCCTTGCCGACTCGGTCCACCGTGTCGGCGGTGTAGCACAGCCGGAAGTACCCGGCTTTGGGGCAGTGCATTTCCCCACCGGGCAGGAGCAGCACCTTGGCGTCCGTGCGGAGGAAGGCCTCCAGGCGGGCCTCGCGCGGATCGATCTCGTGGTTGAACAGCGGCAGATTCCCGGGGAGCTTGGCGCTGTCCAGGTACTTGCTCAGGTCGAGCAGGAAGAACTGGGCCGCGTTGCGCTTGGCGTCGCCCTTGCCCACGTAGGGGATCTGCGCCTTGTCGAGGCTCGCGGCGGCTTTGTCGTGGGCGTCCTCGAGACGGTCGGCGTAGTCCTTCATCAGCTTCGCCGGGAAGTCACTGGGTTTGGCCGTGGTGCCGAACAGCTTGCGGACGTACGCCGTCTTGAGCGAGTCCAATGGACCGAACCACGACAGCGACTTCCAGGTCTCGTCGCCCTGCATGACCTTGCGGACGTCGTTCGACTTGGAGATCAGGAAGCCGATGCGAAAGCCGGACAGGCCGAAGTCCTTGGTCAGTCCGTACACGAGGTGAATGCGGTCGGGGGCGGTGGCGTAGGCGTCCAGGGACAGGACGCTGGTGAATCCGTCGGTGCCCGTGCTCTGGGAGTGCGCGTAGATCTCGTCGGAGACGATGTGCATCTGCCGGTCGAGTGCCCAGCGGCATACGTCCTCGAGCAACTTCTTCTCGTAGTTGACGCCCAGTGGGTTGTGCGGGTTGGTGAGGACCAACAGCTTGGGCTTGGGATCCGGTGCGGCTTCGTAGGCCCGTTTCAGTGCGTCCACGGTCAGGGTGAGTTGCTGATCGCCGTCCAGGCGTGCGGGTACGCACTTGAGGCCGGGGCGCTGTTCGAAGCACCACAGGAAGCCGGGCCAGAAGGGTGCCGGCAGCAGAACCTGGTCGCCCGGGTTCAGCACGCCGCCGTGGAGCAGCGCGAACGCCAACGACTCGAGGGCCCCCGAGCCGCCGGCGGTGGCGTACACGTCGTACTCGGGGTCGATGCCGGGGGAGAACCTGCGCCGGAGCAACGTGGTGATCGGGTCGAGCAGTTCCTGCACCCCGTACGGCGGTGACACGTACTCGGCGTCCGCCTCGGTGAGTTGCACCTTGGCGAAGACCTCCTTGCTCAGCAGGTCGAACAGCAGGACGTTGTTCGCGATACCAAGATTGAACACGTCCTCGGTGACGATCCGGGTATACGCGACCAGGCGTTCCTCGGGGTCGGCGATCCGCCGCAGGCGTTCCAGGGCCACCGCCCGATCGACACTCTCGGCGAGCGCGGCGTCCGTGCGGGCGGTGGCGGTCTTGCGCGGGGATGTGGTCGTCATGCTACGGGCTCCTTGGCGTCGGGATGATGTGACAAGTGCCGGCACACGGCGAATCGCCGCCCGTCGATGGGAGCGCGGGGGCTCAGGAGGCGAGGAATTCCGGACCGAAGTGTTGCGCGGTGTTCTTGGGGTTCTGCTCCTGGAGAAGTGGGGTCGCCAACTTCTCCAGACCCTTCATGGCCACGACCGCCGCGCTCAACGACTTCCGGCCGCCCCCGGTGGGCGACCACGCGTCGCGCAGGAGTTCGAGGACCTTCTTGTACGCGTCGTTGAACGCGGTCAGCTGCTTCTGGACTCCCGCGCTCACCGTGTACGAGCCGGGGTCCTTCGCATAGCCGCCCTTGGGCACTTCGGCCATGGGCCAGACGTCGGGGAAGGGCACGGGAAGAGCCTTGCTGTACTCCCACCGTCCCGTGCCCTTCTTGATGAGTTCGCCGCCGGCCACGATCTGCGCGAACTTGTAGTAGTGGGCGAGCTCATCGGGGTCGTCGGAGATGCCGGGGACGGTGGTGGTGCCTTCGCCCTGTGCCTTGATCTCGGCGATCGCCCGCTCGATGTCCGCGAAGTCCTGGATTTCGAACAGGCCGAGATCCACATCGCCGAGTTGGGACGTGCGCACGAGTGCCGGGGTGTGGCGTCGCAGTCGGGTCAGGAGCACGTCGTAGAAGGCCCCGATCGTGACCGGAGTGCCGGTCGTCGGCGGCGGCAGGGACGGGATCTCCGGGGCTTCGATGGCCATGTAGGTGTCCTGTACGTATTCCCGTGTCAATCCCTGGAGGCGCACGTTCAGGCCCGCGCCGACTCCGCCCGGCAGGGCCGTCGGATACACGGGGGCCTTGATCGTCGGCACCCCTCCGACGGCGGTCAGCATGTTGCAGGCCAGTGCCATGTGGAGCATCTCCTCCAGTACGACACTCCTGATCAGGTCGTACGCAGGCTTGCTCTTCTTGTCGTCCTTGTTCTTGATCGACCAAAGACCGCAGAGGTAGGCCGGAATGGTGGTGAGCTCCAACTCGATCGCACACTGCAGCTGATCCTTGATCTCCTTCTGCCAATCGTTGACGTCGTCACGCAGAACGTGACGGGCGATCCGCTCCGCGAGTGACGGTTCGGCGAGGGTCGTGACCATCTGATCCTCCGATGTGCGGGTGAGCGAGCGGCGCCGGCTGTGGGTGCGACCGTTCCGAGCCTGCGCCGGGTAACGGGCGAGCGGCCACCTACGGCCGCCATACGGCGCAAACAACCAACTCGTTGTAGTGAAGCGATGTCTCCCATTGCCACACCGCGCGGGAAGCCCGGGTGACGATGAACAGGTCTCGGCGCCCGGCGCACGACTGCCGAGCCCTCTCCCACGCACCCCGCCGCACACGCGCTGCCGCATGCGAAAGGCACATCTGCGATGGCCCTCGACATCTCGACCGAAGCCCCCGACGACCGCACCGTCCTCCGTGAGCAGGCACGTACCCGACTCCTCGATCAACTCCTGGGCGACGGCAACGGCGACGGGCGAACCCCCCTCGGCCTCGTGCACGGCCTGGTCGCGGACCCGACCTTCACGAGTCACGGATGCCCGCTACGGCTGCCCTCGCTCGACGGAGCCGGTCCCGGCGCGGGGGGTGTCGGAGGCACCCATCCGGGCGGGCCGGTGGTGGAAACCGGCGTGTACAGACGCCTCTTCCCGACACTCGCGCCGTACACCCCGACCAACGACGCGATCGAGGAACTCGGCGCCCCCGGCGGCCCGATGGACGTCAACCGCCCTGACCCGAAGACCAAGAAGTGCGCCCAACCGGGGGAGAGGATCGCGGACACTCTCCTTGCCAAGCCGACTGATCCGTCGAAGACGTCCCCGGCGGATGCCGGCATCCCGGCGGGATACACCTACGTCGGACAATTCCTCGACCACAACATCACCTTCCAGGCCGACGCCGACTTCGACCGGAACGATCCGGCCACCACGACGAATTATCGGGACGCCCGAGTCGACCTTTCACACGTCTACGGTCTCGGCCCCAAGACACAGTCGTTCGCGTTCTACGACAACGTCGACACGGGGAAGTTCTGGATCGACCCGGACCGTGAGTACGACGTTCCGCGAAACCCCCAGGACGTACCACTGGTCGCGGATCCGCGTGACGACAATACGATCATCACGATCCAACTGCACCTGGCGTTCATGAAGTTCCACAACGCCGTGGTCGACATGCTGAAGGGATCGGTCCCGGACGTCTCCCTGTTCACGGAGGCGAAGCGACAGGTCGTCTGGCACTACCAGTGGATGATCCTCAACGACTGGCTACCGAGGATTCTGGCGAAGGACGTCTACGAGAAGCTCAAGAAGGCCGCCGAGGACCGCGAGGCCACGTTCCCGCTTTTCAACCCCGCGTTCGGGAAACCCGTCGACCTGCCGGTCGAGTTCACCGCGGCTGCCTACCGCCTGCACTCCCTCCCCGTCGAGGAATACACCCTGAACGACGTCACGGCCGGGCATCTGTTCGACCTGCGCAGGCCGTTCTCTCGCCTGCGGCCCAGTCGGGTCATCGACTGGCGGCGGTACTTCGTCGTTCCCGGGGCGAAGGATCAAACGGGCCACGCCGTCGAGACCCAGTACGCGAAGCGGTTCGATCGGCGCATCATCCACGGATTCCTGCAGATGCCACCGCCGATCGACAGCCCGTTGAACTGGCTGGAGAGCTCGTCGGACCGAAAGCCACTGCCGAAGACCACTCCGTACCAGGACCAGGACTACGCCCCGCTGTGTTCCATCGCCATCCGCAATCTGATGCGAGCGAACAGCTTCGACGGGCCGAAGGGCAAGGGGCTTCCTTCAGGGGAAGACGTTGCTCGGGCCGTGTTCAACGCCTACGCGATCAGCCGCGACCCGTACACGGTGAAGGATTTCAAGCTGACCAAGGCGGACGGCTTCACGAACGACTTCGCAAGCGTTCCGCTCTGGTACTACATCCTCGGCGAGGGCGCGCTGGACGAGGTGAAGGCCGGGCATCCCGATGTCGGCAGCCTCAAACTCGGCGCCGTCGGAAGCGCCATCGTCGGCGAAGTGATCTTTGCGATGGTCAAGGCCGATCCCGGGTCCTACATCGCGAACAATTTCTCGGCGGCCCCGAAGTGGCAGCCGACGCTCGGCCGGACCGCCGGCACGTTCTACATGTCCGACATGTTGCGTGTCGCCGGGGTCGTCTGACCGGGCAATCAGCATTCCCCCGGATGTGGGAATGTCATCGAGCAAGGAGCAGAGTATGGCCATCCCGAAGATTGTCACCGTCGATCCTCCGGACGTGGAGGAGGGCGGTCCGGTGACTTTCGAAGGCGAGCACCTGGGCCTGGTCAACTGGGCCGTTTTCACGGACAAGAACAAGAAGAAGTGCATCGCCCCCGCCAAGGGGGAGGATGTCGGCAGGGCCGCCCGGGTCGAGCATCGCCCCAAGGATCTCATTACGGGCGCCGGAACGGCCTATCTTTCGACGGCCGATGATCAGAGCGGAATCGGCCCGGACAATTCGAGCAACGAGATCGTGATCGAATTCGTGGACAAGTGAGCGGGACAGGATGAGACGTGGCACCGGCGGTCTCAGCCGCCG
>NZ_JBHTVA010000034.1:0-117066 GCF_042793325.1 Embleya sp. NPDC056575
GTGATCACGGGCCGACCTCCCCGAAGCCGCGTGTACCCGGTCCGTTCGGAACGCGTCGCACGGGCGCGGCGCGCCCGCCCCTTCACACGTCGTCCCCGGGCCTCATCCGGGCGGGGGGCCGGGGAGCGGGACGTCCGTCGGCAGCAGGCCTCGGGCATGCAGCGCGCGCCACATGCCTGCGGGGATGGGGTGGTCCATCATCGCGACGGCGTCCTCCGTCTCGCCGGCGCCGCGCGCTCCGATCAGCACTCCCGCGACGGCGGGATGACCGAGCGGGAATCGGAGTGCGGCGGCTCGCAAGGGGACGTCGAAGCTCTCGCACACTGCTTTCATGGCCAGAGCCCGTTCCAGCAGTCGCGGTGGGGCGGGGGCGTAGTCGAAGGTCGCGCCCGGCCGGGGGTCGGCCAGCAGGCCGGAGTTGAACACTCCGCCGATCAGGACGGACACGCCGCGGCGTGCGGCCTCGGGCAGGAGCGAGTCCAGTCCGCTGTGGTCGAGCAGGGAGTAGCGGCCGGCCAGCAGGATCACGTCGATGTCGGTGTCGCGGACGAACCGGGTCGATATCGCGGTCTGGTTCACGCCGGCGCCGATGGCGCCGACCGTGCCCTCCGCGCGCATGCGTTCCAGTTCCGGGTACGCGAGGTCGAGGGCTTGCCGCCGGTGGTTGTCCGGGTCGTGGAGGTAGACGATGTCCACGCGGTCCAGGCCGAGTCGGGTGAGGCTCTCCTCGATGCTCGTGCGCACGCCGCGGGCGGTGAAGTCCCATACCCGTTCGTGCGTGGCGGGGACGGCGAAGCCGTTCGCCAGGTCGTCCCCGGAAGGTTCGGTGCGCGGGCGCAGTAGGCGGCCGACCTTGGTGGAGAGCGTGTACTGCTCGCGCGGGCGGGTGCGCAGTGCCTGTCCCAGTCGGCGTTCGGACAGGCCCAGTCCGTAGTGGGGCGCGGTGTCGAAGCTGCGGATCCCGCACGCCCAGGCGGCGTCGACGGTGGCCGCGGCTGTCTCGTCGTCGATGGCGTGGAACAGATTGCCCAGGGGGGCGGCGCCCAGGGACAGTTCGGTGACCGTGGTGGCGGTGCGGCCGAGGGATGTGCTGCGCATGGTTTCGTGGGTTGCCTCTCACGGGGGCCGGCCGGACCACTCGGCGAGGGACGGCCGGTCCGGCCGGGCGTCGGGGTCGGCCGGCGGGGGTCGGGGGGTCAGCCGGCCGCGGGTCGTGGGCGGAGAGCGGCCATGCCGCCGTCGACGGCCAGCGCGGTACCGGTGGTCGAGCCCGCCGCGGGGCCGGCGAGGTAGACGATGGCGGCGGCGACCTCCCGCGCGGCGACCAGCCTGCCGTGGGGTTGCCGGGCGTTGAGGGCGGCGAGTTCGCCGGCCGGGTCCCGGGATTGTTCCAGCAGTCGGGTCACCCATGGGGTGTCGGCGGTGCCGGGGTTGACGCAGGTGACCCGGATGCCTTCTCCGACGTGGTCGGCGGCCATCGCCAGGGTCAGCGCGTAGACCGCGCCCTTGGTGGCCGAGTACAGGGCTCGTCGGGGCAGCCCGGTGGTGGCGGCGACCGAGCAGGTGTTCACGATCGCCGGGTGGGCGGATCGGCGCAGGTGCGGCAACGCGGCGCGGGTGGTGCGTACGACGCCGAGCACGTTGACGTCGAACACTCGATGCCACTGCTCGTCGGGGTTGTCCTCGACCGTGCCCTCGGCGCCGATTCCGGCGTTGTTGATCAGGATGTCCAGGCCGCCGAGCCAGGCCACGGCGGTGTCGACCGCGGCGCGCACGCTGTCGTCGTCGCCGACGTCGGCGGTGAAGCCGGCCCGGGATGGCGACGGTGCGCCGGGGGTCAGGTCGAGCACGGCCACCTTCGCACCGCGTTCGATCAGCAGTTCGGCGGTGGCTCGGCCTATTCCCGCGCCGCCGCCGGTCACGATGGCCCGTAGGCCCGTCAGTTCGGTCATGGTCGTCCTCTCACGCCGCGGCGCAGGTCTGCCGTTGGGTGCCGAGCCCGTCGATGGCGGCACCTGTCTCCCGCGCGTGATCGCGATGGTTCGGACCTATGCAGACGATCTTGCCGGGGCGGGCAACGGGGGCTCCGGTCCGTCGGTCGGTGCCGTCCGGTTCCGGAAGCAGGCCCCGGGCCGGTGCGGTTCGGGCCCGGGCCCGGGCCCGGGCCACACCGTCGCCCGCCAGGAAGCGGCCGTCGATCTCGGCGGTGATCGACGACAGGTCCACAGGTCCCACCCGTTGCAGTTTCATCCGAGAGCGTCCCTTCGGCCTCGCATCACGACGTGCCGGACTCTAGGAGCCTTGGTCCGGCGAGCACAAGCGGTACATCAGATGTATTTCCTCGCCAGGATGACCGCGACACGGCATTTATGCAGATCACAGAGGTATGGCAGAGCGTTTCGCCTGCAAATGATTCAGAAACATTTCCGGCGAGGTGTTGTTACGGACGGACGTCGCTGTCTAGAGTCGGTCGCGTCCGGGATCCGGGGGCGAACCCTTCGGCATGGCTCCCGCGGACGCGCTCCCTGAGGCGATCCGCGGACGTGCGGCCACCGCTCTCCCCCGTCGCGCCGACGGCCCGTGCGGCCGATCGCCGCGGGGGAACGTGCACGGCCCCCCGGACAGCACCGGCACCAGCTTTCCCCCGCACGCCGTTGTCGGCGCGGCGACCGGAATTCGGCGCGGCGACAGGAACGAGGTCAGACCCGACATGCAGACCGGACGGCCGGGAACACCCGGCGAACCACGGTGGCTCGACGCCGAGTTCGATCGATTGATCGCCTTCGCCCGCGGCGCACGCCTGGCCGACGGCGGGTTCGGCCGGCTCGACGACGTCGGTGTGCCCTCCTCGGACGACACCGTGCACACGTGGATCACCGCGCGGATGACCCACGTGTTCGCCCTCGCCCACCTGCGCGGTGTCCCCGACGCCGCCCCGCTCGTGGATCACGGGGTCGTCGCGCTGTCGAGCCTGCTGCGCGACGCCGGGCACGGCGGCTGGTACACGTCCGTCCACCGCGACGGGCGGCCGGTGGCCACGGAAAAGCGCGCGTACGACCACGCCTTCGTCGTCCTCGCCGCCGCCGGCGCCTCGATCGCCGCGCGTCCCGGCGCCGACGAACTCCTGGGCGAGGCCCTGGAAGTCGTCGAACGCCGTTTCTGGAGCGAGACCGAGCACGCCTGCGTCGAAACGTGGGACCGCGCGTGGGCCTCGTGCGAGGCCTATCGAGGCGCCAACAGCAACATGCACGCCGTGGAGGGCTTCCTCGCCGCGGCCGACGCGACGGGCGACCCGGTGTGGCGAACGCGCGCGCTGCGCATCGCCGAACGTGTCGTCCACGAACACGCGCGCGGCAACGCATGGCGGCTGATCGAGCACTTCGACGTCTCCTGGCGCCCGGCGTACGAGTACAACCGCGATCGCCTCGACGACCCGTTCCGCCCGTACGCCGCCACGGTCGGGCACTGGTTCGAGTGGGCTCGACTGCTGGTCTCCCTGGCCGCGTGCGTACCCGATCCACCCGGGTGGCTGCTCGACGACGCCGCCGCGCTGTTCGCCGCCGGGGTGCGCGAGGGCTGGCACGCCGACGGCCGCGCGGGCTTCGTGTACACCGTGGACTGGGACGGGAAACCGGTCGTACGCACGCGCATGCACTGGGTCCTCGCCGAGGCCGTCATGGCCGCCGCGGCGCTGCACGAGGCGACCGGCGACCCCGACTACGACCGCTGGTACCGAACCTGGTGGGCCCACGCCGAGACGTTCTTCGTGGACCCGGCGCACGGCAGCTGGCATCACGAGCTGGACGCCGACAATCGGCCCTCGGCCACCGTGTGGTCCGGCAAACCCGACGCCTACCACGCCGTACAGGCAACCCTGCTGCCCCGATTGCCCGCCGCACCAGCGCCCGCCGAGGCACTGCGGCGCGGGCACCTGATCGACGGAGCGCGCGTGCTCCCGAGGGGCGACGAGCCACCCGTGCGACGCGTTCCGAACGGACCGGGTACACGCGGCTTCGGGGAGGTCGGCCCGTGATCACCGTGGTGGGCGAAAGCCTTGTCGATCTCGTCCGGTCCGACGGCGGTACACCGGTGGCCCGTCCCGGGGGAAGTCCGGCCAATGTCGCCGTCGGACTCGGGCGGCTCGGCGCGCCGGTCCGCCTGGTCACCGCGTTCGGCCGGGACACCCACGGTGCGCTGCTCGCCGAACACCTGGCGGCGAGCGGGGTGAGCGTGGTCCCCGGATCGGTGCACGACGGTCCGACCGGCGTCGCACGGGCGCGGGTGGACGGTTCCGGAGCGGCGTCGTACGACTTCGACGTCACCTGGGATCCGGGCAAAACCCTCCCGATGACGGACTGCACCTGCCTGCACACCGGGTCGATCGCGGCGACCCTCGCACCGGGCGCGTCCCTCGTGCGCTCGCTCGTCGAGCACGCCCGAGCCCGGCGACGAGGGCGGGGACGCACGACCGTGTCATACGACCCGAACTGCCGTCCCGCGCTGATGGGCGATCCCGCTTCGGCGCGCGCCCGGATCGAGTCGCTCGTGGCACTGGCCGACATCGTCAAGGTGAGCGAGGAGGACCTCGCCTGGCTCCACCCCTCCCGCGACTTCGCCGACGTGGCGGCCGACTGGCTGGGTCGCGGGCCGGCCATGGTGGTGGTGACACTGGGCACGGAAGGCTCGTACGGTCTGTGCCGGGCCGGCGCCGTCTCCGTCCCGGCGGTCCCGGTCACGCTCGTGGACACGGTCGGCGCCGGCGACGCCTACACCTCCGGTCTGCTCGACGCGCTCCGCCGCCGAGGTGTCCTGGGCACCGAGGACCCGGCCGCCCGCCTGCACCCGGACCTGCTGGCGGACGTGCTGGCCGAAGCGTCCCTGATCTCCGCCCTGACCTGCGCCCGCGCGGGCGCCGATCCGCCGACCGCGACCGAGGTGGCGGCGTTCGGCCCTTGAGCACGCGATGGCGAACCGACCGGGGGCGAGAGGGTACACCCCCGACGAAAGCGTGGAAGGAACGCTACGCCGGCAGGGCGGGTATCCAGGGGACCATCCGCCATGCCGTCGCCGTCGGCCGCATGCCACGCAGCCGTTGCCGCCGGGGGCGGCGGCTATCCGAACAGGTTCCGAACGACGTTGCTCCTGGCCTCCCTGATCAGCACGTCGAGCGAGGAGCTCTCGAGGTCGCGGGGGTGTTGTTCGTTTCGTTGTTGTGGTGTCTCCGGTGTGGCGATCCAGAACGGGCTTCCGCCGGCCGCGGCGACGACCAGGTCGAAGCGCAGGTCGCCGGCGCACCACAGGACACCGCGACCGTCGGTCATCGCCACCCACACGCTTTGGGGCATCTTTGTCCGAAACGTCGCCGCCGCGCTCCCATCGGGTGCGAGCAGTGACAGTCGTCGCTCGGTGATCCTTCCTTCGATGTCGTCCACGCGGCATGGCCACACCTGCCAGGCTTGGCCGCGTAGCAGGACCGCGCCCGTACCGACCCGATCCGCCCGCCCCTTGAACATCGCCGCCACGAAAGCAACCGCCAGGCAGACGGCCATCACGGTGTAGTGAATCCGCGTGTCGAGGTCGACGGCGAACATCAGCACCGTCGTCAACGGGAGGATTACCAGGGGTACCGCTATTCCGGCGTAGACGATGAGCACGGTGCGCCGACCGCGGACCAACTCGTCCTGGACGCCCGGGGTGTGGATCGCCGCCTGCGACGACACCTGGTATCCGTATTCTCGCGCCAACATTCGCACTCCCGTGGTCGTTCGTATGCGTCTACGTCAACGTGCCGCCGCGACGCACGAGGTCTTGCTCAATGTCGGACCGCGACCGGGCGGAACCGAACCGTTGTCAGTCGTCGGTGATCACGGCATGATCGATTCATCTCTCC
Source organism: Embleya sp. NPDC056575 (assembly GCF_042793325.1). NCBI lineage: Bacteria > Bacillati > Actinomycetota > Actinomycetes > Kitasatosporales > Streptomycetaceae > Embleya > Embleya sp. NPDC056575. Next base: position 5,891 of record NZ_JBHTVA010000034.1, read on the forward strand.
ACAACGCTGTTGCGGTTGTTGCCCCTCGAGCGACCGGGTTCGACGCGGGCGGTATCAAGACTGCTGCGGAGCCGGGGTGGTCGGCTTGTACGAAGGCGCACTCTCGGGCCGGGTCGATGTTCGTAACGGAGGTTGGAATGTCCACGGATTCGAAGGATGGGGGCGGATACGCGGAGCGGTGCCCCTCCGGACGGTTACGCGACCATGTGGTGATGTTCAGGGGACATCGCACCACGGGACGGGGACCGCTCAGGCTCACTCTTCCCTCGGCCACCGTGACGTTGATCCTGGGGTGGGGAAATCCGCTCCACTTGGTCCATGAGGCCCGGAGCGCGCCCGCGGTGCGAACGACGTGGCATGCGATGCTCGCCGGTCTGCGGCTGTCGTCGATCAGGGGTGGATACGAAGGCGTCGCGGAGGCGATCGAGGTGGAGTTCACTCCGCTCGGCGCGTACATGTGCCTGGGTTTGCCGCTGCACCACCTGGCCGACCATCACGTACACCCGGATGCGGTGTTGGGCGCCGGCTGGTCCGCCGGACTCACCGAGCAACTCGTCGCGGTGCCGGATTGGGAAGGGCGCTGGGCGGTCCTCGAGGACGCCTTGGCGCGGCGGATGGTGGACGCGCTGCCGCCGTCGCCGATCGTCGCGGAAGCGTGGAGTCGGTTGCGCGCATCTCACGGGCGGTTGTCCGTCCGGGATCTGGCCGCGGCGACAGGCCGGAGTCCGCGGCGGCTTCAGGTGCTTTTTCGCGAACAGATCGGGCTCCCACCGCAATCCGTCAGCCGGATCCTGCGGTTCCAACGGGCGCTGACTCTGCCCTCGGACGCGTGCCGGTCACTGGCCGACCGGGCGGCCGCGTGCGGCTACCACGACCAGGCACACATGAACCGCGACTTCCGTGACCTGGCCGGACTCACCCCCGCGCGGCTGTGCCTTCTTGCGGACCGTGCCGCCCCTCGTCGCAAAGCTCCCGTCGAGGGGCGGTTGGCGGACGTCTTCGATCACTGAAACCGCCACCCACCGGGCCCGAATGCCCGCTCGGCGGCGCCGCGACTCCTCGCCGGTGCTGCCGGGTCGCGACAGGCTTGATGTACCGGTGGCAGGGGACGAGGACCGGACCCGTCACGGCGTCGGCCGGATAGTCGAACAGGCCTTCGTCCACCCAGCCGTTGCGTGCGTAGAACCTGCGGGCCCGGGCGTTGCCGCTCACGACGGCCAACCACGCCCGACGATGGCCGCCGGCACCGACAAGGTGCTCGGCTTGCGTCAGCAGTAGGTCCCCCACCCCCCTGCCGCGGTGCTCCTTCGATACGTAGACCTGTTCCACCTCGTCGTCGATCACGGTCACGAAACCCACAACCGCTCCATCGATGTCGACGACCATCGTGGCGTCCATACGTTCCAGCGCCCGTGTCCTGAACGACGACGCGCCGCGGACGGCGACGAGAGCCTCGGGAACGTGCCCCAAGTGGCCATCGCGCCAACCTCGTTGCCAGATCTCCGCGATCCTTTCCACATCGTTGGGGCTTGCGGGCCGAAGCATCGAGAACTCCTTTGTCGAGCCTTGTCGTCGAGGGGCTTTTCCGCGTGACCAGGGGACTCGGTCCTCTCGGCGGACGACACTCCCCGGCCGGAGTCGACCATCGCGAGATCGCAAGGCCGACGCCTGGCGGGAACCAGCTTGCCGAGAGGTGGTCAGGAAGTCGTTGTCGTGGCCCGCACCGTTGTTGTCCGTTCGCGCACGGCGTCGCTGTGATGATGGCTTCGGTACTGTCCGGGGGGCATGCCGTACGCGGATCGAAAGACGCGGCTGAAGTTGGCTCCGTCCTTGAAGCCCCACCGGGTCGCGATGGCCAGGACCGAACGCGAACTCAGGGCGGGGTCGGCCAGATCACGCCTGCAGCGCTCGAGCCGACTCCTGCGGATCCAATCGGCCACCGTGAGGCCCTGATCCTGAAAGAGCTTGTAGAGGTAGCGCGTGGAGATTCGGTGAGCTGCGGCAATGGTGTCCGGCGAGAGGTCGGGGTCGCCGAGGTGTGCTCGGATGAACGCGTGAACCTGTGCCTGTATCGCCCTTCGATGTGTCTCCGGCGGCAAGGTGCCGTTGGATTCCAGCTCGTGTGCGCACAGAGCGGCGGACAGGTCGATGGTGATGGCCGCCAGACGGGCGGCGTCCGCCGGGGTATAGCCGGCGGCGTTCGCGACCAAGCTGTCGAGATGACCGGCGAGTAGCGCGCCGAGCCCGTCCCGACTCGCCACGGGAGCCGCGAGGAGCGGGCCGAGAGTCTCCGCTCGGACGGGGAACAGCTTTCTGGGCACCTGCAGGATCAGGCAGCCGGCGACCGTCTCCGCTCCGGCGGTCGCCCACGCGGTGAAGGGTCGCGAGGTGTCGTAGTAGACCAACGTCTTCGACGTCAGCACTGTCTCACGACCCGCCTGGGCGACTCCTATCCGTCCGAGCCGAGGGAACACGAAGTAATAGACGCCCGGGTCCGACCGTCGGATCAGTTTCGAGGTCCGCGTCACGTGCAGCGGACTGTACGTCAGTGTCGATATCTGCACGGAGCCGAGATCGAGACGGCGTATCGAGCCCCGGAAGTCGTCCTGATGGTCGGTGTGGATCAGCGTCGGCAGATGAGACTTGGTTCCGGCGTCGTACCAGCTTGCCCAGCGGTCCTGCCTCGGTAAAACGTCGGTGGTGAACGTGTCTTCGATCATCACCTCTCCCTTCGGTCCGCCGGTTTTCCGTTGCCGGCCACGTCATGGCGCAACGTCCCTTCCAGGGCGATACGTTGCGCTCCCGGAGCGGCCCGCGCCGGGCGCCGCGCGGCGCGTGTCCATAGTGGTGTGGCCGCTGAGCGGTCGCCTTGTACGAAGGCGCACTCCGCGACCGGGGCGTGGACACCACGTCGACGGCCGCGATGGCCGAGCTCGCGGATCTTTCTGGAGTTCGCGCTCGTCTACAGCAACGACCGGTTCCGGCTGCCGTGCGATCCGCCCGTCGGCACACTTGGGAATGGTCGTTCGCATGACCGGCGTCCCGGTACGTTCGGCCGCCTTGGTCGACGGTGAGTCCACGCACGCGGCTCGTTCCGGGATTCGACCGGTACGTCCGGGGGCGACGAGTGCCTACCCCGTGCCGCGGGGCTCGGGGGTGGCCGGTGCGCGCAGGCCGGTCAGGATGATGCGCAGGTTTCGGCGCCATTGGTCGGCGCTGGGTTCGAGGCCGATGGTGTGATCGGTGGGGATGGCCGTGGCGAGTACGAAGGGGACGTCGCGCCAGTCGATGTCGTCGCGGATGACGCGGGTTCGTTGGCCCCGTCGGACCAGGTGACGGACCGCCGCTCCGAGGCGGGCGATGTGCGGCTCCAGGTCCAGGCGGTCCTCGCCGCGGCCGGACAACACGTCGTGCAGGCCGCAGCTCGACGTGCGCAGCCGTACGTACGCCTCGGCGAACTCGACGAACCCCTGCCACGCGTCGGGGGCGTCGAGCGCGGTCCGGGCCCGTTCGGTCATCTCGTCGATGGTGTCGGTGAGGATGGCGGCGAGCAGGGCGTCCAATGACGGGATCCGCCGATACAGCGTGCCCAGACCCACGCCCGCGCGTTGCGCGATGTCGCGGGTGGTGATGGCGAGTCCCTGTTCATCCAAAGCCCGGCGGGTCGCGGCGACCAGGCGCTCGACGTTGCGTCGGGCGTCCGCGCGGGGGCGGGTCTCGCCCTCTGCGAGCAGCGCGGCGACTGCGGATTCGTGCACGACCGCAGCTTAGGCCGTATGCCGTGGATCGGTCCGATCCGGTCCGGGCGAGGCAAGGAAGCGGGTCGGCATGTTCCGGTTCTGCTATCGTAAATAAACGGAACAATGTGACCCGGTTATGGAGGTACAAGCATGCCCGAGCCGATCGGCGTCGGAATCCTCGGCGCGAACCCGGATCGAGGATGGGCCGCCCGCGCGCACATCCCCGCGATCACCGCGTCGGCGCACTTCACACTCGCGGCCGTCGCCACCACCCGCGAGGACAGCGCGGAGGCCGCGCGCGTGCGATTCGGCGCCCGCCACGCGTTCACCGACGCGCGCCGGCTCGCCGCGCATCCCGACGTCGACCTCGTGGTGGTCGCGGTGAAGGTGCCGGCACACGTCGAGCTGGTCACCGCCGCGCTCGACGCCGGCAAACACGTGTACTGCGAATGGCCCCTGGCCACCACGGCCGAGGAGGCCGCCGCCCTCGCCGCCGCCGCGCGGCGGGCGGGTGCCCACGCCACCGTCGGCCTGCAGGCCCGGTTCTCGCCGGCCGTACTCAGGGCGCGGGCCACGATCGCCGAAGGTCGGCTCGGCACCGTGCGGTCGGCGACCGTGTACAGCTCCCGCGCCAAGGGCAACACCCGCGACGTCCCCGACTGGACGGCCTACACCTACGACCACCGCAACGGCGCCGGCCTGGTCGAGGTCCTCGGCGGACACGCCCTCGATCTCGTGCGATTCCTGCTCGGACCGATCCGCGACCCGTCGATGCGTACGGCCATACGTACCGAAGGGCATCGTGTCGCCGAAACCGGCGCGCCGATCGCCGTCACCGCGCCCGACCAGTTCCTCGCCCACGCCGAAGTCGACGGCGGCGCGGTCGTGTCCGTGCACCTGCGGGACGGCGCCACGGCCATTCCGGGGACGCGTGTCGAGATCGCCGGCACCGCGTCGAACCTGCTCTTGACCTCCGCGCCCGAGCACGACCCGTGGGCCGCGCAGATCCAGATCGGCCGACTCGACCTGTACGAGTCCCGAGCCGAACGGCCGGAGTGGACGCCCGTCGCCCTCGACCCGGACTCCGCCGACACGTTGCCGATCGAGGCGGCCAACGTCGCGCGGGTGTACGAGCGGATCGCCGCCGACCTTCGCGAAGGCACGCACACCACACCCGACTTCCACGCCGCCCGGGAACTGCACACGCTCCTCGAACAGGCACCCCGACCCCGCCTCCGGGCCTGATCCGGGCCACTGATTCCGCCCCCGGATTCGGCTCGGCCACCACTCGACGGACCGCCGCGTGGTGCCGTCGTGTGAGCGCTCGGGCTACAACTGCGGCGGCAGCATGGCTTCGATGAGGTGGGGGCCGGGTTCGGACAGGGCGTGCTCGAACTGCCGGGCCAGTTCCTCGGCGGTCCGGGCACGGGTGGCGGGTACGCCCATGCCGTGCGCGAGGGAGACGAAGTCCAGGTCGGGGCGGGACAGGTCGAAGAGTTGGGCGGATGCCTCGGCGGTGGCGCCGACGCGTTGCAGTTCGGCGCGCAGGATCGCGTAGGAGCTGTTGTTGAGGATCACGGTCGTGATGTCGAGGTGTTCACGGGCGTGGCTCCACAGGGCGGACAGGGTGTACATGGCGCTGCCGTCGGCCTGGAGGCAGATCACGGGACGGTCCGGGCGGGCGATCGCGGCGCCGGTGGCCGACGGCAGTCCCTGGCCGATCGACAGACCGGTCAACCCGAGCACGTCGTGGGGCGGTGAGCCGGCTGTGGCCGTGTGGAGGGTGGCCATGCCCGCCGTGATGGACTCGTCGCAGACGATGGCCTCCTCGGGCAGCAGGGCTCCGATGACCGCCGCCCAGTTGTCGACGCTCAGCTCACCGCGCGGCAGTGGTGGCGGCGACAGCTCGGCGAGGACCGGCTCGGTGTCCGGCGCGACGTGGTCGGCCAGTGTTTCCAAAGCCAGTACGGTGTCGGCGCCTTCGTCCTCGGCGAGGACGTGCACCCGGGTATCGGGGGGCGTCGGCAGACTGCTGCGGTCGGGGTAGGCGAACGAGGTGACCGGTGTGCGTGCGCCGCAGAGGATGAGGTGCCGTGCGTCCCGGAGTTGGGCGGTGATGTGCTCGCCTCGGTACGCGAGGGGTTCGACGGATGGCACCCCGGCGCCTCGGCGTTGGCGGGCGGCCCAGTTCCGCGAGAGCAATCGTGCGCCCGTGGCGCGCTCGATCCGGCTCGCCGCGCGCAGTCCCCGCTCGCTCAACGCCCGGCCGTCCAGCAGCAGGACGCACGGTTCTCCCGAGCGCAGCACACGGGCGATGGAGCGCACGTGCTGTTCGGAAGGCGCGATAGGGGCGGGTATCTTCACCGGCCGAGCCGGTCGGCCGCCCGCCGACCAGGACAGGTCCGCCGGGACGATGAGGGTCGAGACGGACCCGGACGTGCCGGTTCGGGAGGAGTCCTGTCCGACCTCCCCGGCGCCCTCGAAGGAGGTCAGTGCCGCCGCGACCGCGTCGGCCGCGTCGGCGCCCAGCGCCTCGGTGGTCGTGGAACGCCGCACCCACGTGGAGACCGTGCCGGCGAGCGCGTCGATATCCGACTCCAGCAGGGAATCCAGACCCTTGTGGCCGATGGCGTGATCGCCCACGACGTTCACCACCGGGGTGTTCGCGCGGCGGGCGTTGTGCAGGTTCGCGAGCCCGTTGGCCAACCCGGGCCCCAGGTGCAGGAGCGTCGCGGCCGGGCGCCCCGTCATCCGTCCGTATCCGTCGGCCGCACCGGTGGCGACCCCCTCGAAGAGGCACAGCACCCCGCGCATCCGCGGCAGGTCGTCCAGCGCGGCCACGAAATGCATCTCGGACGTGCCCGGGTTCGCGAAACAAACCCGCACATCGCTGTCCACCAACGTGCGCACCAACGCATGCGCGCCACTCGTTCCCTGCACCATTGCTCCTTGCCGTGTCCACATATCCATCGATCGCCCGCGACCTCGTGAGCGGTGACCTCACCACGCATCCACCCTGGCACGGCATCAACCTCGGGGTCGGAACCGAACACCTTCCATGCGTAGCGAAACGCGCTATCCCAGCACCCGCCCGAGGAAGCCGCGCAGATGACTCGCGACGACGTCCAGGTGGCTCTCCAACAGGAAGTGGCCGCCGTCGATCAGGTGCACCTCCACGTCCTCGGCGTCGCGGGCGAAGGCTCGCGCGCCGGCCGGGCCGAAGATCTCGTCGTTGCGGCCCCACACGGCGAGCACCGGGACGTCGTTGGTGCGCAGGAATTCGTGCAGCGCCGGGTAGAGCGGGCGGTTGTTCCGATAGTCGCGGAACAGCGCCAGTTGCACCTCGTCGTTGCCCTCGCGGGAGACGAGGGCGAAGTCGTGCTCCCAGGTGTCCGGGCTGACCAGGCTCGGGTCGGGCACGCCGTGCAGGTATTGCCAACGGATGGCGTCGAGGCCCAGCGCGGCGCGGACGGCGGGTTCGGTGTCGGGACCGGGGTTGTCCCCGTAGGCCCACACGTCGGTCCAGAACGACTCGACGAAGCCGTCCTCGTACCCGTTGCCGTTCTGGGTGACGACGGCGGAGACGCGTTCGGGGTGCCGGAGTGCGAGGCGCCACCCGATGGGGGCTCCGTAGTCCTGGACGTAGAGGGCGTAGCGGTCCAGGCCCAGGTGGTCGAGCAGTGCGGAGGTGATTTCGGCGAGGGCGTCGAAGGTATAGGTGAACTCCTCGACGAGGGGGGCGTCGGAGTGGCCGAAGCCGAGATGGTCCGGCGCGATGACGTGGTAGTCGTCCGCCAGTAGCGGGATGAGTTCGCGGAACATGAACGAGCTGGTCGGGTAACCGTGCAACAGGACGATCGCGGGGGCGTCGGCGGGACCGGCCTCGCGGTAGAAGATCTCATGGCCGTCGACGGTGGCGGTCCGGTGGTGCACCGGGCTCATCTCTAACCCCTTCAAGTATTTGATTCGGTTAGGTCTTCGTCATGCAAACACGGGCCGCGATAACCTGTCAAGTGACGTGATCCGGTTAGAAGGGAGCGGTGCCGATGGACACGCTGCTGGACCTGCTCAACAGCAGGCCACTGGTCAACGGCAAGGAACAGGACGCGCTCGGCGACCCGGCCGAAGGCAGACGCTGGGCCCGGGAGCACGGCGGCGAAGGCAGCCTCGCGGAACTGGCCCTGCTGCGCGAGGCGCGGGACGTCCTGCAGGACGTGGTGCGCGGAAAACGCCCGCCCGCCGCATTGGGCCCGCTGCTCGAAGGGGTCCGCCGGGTCCCGGAGATCACCGCGGACGGTCTTCGGTGGACGGTCCAGACGCCACCGCACGCCCGGCCGGCCGTCGAGGCGGTTCTCGCCTGGGCCGCCACCGAGGAGCAACTGCCCGGCCGGCTGCGCCCCTGCGCCAACGACGAGTGCCGGCTGTTCCTGCTCGACCGCAGCCGCGCCAACCGCGCCCGCTGGTGCTCGATGGCCGTCTGCGGCAACCGCGCGAAGGCACGCCGCCACTACGAACGCACCCGATGACCCCTCCCCCACGCACGGTAGTGCCCCGACGCGGTGCTACCGGCGTACCGCGCCCGGTTGTACCGGTGGTCGGGGCGCGCGCACGGTGTTGTGGATCTGCCGGCCGCACCACATGCCCGGGAGAATCCACACGGCGGTCCCCAGGGACATCAGCACGGTGATGGCGTGACGTGCTCGGGCATCCGGGTGGTCTCCGCCGTCGTACCCGGCGAGGGACAGGATGAGGGCGGTGATCCAGACGACGCCCGCGGCGAGTGTGGTCTGGGCGAAGGCCGCCAGGCCGTAGAGGGTGCCTTCACGGCGTTCCCCGGTGCGGGCCGATTCGGTGTCGGCGATGTCGGGGAGAAGGGCCCAGCCGGTGACGGCGACCGCCATACTGCCGGCCGAGCTGAGCAGGATGAGCGTCCAGAACAGGACGTCGTCGCCCCGGCCCGGGACGACGAACAGGCACTGCACCACGGCCCAGCAGCCGGTGAACAGCAGGTATGTGCGGGGCTTGCCGATCCGGTCGGTCATCAGGCGCACCAACGGCAGCCACGCGAGTCCGGCGGCGAACCAGGTGAGCATCACCAGGGACGCGGTCTGCTCGCTGTAGCCCATGACATGGATGCCGTAGTACACCGCGACCGCGCCCGTGACACTCAACGGTGCCCAACCGAACGCGAGCATGCCCAGCGTCAGTCGCACGGTCCTGGACTCGCGAACCATCGCCATGCCGTCGCGTGGTCGCACCGTCGCCGGTTCCGCCGCCAGGTCGCGACCGCGCGCCGTCGCCCAGGTCGCCAACAGTCCGCCGGTGGCCGACAGGGCGCATACCGCCGCGGCGGCCGACCAGCCGGCCTTCTCGCTCCCGCCCAGGGCGTCGCCGAGTACCTCGTGGAGCGCGAGCGGGGTGATCGCGCCGACGAGTGCGCCGAGTTGCGAGAAGGCGGTGCGGACGCTCGACAGGGCGGTGCGCTCGGTCGGGTCGGTACTCAGCTCGGCGCCGAGGGCTCCGTACGGTACGTAGAAGACGGTCAGACTGGTGAACCAGGCCAGTGCGACCGCGGTGTAGTAGGCGGCACGGGCGACGCCCGTCAGGCCGAAGTCGGTGAACAGCAGCCAGGACGCCGCCGTGTACGGGATCGCCGCGGCCGCCAGGAAGGGGAGTCTGCGTCCGTGGCGCGAGCGCAGGCGATCCGAGCGCAGGCCGACGTACGGCTGCAGGATCGCGTTCCATACCGTGCCCAGCGCCACCACCGTTCCGCCGAGCGCGGCGGACGCGCCGACGACGTCGGTCACGTAGTAGAGGAACAGCGTGGAAACCGCCGTCCACATCACGGCGTTGGCCCACTCGCCGCCTCCGTACCCCCACCGCACCCGTCTGGGCAGTGCCTGGGCGTCCGCGGCGCGCGTCATGCCGTTCCCCCCACAACGCGCAGGTCCAGGTGGGACGCGGCGGCCGCGTCGTGATGGATCGTCGTCGTGCCCGCACGGGTGTTGCGGTCCCAGCGGTCGAAGGCGCTGCCGGATATCTCGACGCCGATCCGATGACCCGCGCGAAAGCAATGCCCGGTGGCCCCCAGGCTGACGTACGCGGCATAGGGGCGCCCCGGTTCCACCGGCGTGGGCGCGCCGGCGGGGTCGCGGTGCGTCAGGCGCCGGATGCCTTCCTGGACGAGCTGGGCGGCGCCGTCGGGGGCGATGTCGATCAACGAGACGGTGACGTCCGCGTCGGTCGCGGTCGTGGAGGCGTGGATCGTGGCCGTGATCGGTCCGACGACGACCGTGTCGTCCGTCAGCGGATCGCCGCGGTAGACCAACACGTCGGGGCGCGTGTGGAGATCGCGGCGGTCTGCCAGCGTTTTGGTCATCGACCACAGATCCTTGCCTTCCCACGGCGCCGCCGGGTCGGCCGGGTCGTAGGCGAACCGTGCCGCGTGCTCGGTGACCTCGGGTTCGCCGGCGGTGAGTTCGCGGTTGCCCCGCAGGTAGAGGCGCAGTTCGGTGGTGTCGCGCGGCGGCCACGCGTCATCGGTGTGCCAGCGGTCGGCTCCGGTGACGTACGCCCGTACCCGGGGTCCGTCGAGCTCGACGGGTATCGCCGTCGACTCGCCGGTTCGGGCGAGGACCTCGTCCGTGAACGCCAGCACCCGGTCCCAGGAGCGGGCGCCGGCCGGGATCGGAATGCGGCCAACTGTGCCGTCGAAGTCGCAGCTCGTCTCGTGGTCGGTCGGGCCGATCACCAGGCGCCTGAGGTGCGCCAGGTCCGGGCGGCGCTCTTGGAGCTCGGTCCAGCATTGGAGCGTGCCGGGCAGCAGGTTGTCGTACCAACCGCTCCACACCATCGTCGGCACCTCGACGCGGTCGAGCAGGTGCCGGAAATCGTGCGCGTTCCAGAAGTCGTCGTCGCGCCCGGTGCGTCGGGGGCGGTCGACGAACTCGCGGTAGAGCCCGCCGGGCAGTCCGGCCGCGTCCGCGATCTCCCGCACCGGCAGATGCCGGGTATCGAAGCGGTGCCAATTGAGGAACCCGCGCCCGGCCTGGTCGCACGCCCACATCGCGGTGCTGCCGAGGCACAGTGCGCCGCCCTCGAACAGCAGCGTGTGCATGTCAAGGCCCATGTCGCCCGGCGAGACGCAGACCAGCGCGGGATGGCCGGACGCCGCGGCGGCCCACTGGGTGAAGGCGTAGTAGGACTCGCCGGTCATCGCCACCCGGCCGTCACACCAGGGTTGGTCGGCCACCCAGTCGATCGTGTCGTAGCCGTCGTCGACCTCGTGCACGAACGGACGCCACCGGCCCTGCGAACCGAATCGGCCGCGGACGTCCTGCACCACCGCCGCATAGCCGCGCCGGGCCCAGAAGCGGCCGACGGCGGGCATGTACGCGTACGCCTCGCGGATCCCGTACGGCATCCGGATCAGCATCGCCGGGTGCCGGTTCCCGGACGGCCGTGCGGTGCGGTCGGCCGGCAGGTAGACGTCCGTCAGCAGGCGCACGCCGTCGCGCATCGACACCATCGCGCCTCGCATCACCCGCACCCTGGGGAAACGCTCCGGCGACGCCGAGGGCAGTTCCTTGAACGGCAACGCGAGATGTTTCGCGCCGACCAGACATGCCCGGGTCATCCCCCACTTTGCGTCCGCAATGAGATGCTTCATCCGTGTCTCCCGTTCGCGACGTGCCAGGCGGGTGACGCTAGTCGGCGCGGAACGCGCGATCATGGGAAGAATTCGCCGGCATCCCAACGGAGTGGCATGGACACATCACCCGGCACGCCCCAGCCTCGCCGCGGACGCGGTCGACCGCGCGAGGTCGTGCGTCGGACCCCCGGGGAAGGCACTCCGCTGGACCGTCGCCCCGCGGACTCTCCACGGACGACCGCCGCGATCCTCGACGCCGCGCACCGGGTCCTGCTCCGCGCCGGGACGACCGGGCTGACGCTGGTCGCCGTCGCTCGCGAAGCCCACGTCGACGTGACCACGGTCTCGTACCACTTCGGCACCCGGCACGGCCTCATCGAAGCCCTGATGGACCGGCTCTACCAGGAACAGGCGGCCGACTTCGCCGCCAAGGCCCGCGAACTGCGCCCCGGGCGCGAGCGCTGGCAGGCGTACCTCGACGGCGTCGAACGCATGTGTCAGGACGGCGACGCGACGCGCGCGTACTTCGCCATCGCCGTGCTCGGCCTGCACGACGACGCGTTGCGCGCCCGGCTCGCCAAACTGAACGCCTGGACGGTCCGCGCGTTCGTCGACACCGTCCACGGCGACACCGCTTCGCACGAGCGTCCGATGCCGGATCCCGAACGCCTGCGCGTCATCGGTGAGTTCGTCTACGCGGCCGTCGACGGCATCGAGCTCCACCACGCACTCGGCGACCGCACGTACCCCCTGCCCGACCTGCTCGCCGTCCTCGACGACGTTGTTACCCGGCTGCTCGCGCAGGACAGCCCCTGACCCGCGCGAACGCCCGAGGCACGGCCACGGGTGGGAGCCGCGCAGCGGGACGGGAGAGGAAGGCCGACCCGTCTCCGGGGTCGTGGTCCGGCCGCACGTCCCGAGGCCGGCCGTCCTCGCGGCCGTGGAGTTCGCCGGCATCCGGCCTGCCGCCCTATCGGGTCCCTGCGGCGCGGCCGGCGCGGCGGGACAGCTCCGCGAACGCCGCGCGCAGTTCCGGCGGGGCGACCACCTCGATCTCGGTGTCGAAGCGGGCCAACGCCGCCGCGAGGGCGGCCCAGGACCAGGATCCCGTCGTCAGCCTGGTCCGGTCGGCGTCGAGTTCCTCGACGGCGCCGTCACCGGCGAACGGGGCCACCTGCGCCACCGGCAGGCCGAGGATCACCTCGCCACGGCACGGCCAGGCGTCCGCGCTCTCGGAACCCTTGAACCGGGCCGACAGGAAGGCGATCACGTCGCCGCCCGGCACTTCACGGGGAACGAACCGCGGCCCGTTCGGGACCCGCGGTGTCATCCGATCGACCCGGAAAGTGCGCCAGTCGTCCCGGTCGGGGTCCCAGCCGACGACGTACCAGCGCCCGGCCCGCGCCACCAGGTGATGCGGCTGCACCCGGCGCGGCGGGCGCGGCTCGGCGTCCTCGGCGCGCCCCGGTGAGCGGTAGTCGAAGCGCAGCTCCTCCCCCGCGCGGACCGCCGCACTCAGCGTCAGCAGGATCCCGGTATCGACCTGCGCATCGACACCGTGCCCGGCCGCGCTGATCTCGAGGGCGTCGACCCGCTGCCGCAACCGCGACGGCAGCACCTGTCGCACGCCGGCCAGGGCCCGCGCGGCCGCCTCCTCGATGCCCGCGCCCGTCCCGACGGCGATCCGCAACGCCACCGCCAGCGCGACCGCCTGCTCCTCGTCGAACAGCAGCGGCGGCACCTGGCTGCCCGCTTCGAGCCGGTAGCCGCCGTCGGGGCCCTTGATCGCCTGCACGCGATACCCCAGCTCGCGCAGCCGGTCGACATCGCGGCGCACGGTTCGCTCGCTGACGCCCAGGCGCTCGGCGAGCACGCCGCCCGGCCAGTCGCGGCGGGCCTGAAGCATCGACAGCAGCGCCAGCAGCCGGCTGGAGGTCGTCGTCGAGGAGGCGATCGGCATGTCTTCACCATGGCACACATAGCGGACGTTCTGTGACCTGTACTGCTGCCATCGTCGGTTCTGTCGCCGGAAACCTCCGGCACGCACACCACTCGCGAAGGACCGGAACACCATGTCGCTCAACGCCGTCGCACACCTGAACTTCCACGGCCAGGCCCGCGAAGCCCTGGAGTTCTACCGGTCGGTCTTCGGCGGCCGGCTCACCGTCGCCACCTACGCCGACTTCGGCATGCCCACCGAACTGCCCGGCGCCACGAACGTCGTGTTCGGCCGGATCGTCGCCGACAACGGCTTCCGCGTCATGGCCTACGACGTACCCGGCGAACACACCCCGACCACCCCCGCCGCCCCCACCACCCGTCGGGAGAACGGCACCACCATCACCCGCGAACCGTTCTTCCTCTCCGTCCGCGGCGACAGCATCGACGAGGTCACCCCCATCTGGGACGGCCTCGCCAAGGGCGCCACCGTGATCGAGGCGTTCGGACCCGCCCAGTGGGCACCCGCCTTCGGGATGCTCGCCGACCGCTTCGGCGTCACCTGGATCGTCGACGTCGCGGCCGAGTACACCCAGGCCTGACCGTTGAAATGGGGACTCACCTCATGCCGATCCCACTGTCGGCGTTGGACCTCGTGATCGCGGAGCAGGGACGCACCGCCGCCGAGTCGCTCGGCGCGACCAGCCGAACCGTGCTTCGTCTGGACGATCTCGGATATCGGCGTATCTGGTTCGCCGAGCATCACGGAACCGACCTTTCCGCGAGCGTGGTACCGGCGGTTCTGATCGCGCACTTCGCGGCACGGACCAGCAGGATTCGACTCGGGTCCGGCGGTGTTCTGGCACCGAACCACGCGCCACTGGCGCTCGCGGAACAGTTCGCCACACTGGCGACGCTGCATCCGGATCGCATCGACATGGGCATGGGCCGCGGACCGGGTACCTTCGACCAATCGATCGTGCGGGCGCTGCGCCGAGGCGGCGAACCGAGCACGGACGTGGAGTACGGCGAAGACGTGGCCGCGGTGCTGCGCTACCTTTCCGGCGAAGGCGGCGTACAGCTGATCGCGGGCCGGCAACCGGACAAGGGCGGCACCCGTCCGTGGCTGCCGGCGTCCGGCCCGGCCAGTGCGGAACTCGCGGCGCGACTGGGGCTGCCGATCGCGCTGGCGCACCACATCCGGCCGGACCGGACCATCACCACGGCGGCGCGTTACAGGGAACTGTTCACGCCATCACGGTGGGCGGACCGGCCCTACGTGATGGTCGCGGTCGAGACGGTCGTAGCGGACACCGAGGCGGAGGCCGCGCGCTTGGCCCGACCGACCGACGTCGCGAGATCCAAGCAGACCTCGTCAGCGCTGCTGTCCCCGGAAGAAGCGGCCGTCCACGAGATTCCGGAAGAGACGCGGCGCTACGTGGAAGCCACCGGCGCGGAACAGGCACGCGGCACGGTGACGACCGTACGGCGACGGTTCGCGGAGATCGTCGAGCAGACCGGTGCGGACGAACTGATGCTGTACGCCTCCGTCTACGATGCCGACGCCCGGATCCGCTGCTATGAACTGGCCGCGAAAGCCGCCGGGTGGGCATAGGCCCACGCGGTCGGAGGCGGATACTCCGGGTGGCCGAGGGCCGCACAGGCGGGCCTGGCCACGGGCCGATGGCGAAGGCCGGGGCGGAGTCGGATCCTCGTGGCCGCACGCGTGGTGCGGCCACGGGCGGCGCGGCTTCGGGCCGATCGCCGGCAGGCGGTCGGGCAGATGGGGCCCGAAGCCGTGCCGGGCGCGCGGCGCGGCACCCCGGCGAGGGCCGGGAACACGGCGCCACCGATGCGTGGCGCCGGGGCGAACCCTGACCGGATCGAACCAGCGGGCGCCTCGGCGTCGCCGGGTTCCACCGCCTTGCGCTCGGCGGACGAGTTGATTCCATCGCACCGCGATCGGACCACTGCGCCGCCGTTCGGTGGCCCACACCGCCCACGAACCCGATCGCCCTGCTTCGCGCGCGGTCGAACCGCCCTTTGTGCAAAGGGACATGCATGGCGACCACGGCCCTGCCCGACCCGAGCCATGTGCGGACTCCGGTGGTCCGATCGGAGCGTGCCTTCCGGCCGCGTGTGCGCGCGTCCCCGGCCGGGGGCCGAGTGGCGATGTTCCGTGTCCCGTCACCGAGCGTCGACCGGCGTTATCATGCTCGCATGTTGCGGGGGTACGGGGGTACGTGGTGGATACGGTCATCGTGCAGTTGCCGGACCAGGAGCCGGGGATGGCAGGGGATGTGTCGGGCGGGCCCGCGGTGTTGCGCCTGGGGCCGGGGGAGAGTGCCGACTTCGGGCGTGGAGCGCCCGATGCGCCCGTATCGATCGTGTTGCCCGATCCCGGGGTGTCGCGGCGGGCCGGGGAACTGGTCGCCACCGAGGACTATTGGCGATTGTCCAACTTCAGCCGCACCGCGACCTACGTCGTGGAAAACCTGGAAGGCGCCGGGGAATACCTCAAGGTCGCGCCCGGTCGGCTCGGCGCTCCGGTGCCGTTCGAGTTCTCCCGCCTGGTGCTCCCGGTTGCCGACGGCGACGTGTCGTTCAAGGTGTTCGCCCCCCAACACGCCTATCTGGACCGGGATTCGCAACCTCGCGGCGGCGAACTGACGACCAGTGCGTTCGCGCTCGATCCCACGTCCAAGTATTTCCTGGTCCTGCTCGCGCTGTGCGAACCACGCCTGCGCGGCGTGCTCGACGCGGCGACGCCCGGCGCCGGCGAGGTGTTGGAACGCCTGCGCCCGCTCGCCGGGCACGCGGATCTGACCCGTTCGGCGATCAATTACCACATCGACTACCTCGCCTCCACCAAACTGCGCCTGCGGGAGGCCACCGCAGACGAGGCCGGGCGCACCGGACACAAGCGCGAGCGCCTGGTGACCCTGGCGCTGCGCTTCGACCTCGTGCGGGAGGAACACCTGGCGCTGTTGCCGCCACGCGGCAGGTGATCCGTCGCGAAGTCGGTCCGGCCGCAGCGGGGCCGGAGTTCGTCGAGGAAACGAAGAGTGATGCCGAGGATGGATCAGCCCGCACCGCCCCCGCTCGACATACCCACCGGCCTGGTGGTCGCCGACTGGCGGGTGACCGAACCGATCGGGTCCGGCAGTTGGGGCAGCGTGTACGCCGCGGAACGGACGAGCGACGGGGCACCCGTCGCGATCAAGTTCCTGCGTACCGACCTGCTCACCCCGGGCCAGCGCGGCTCCATGGACGAACTCGTCGACCGCGAGGTGCACTTCAGCCGGACCGCGGACCACCCGAACCTGGTGCGCACGCGCGCCGTGGTCACCGTCGACGATCCCGACCACCCCGAACTGCGCTCCGTGGTCGGCCTGGTCATGGATCGGGCCGCGCGCAGCCTGCGCGACGTGTTGGACAGCGCCGAATCCGGGCTCGAAGTACCGGGCGCCGGCCGGATCCTGCGCGGTGTGGCCGCCGGATTGGCACACATGCACGAACACGGCCGTGTACACGGCGACCTGAAGCCGGCCAACACCCTGCTCTCGGCCACCGGCGACGTCTGGCTCGCCGACTTCGGACTCACCGCCGAACTCGACGGCACGCACGCCTACATCCCACCCCTCGGCTCGCTCGACCACGTGCCGCCCGAGTGGTGGTCGGAACGCACCGGCGAGCGCGGCACGGTGATCCGCGCCACGGCCGACGTCTGGGCGTTCGGAGTACTCGCCCACCAAGTCCTGACCGGCGGACTGCACCCGTTCGTCGGCAGCAACGCCCGGGCCCGCGCGCTCGCCGCCCAGGCCTACGCCCGCGGGGTCAATCCGCTGCGCCTGGACGACCGGGTGCCCCAGGAGTGGCGGCGGCTGATCACCGAATGCCTCGCCCCCGACCACGAATCCCGCTCCCGACTCGACGCGGCGGAGATCGACGAGCGGGTGCGGGCGCTGTCCGGCGCCGCCAGGCCCCGGCGCCGACGCCTGGTGACGGCCCTGGTGGTGGCCGCCGTGGCCCTCGCCGGGGTGGGCGTGGGCCTCGGACTGCGCGGCGACGGCGACCACGACACGCGGGCCGAGGCGGCCTCGTCCGCCGCGGCGAGCGGGCCGGCCGCCTCCACCGGTGCTCCCGCCCCCACGGCGGTGCCGGGCCGGGTCGCCGGGGACATCCCCGCCGGATCCGACGTGCCCGCGGAATTGCGGCCGGTGATCACCAACGCGGCCCAGCGCTGCACCGAGGCCGAGGTCACCCCGGCGCTGCTCGCCGCGATGCTCAAGGCGGAGAGCGGCTTCGACGCCCGCGCGGCGCGACCCGAGAGCGACGAGTACGGGATCGCCATGTGGACGCCGCGGGTGTTCAACGCGTGGGCGGTGGACGGCGATCGGGACGGTCGCAAGGACTACATGTCGCCACCCGACGCGATCGCGACCATGGGCGTCTACGTCTGCTGGCTGGCCCAACACATCAAGCAGGAAGGGCTGCGCGAGGACGTACCCGCCCTGACCGTGGCCGCCTATCGCACCAGCGACCGCACGGTCCGGGAGGCCAGGAGCGTGCCCCCGCGCACGCGCGCACACGTGGACCTCGTGCTGCGCTACCTGGCGGAGTACACCGGCACGCCGCCACCTTCCTCCGCACCGACTGCGCCGTCCGGCTGAAACCGCCGGCCGGCCGGCGACCCTGACATCCGTCAGGGACCGTTCGCCCCGCGCCCCGCCTACCGTTTCAACCAGCGAACGGGTCGGCGGGAACGGGGGACGAACATGGCGGATCGCAGGCGAGACGCGGCCGCGCCGATCCGCGCGGTCGTTGATCTCGGTCGCGACGGCCGTTCCCGTCGCCCAGGCGGCGCAGAACGGATCCGCGGCGTTCGGGTGCGGGGGCCTTCGCCGACGGCGGGATCCACGCCTGGTCCGATCCGAACCTTGCCGACCCGGATGGTGGGCCGACTGCTCGCGGTGCCGGTGCTGTGTGCCGCGATCGTGGCCGGGGTCTGGAACGGGAGCCCCGCCGCCGCCCGGCCGGCGGCTTCGTCCGGCACCGCGGCGAGGCCGAGCGCGATCCAGGTGCCCGCCGGAGTGACCGCCGCAGTCGCCGTGTTCGACCGGCAGACCGGTACGTTCACCGAACAACTCGACGCGAACCGGCGGTTCCGCTCGGCATCGGTGGTCAAACTGCTCATCGCCCTCGACTACCTGTGGAATCGCGGGCCCACGTATGCGATTCCGGCCGTCGATCGACCGGCCTTCGACCGCATGTTGCGCGGCAGCGACGACGCCGCGGCCGGGGACTTGTGGACGCGGGCCGGCTACGGGGCGATCGTCGAGCGCATGGTGACCCGACTGCACCTGGTCGACACCGCGCCGCCGGACGACCCGGGCTTTTGGGGTTACACCGCGCTGTCGGCAGCCGACGTCGTCCGGATCTACCGCTACCTGCTCGACACCGCGCCGGCTCCGGTGCGCGACGTGGTGATGGGGGATCTGCGCCGGTCCACCCGGTGTGCGGTCGACAGCTTCGACCAGCACTTCGGGATCCCGTCCGCCTTCGACCGTCCGTGGGCGGTCAAGCAGGGCTGGTCGGGCTTCGACTCGGGCGGTTGCGGGCCGACCGCCGCCGCGCCCTCGGCCGCTCCCGCCCGTAGGGCGACCACGGCCGGCGGGGTCGACCTGACCAGTCCGGCGCTGCACACCACCGGCACGGTCGGGGCCGGGGACCGGTCGATCGTGGCGGTCCTGACGCTCCATCCGGCGGGCACGTCGTACGGGAAGGCCTACACCGACGTGGGCCGGCTGACCCGCTCGCTGAACGTATCCGGCGCGGTGCGACCGACCGGATCCCGGTTCGGCACGTGGAGCACGGGGGTGCACGTGCGGAAGGGGTCGAACACCGGATCGTCGGTGGTGACGACCCTCCCCGCCGGGGTGGAGGTCCTGGTCGACTGCCAGGTCGAAGGGGAGGAGATCACGGTCCCGCCGTACACCAACCAGTGGTGGGCTCATCTGCCGCAGTACGGGGGCTACATGACCAACATCTACGTCGGTTCACCCGACAACCGACTACCCGACGTGCCGCGGTGTCCGTAATGCAGGCGCGGACACCCAGCACGCACAGAGGGTGGAAGTCCGGCGGTGCGTAACGGGGTTCACACTACGATCCACCCATCGTGGTGACGGACGAGGAAAAACCGGGACGGATCGCCGGAGGGCGAAAGGGCGATGCCGTGGGTCGACCACGGCATCGCCCTTTTTCGCGTCACTGCCAAAGTTGAGGACATCGGCCGGGTAGCGGTGCAAGAGTGGCAGGCGCCTCCATGCCGGCTCGCGTGCAACGCGCGGCTCCGGTCGGGAGCGGCCTCGGAGTCGGTATGGCTTCCGGTCTCGACGGGGCGGGGCCGGAACTCCGACGTCTTCGGCGGTCTTTCAGACCCGCGTGGCGGCGACGGTGGTGGGGAGCGCCCAGCGCTGGGACTGCGAGCCGTCACACGCGGCCAGGTCCAGCCGGGTGCCGTTCGAACCGATGCCCGACGGGTCATGGAGACACAGCCCCGAGCCCAGGTTCCACAGACCGCCCTCGAACGCGGGCAGCCAGACCTGCTGCGGTCCCCCGTCGCACGGATGCAGCGCGACCTGCGTGCCCGTCGTCCCGACGCACATGCCCGCGTGGCTGATCGTCCCGTCGATCCCGGCGGTCCACTGCTGCGCCGCCGACGTGGTGCACGCCTCGACGGTGATCGGGTTGCCGGCCGTGTTCGCGCCGTCGCGGTTGTTCAGGCACGTGTTCGACGCGCCGGAGCGGGTCTGTCCCACCGGATACCCCGGCTCCGACGTCGACGAGAACGATGTCGTGGCCAACCCCGTACCGCCGCTCCACACCTCGAACCCGGCCTCGACCGCGGTCAGGTACCACTCCGGCTTGACCGCCCCGCGCACGACCGCGTCACGCACGAACGCCCGCAGGTCGAGGTCCGTGACGGTGTCGGTCGGGTTCACGAGCCGGTACCCGACGAGCGGCCAGGTCTTGCCGTTGGCGGACATGCTCGTCTGCCACGCGACGTACTGAACACCATTGATGCTGGCGATGCTCCCCGGCGGGCTGTCCGACACCGGTCGCCGGTCGAGCCAGACCATCAGCTCGGCACCGTCGGGCTGCCCGCTGGTGCCGGGCGTGGAGTTGAACCACAGGTCGTACGCCGTGTTGTAGTTCCCCGTCGGTGTCTGCTTCGTCGACCAGCTGGACGTGGCACTGCCGATGTTGTCGACGCGCAGGGGAAGGTTCGTGTTCGACGAACAGGTGTTCCAGTGGCAGCCCTCGAAGATCTCCGGGTAGCTGACCGGACCCTGCGGGGGACTCGCGGACGCCGTCGACGAGACCACGGTGAAGTTCGCGCCCCCGTCGGTGGTCAGGCACTGATCGACGTCGGCGCCGTAGTTGTTGTTGTCGACGATGTAGCGCCCGTTCGCGACGGAGGCTGTCTGGTATTGCCCGCAGAGCGTCTGCGTCTCGGCCTGCGCCGACGTCGGAGCGGTGAGCGTTGCGATCGCGGCCAGGACCAGGCCGGCGAGCCCGAGTTGCTTGCGTCTGCGCGTACGAGTACCGATTGGCATGACGATTGACCTTCCCCGTGGTTCGGTTCCGTCGGATCCGCGACGACCGGGCGGAACCCGCGTATTCGCGTATTCGCGTGGTCCCCCGCAGCCCGAGCGCCGTTGCCCGAGACAACGTACCCGGTCGGCCCCGGAACTCGACCCACGTCCGCGGTGGTCGGACCACGGATCGTGCGCGACGTCGAGGTCCGAGTCACCGGTGGGCGGGACGTGGTCCGACACGTTCGGGTGACCCTGCCCGGACGAACCGTCTTCCGGCTATTGCGGGGCTTTTCCGGGGTTCGTCGTCCGTGTCGGCCAGAGCAGTGCCTGGGCGACGACGACGTTCTCGCCGTCGAAGGTGACGGCGGGGCCTTCGTGCAACTCGTAGCCGAGATTGATGGCCTCGCTCACCCGCCGGCAGAACCCGATGTCGTCCGGCCCGGTGAGGACGCGGTAGATCGGCAATCCGTCGGGCGGCGTGCTCATGAGGGGGAACCTTCCCGGCGCGCCCGCCCACCGATCCGGTGGGACGGTTCGCCCCGATGTCGTGGCTCCCCGGGGTGCTGGGCTGCTGCCACGGCAGGCTCGGGGGCGGTGGCGCGAATGCGTGAAGTGCGGTGGCCGAGGCTCATGGTGGAGGGGTCGCGCTTCTCTCGGGTCCGGGTGGCGGGCCGGTCACGGTGGCGAGGACATCCCTCGGGCAAGGGGCCTGAAGGAAGGTCGAGCGAGAAGTCCATGCGCCATGCGAGGAGGCTACGAACGCCGGCCGGCACGTGGCCAGTGGCACTCGTGCCATGTATCGCCGGCATCGTGCCACATCCGCTGATCGGCCGGGCGGGTATCGAGCCCGTCGGCGGGACGGGAGCCGTGTCATGCACCGCCGGGGACGCGGTGCCACACCTGTCTACGTCGATGTCGGGGCCCAGGTGGCCTGGCCACGCAAGGCGTCGTGATCCGTGATCGCGGGGTCGTGGCCGGTGACGGTAGCGGTGCGGTCGACGAAGTGCGCGGCGCTGACGAACACGTAGTCGAGTTTGACCGGTGTGGCCTTCCCGGTGGCGAACGTGGGCGCGCCGCTGCGGCATTGCGCGGCGGAGGGCGGGCAGTTCGGGGTGTAGTACGCCTTGTCGGTGTCGTCGACCTCCACGAATCGCCCGTGGCCGCCGGTGTGGGAGTACATGCCGTCCAGGCCCGGATGCTCGGGCGTGAGGTTGAGATCCCCGCCGACGATCACCGGCCTGCCCGAGCGCACGACGTTGTCGACGATTGCGGCGAGCCTTCGGTTCTGTTCCACGCCGGCGGCGTCGGGGCTGGGATGTCCGCTGCACGCGTGGACGCGACGATCTCGCAGCACGGTGTCGGTGCACAGCAGGCCGAACTGTTCGCGTGTGGTGCCGGGGGTCGTCAGGTTGTGGAACGTGCCCGGGCCGACCGGGCCCTTGACGAGGACCGCGATGCCTTCGTGGGTACCGCCTCGCTTGTCGGGCCGGCAGCCGGAGCCCTCGTCCAGTTGGCTGTGGAAGACACCGGTGTAGCCGCGTGGACCGAGGTCGGCCAGGAGTGTGTCGAACTGCACACCGCACACCTCGCTCAGGAACACCGCGTCGCTGTTCCAGGCGGTGATCTCTTGTTCGACCTTCGCGACTCGGCGGGTGACCTCTCCCCCTATCGAGGGATCCTCGGTACAACCGCTCCAGCCACCACAGATGTTGTACTGAAGAAAGTGCAGGGGAGATCCGCCGTCCGTGGTGGGGCTCTGTGCGGCGCTTGCGGAGAACCCGGGCACCAGGCAGAGCGCCAATACGGCGAGCAGGAGCGGTCTGGCGCGCACGGACATCCCTTCATGGCGCACGTCGCCGGCAACCGACGCTCGAACACCCGGAGTTCGCGACACGATCGGTTGTCTCGACGTCACCGGCGAGGACATCGACCCATCGACTTTCCCTCGATGATCACACGAACATCTCCGGTTTCCGTGCAGGCGCGACCGACAACCCCGCGAGCGATGGCCGGCCGCCGCAATCGCTCGCCACGCGCCATACATGGCGTGGATGGTCGACATCCTCGCGGCGCTCCGGCTGTGCGGGCGATGCCGGACGCCGTAGATTCGCCCCGTGTCCACGACGTGGCGGTGGGCGGGGCGGCTGGAGACAGGTTTGCGGGACGGCTTTTCCGACGGATTTTTTACCCGGGCGGCACACGAGACGCATCCGGTGGACCTGATGTGTCTGTATCTGGTCCACGGCTCGCTCGATCGTATCCCCGGTCTGTTGGTCGACCGCGAGACGCTGTCGTTCGAGCACCTGAGTCGGCGTGTCCGTGCGGTGAACCGGTCCGGCCATGGCGACGCGGACATGTTCTCGCTCTGGATTCGGAGGAAGGTCCAAGGGCGGCTGTACGGTTTGGAGTTCCGCATCTATTTCAGCGCCGGTGAGCCCTGTGCCGACGCGGTGATTCCGTTCGGAGCACCCGTCGAGTTGCCTCGGTTCCTGCACCACCTTCGCGGCTGCCACGGCTCGGGGGCGGCTTCGGGTGACTGGGACTTCGACGTGTACACCGATGTGCGCGATCTCCGGGAGAGTGTCGTGCTGTTCGGCAACCGGCGCGAAGTCTGGTTCCAGGTCAACCGCGGCCCGGTGGTGGCCGGCGGGTCCCGGTTGACCCCTTGGCACCGGGGGCGTCTGGTGACCGGCCGCCTGCATGGCAACCGGTTCGGGACGAATGCCCGACCGCACGCGGGAAGCGTGATGTTCCCCGACCGCCTCGCCGCCGTCGTGGGTGAATCGGCCGAGGCGCGGGCTTATCGGCGGTACGTGGCCAGGCTGCGCGATCCTCTCCCCTCGTGGCCGGGACGGCCGGTCCCGCCCTACCGGCCCGCCTCGGATCGTTCCGCGCCGCCCCGGCCGCCTTCCGCTCGCCCGTTCGGCGAATAGGCGGCCGTTCGACGTACCGATCCGGCCCCGACCTCGTTGTGGGCGCCAAACTCGTGGGGTCACGCCGGGGTGCCGAGTGGTGGGTGGTCGAGCACGCGGGGGTTGTACTCGACCAGCTGGATGCGGCCGTCGAAGGTGCGGTGATCGATCATCTCGAGGGCGACGTCCGGATAGCCGTCGTAGATGCGTTCTTCGCCCGTGGCGCCGGTGATCACCGGGAACATCACGACCCGGAAGCGGTCGACGAGTCCGGCTCGTAGCAGGGACCGGCACAGGCCGAGGCTGCCGACCGTGCTGAGCAGCCCCGAGCCGCTCGACTTCATGGCGCGGACCGCCTCGACGGCGTCGTCGCGGACGAGCGTGGAGTTGGCCCACGTCAGTGGCTCCTCGAGGGAGGAGGAGAACACCACCTTGGACGCTCGCGTGAGTTCGTCGACGGACGCCTCTTCCTCGGGCCTGAACTCGTCTTGGCCGGCGGGGACCTCGCCTGCGGCGAAACCCGACATCAGGCGGTAGGTGTTCGCTCCCATCAGGTAGGTGGCCTCGGGCTGCTCGCCGAGCCATGCGAGGTAGTCCGGGCCCTCGAGGCCCCAGAACCCGGGCCATCCCTCTCCCGACGCGTAGCCGTCGAGGGAGGTGATGAAGTCGACGAGAAGTTCCGACATGGCGATGTCCTTTCCCAGAGGGTCACGAGCTTGGACCGGTCGGGAGCCGCAAACTCGTCGCCGCGCTGTGGAGTATCGAGAAAACCCATGGACATCGGGACGCCTGCGCGCTCGTCCGTGCGTGTCGGTTGGTGTTCGATGCTCCTCAACTCCCCTTGACAGACTCCGGATTCCGAGAAACGCTAACGACGTTAGATTATCTAACCGCGTTAGGAGTCGGGATGGGAAGGCGGGAGGACGTTCGTCGGCGGACGTTCGCCGAGATCCTGGACGCCGCCGGCCGCATGGCGGAGGCCGAGGGCTGGCAGGCCGTGACGATCCGGCGGATAGCCGCCGAGATCGGCTACAGCGCGCCGGTGATCTACCAGCACTTCGCGAGCAAGGAGGCCGTGCTGCGAACGCTGTTGGAGCGGGCCAACGCGGACCTGCTGGAGCGGATGCGGTCCGCCGTGGTCGGCGAGCCGGCGTCACGAGGGCCGCATCTGGCCGCGGCCGCGTATCTGGAGTTCGCCCGATCGCAGCCCGGCCCGTACCAACTCGTGTCGGGCGGCACCGGCACGGGTGTCGACGCCGCCACCCGCCGCGCGGCCGCCGCCGACGTGCTCGCCTTCACCCGCCGGCTCGTCCACGCGTGGGCGACCGACACCGCGGCCGGGCCGGTCGACCTCGACGACGCCTGCGACCTGCTGTGGGGCACGCTGCACGGTCTCGCCGGCATCGGGTCGATCGAGGACGTCGGATTCGACCGCGCCCTGCACCTGGCCGAACAGGCGGTGTCGGCCCTGCTCGGCTACTGGACCGTCCCATCCACCGACCCCGGCACGCACCACCCGCGCGCCCACCGTCCGAACGTCAGGGGAGAGAAATGATCTACCACCACAACCGTTTCGCCTTCAAGGAGACCGTCACGGCCGAGCAGCGCGAGGAGGCCCTGGCGAGCCTGCGCAACCAGGGCGAGTCGATCGACGCGGTCGTGCGATACGTCGTCGGCAGGGACGTCGGCGGCGACTTCGAGTACGGCGCCGTGTTCGTGCTCGAAGACCTCGACGGGTACTGGGAGTACCTGATGGCCCCCTCCCATGCCCACACCGACCGGATCGGCCTGCCGCTCCTCGAGACCTTCGTCTCCTACGACACCACCGACAGCGACGACCCCGACATCGCCCGCAGGATCGCCGAACTCCACGAACGCCGCTACGCGGGCGACCCGGCCCTCACCAAGCTCGTGGCCGACCTGCCCTCCTACAGCGGCAGCGGGGCACCCACGCCCAACGCGTAAACAATCGTCGAACGACGGGCCGGACGCCCGGTCTTTTCCTCCGGTCGGGATGCCCCGGCGGCTCAGCGGGCCCCACGCTCGTCGGAGAGGCGTAGGTCCAAGATCTCCTCGTCCCCGAAGACTCGGCCTGTGGGGACGAATCCGGCGGAGATGTACAGCGCCCTTGCCGCGACGTTGTCCGCACGTACACCGAGCCGGAGCAGCGGTGCCGAGAACATCTCCCTCACGTGTGTGACGACTTCCCGGAGAGCGGCGCGTCCCAGCCCCCGCGCCTGGTGGGCCTCGTCGATCATCAAGCGGTAGAGCCAGATCTCCCCGTCGTCGGGATCCGGTCCGTACATCGCGAAACCCACCGCACACTCCTCGTGCAGCACTGCCCTCGTCACGAAGCCGGGGAGAAAACGACTCTCCGCGATCGAGTACACGTTGGGTGCGATGAAGTCGCGTTGTTCCCGGGAGACCGTCAGGTCGACCACCTCCTCCCAGTTCGCGTGGTCCAGGTCGGCAAGCCGTACACGAATCGACATGGGGTAGTCATACAAGCCTGCGGGGCGATCGGCATCCCTATTTGGGCCGGTGACCAGTGCAAACGTCACCATCGGGACGGCCCCGGCGTCGAGGAGCCGTGCGGAGCCGCGGGTGTCGGGAGCCCGGAGCGGGGTCGGTCAGGTTTCCAGGATGCGGTCGGCCGGTACCTCGTGGATGATTCCGAGGCCGTCCCTCTCGTCGATGTCCTCGCCCGTCTCGACGAAGCCGAAGCCCCGGATGGTCGCGAGCGACGCGACGTTGTCGGGAGAGATGGTGACCCGGACCACGCGCACGCCGGGCTCCTCGGCCGCACGGACCAGGAGCGAGCGCAGCATCGCCCTGGCGTAGCCGCGACGGCGGGCCTCCGGTACCACCAAGTAGCCGATCTCGACCATGCCGTCCTCGTTCGGCGGGCCGTGATAGCCGGCGTAGCCGACCACCGCGCCGTCCGGTTCGGAGACCGCCGCCCGGGCCACCCAGGGGGCGCTCGCCGGGTCTGCGGTCACCTGGTCGAAGCGCTCTCGCCACAGGCGACGCGCTCGTTCGGACACGAAGAACTCGGGCAGGTCCAGACCGGTTCGCGCGCGGGCCCCGACCAGATCGCCGGCCACCAGGCAGGTCAGCGGTCGGCCCGCCAACAAGACCCAGCGGACCTGCCGCTCGGGGGTGACGAACACGGGTCGGACGGCGTCATCGGGGTTGGTCACCAACGGATCATCGGCGACAACCCCCCGCCCGTCCACCGCATTTCGCCGCCTCCGACGACAACCACCCACTCCCGCGTCGCCGAACGCGCCGGGGCGAATCCGACCCGGGCGGGATACGGCGCGGACCGCGCGCTGCGCCGGTCACCGGTCGCCGCTCGTCGTGCGGGCGCGTCAGGTTTCCGGGTGGGTGCTCGGGTCCCTTCGGTGGCGTGGGAGGCGGTGTGTGGTGAGCGGGCGGTCGTTGACGAGGTGGTCGGTCACGATCGCGGCGATCGTCGGCGGGTCCACGTGGCCGTACCAGACGTCATCGGGCTGCACGGTGACCAATGGGGCCTGGTTGCAGGGGAATTGGCATCCCGTCTGGGTCACGAGGACGTCGTCGTCGCCGAGGCCGTGTTCCATGAGCCGCAGCACCAGTGAGCGCAGGTTGTCGTCCGCGCCCTTGGCCGTGCAGCGTGGCCCGCGGCACACCAGGACCTGGTGTCGGTGGCCGGGGATCTCCTCCCAGGCCGGGGAGGTCAGGCCGGGTTCCTCGCCGGTGATCGCCTTGACGGCCGCCGCGGCCGCGGTCACGGCGGCCGCGGAGTCGGCGAGCCGGGTGGCGACGAGCACCTCGGGGCGATGGCCGGTGCGCTCCCGCCACCAGTACGCCGCGATCCGCCGCAGCCAGGAATGTCCCGGGCCGGTCGGCCCGAGGCGGACCCCGATCAGGACGACGGTCTCGGTGCCCGCGTCGGCCAGTCTGGTCAACTCCGCCGACAGGGACGGCTCGCCCTGTTGCAGGAACGCCGTCGTGGCGCTCGACGGCGCGGCGGCCGCGAGCAGTTCGGTGCGGCGGTCGGCCTCCGTGACGGACATGCCGACCAGGACCGTCGCCCGGCCCGAAGCGGGCTCCGCGGGGGCGCCGTCGTGGTCTTGGTTCATGACTCGATCCCCTCGGGAAGCAGGCCGTTCCATCGGATGTGCGGGCGGTGGTGCAGGGGGTGCCGCTCCACGCTCGCGTCGACGCCGTACACGTGCGCGATCGTGGCGGAGGTGAGCACCTCGGCGGCGGGCCCGTGCGCCACCAGGCGGCCGTCGAGCAGCACCGCGACGTCGTGGCAGTAGGCGGCGGCCAGTTCGAGGTCGTGCAGGGCGGCGACGGTGGTGATGCCGAGTCCGCGCACGGTTTCGAGGAAGCCGAGTTGGTGGCGCAGGTCGAGGTGGTTGGTGGGTTCGTCCAGCAGGAGTACTCCGGGTTCCTGCACCAGGGCGCGCGCGAGTTGCACACGTTGGCGCTCGCCGCCGGAGAGGGAGGACCAGGTCCGGTCGAGCAGTGCGTCGACGTCGGTGGCGGCGACGGCCTCGGCCAGCACGGACTGCTCGTGGGTGGTCCCCGGGCCGGGCAGTACGGGCCATCGACCGCGGTGCGGCGTGCGCCCGAGGTCGATGACCTGGCGGGCCGTCAGCGGCAGCGCGGTGTCGGCCTGCTGTTCCATGAAGGCCACCCGTCGCGCGCGGCGGCGGGCGGTGAGGGCGTACAGGTCGTCGCCGTCGAGCAGGACTCGGCCGGTCTGTGGCCGGCGCAGTCCGGCCAGGGTCCGCAGCAGCGTCGTCTTGCCGGCGCCGTTGGGCCCGAGCAGGCCGGTCGTCCTGCCGGGGGCGAAGCCGAGCGTGACTTCCGTCAGCAGTGTGGCGTCGCCGACGCGCGCGTCGACGTTCTCGGCCCGCAGCCGCACCGGGTTCGCGACGCTCACGGCCGGCCCCCCGCCACGCGCCCGGCTGCCTGGCGCCACAGCAGCCAGGCGAAGAACGGCGCTCCCAGTCCGGCGGTGACGACGCCGACGGGGATCTCCTGGTCCGGGAGCACCGAGCGCGCCACGATGTCGCTGCCCACGAGCAGCGACGCGCCCACGAGCGCGGACATGGGCAGCAGCAGGGCATGGCGCGGGCCGCACACCAGGCGGACGACGTGGGGTACGACCAGACCGACGAACCCGATGACGCCGGTGTTGGCGACCAGGCACGCGGTCACCAGCGCGGCCGCGGCGACCAGGGCCCAGCGGGTGCGTTCGACGTGGACGCCGACGGAACGGGCCGCGGTCTCGCCGAACGCGAACGCGTCGAGGTCCCGCGCTGCCGCGACCATGACCACCGTGCCGACGACGGCCACCGCGGTCAGGAAGACGGCCGTGTCCCACCGCACTCCGGCCACCGAACCCAGCGTCCACTCCATGACGCCGCGAGCGGCGTTGCGGTCGCCCAGGACGAGCACGACGAACGAGGTGTAGGCGCCGCACAGCTGCCCGACCGCGATGCCGGCCAGCACGGTCCGCGAGGCCGGCAGGGTCCGGCTGTGTGCCCCGGCGAGGGTCAGTACGACCAGGACGGCGAGCAGGGCGCCGACGAACGCGGCCGCCGGGAGCGCGCCGACGACCGCGGTGCCGGAGGCTCCGACGCCCAGGACGATCACGGTGACCGCGCCGACGGCGGCGCCGTTGGAGATGCCGAGCAGGTAGGGGTCGGCCAGGTCGTTGCCGGTCAGGGTCTGCAGCACCGCGCCGCACACCGCGAGTCCCGCGCCCGTCGCGGCGGCCCCCAGGACGCGCGGCAGCCGTAGCTGCCAGATGATCCGGTCGTCGAGCGGTGTGACGTCGGCGCCGCCGAGACCGAGCCGGCGCAGGACCACCTCGGCCACGACGTGCGGCGGTTCGTGGACCGATCCCACGGCGAGGCCGAGCAGGACGGTGAGCAGCAGCAGGACCACGGCGGCGGCCAGGGCCACCGCCGCACGACCGGCTCCCGCACGTCGATGGACGGGGCGATCGGTCACGGTCACGGACGCGGTGCCAGGCCGCTCAGGGCGGCCGAAACCCGGACGGCCCCGTCGGCGAGCTGCACGCCGGGGGTCGACTCCGAGAACGGCACGACCACGAACGCCCGATTTCGCACGGCCTTGAGCCTGCTCAGCACGGGGTCGTGTTCGAGGTAGTCGATCTTGGCCTGTGCGGTGTCCCAACCGGCGTCCGCGACCACGATGGCGTCGGGGTCCGCCGCCACCACCTGCTCCCAGCTCGCGTTCTTCCAGCCGCCGGGCAGCGTGTCGAAGACGTTGCGGGCGCCGACCGCGTCGAGCACGAGCTGGGGTCCGCCGTGGCCCGCGCCGACGTACGGGGTCTTCGTACCCGAGTCGTACCAGAGCACGTTCAGGCCCTTGCCCGCCGACTTGGCCGTGACGTCGGCAAGTTGCCGCTGCTGCGCGTCCCGGATGACGGCGGCACGCGGCGAGACACCGAACACCGCGGCGACATCGCCCAGTTCGTCCCACACCGCCTGGAAGGACGCCGGCGCCGCCGGCTTGCCGTCGGCGCAACCCAGCGGCGACAGGTAGGTGCCGATGCCCTGGGAACCCAGTTCGTCCCGCGTGCCCGCCACCTTGTCGGTGAACGCGCCGGCGTAGGAGGCGTAGAGGAAATCCGGGCGCGCCGCGAGGAGTTTCTCCTTGGACGGGTACTTCTCGGAGAGCACCGGAACCGTGTCGTAGGCGGCCTTCCATTTGGCCGGGACCACGTCGTCGAGGTAGGCCGTTCCGGCCATCCGGGACTGCAGATCGAGCGCCAGGGCGACCTCGGTGGCGCCCTGGTTGAGGGTGACCAGCCGGGCCGGCGGTGCGGTCACGGTGGTGGTGACGCCGCACCTGCTCACGCTCACCGGCGTCGGGTGGCCGCTCCCGGCCGCCGCGGCGGGCTTGTCGGGCTCGGGCGCACCCGTACACGCGCCGAGCGCGCCGACGAGCAGGAGCGCCACGGCGGCGAGGCCGGAGCGCGTGGAGCGCCCGGCACGCGGGGGGCGCGGGGGACGGATGAATCGTTCGGCGCGAAACGGGCGCGCGGAAGCGCGGAACACGTGTTCTCCAACCCTCGTGGAACATGTCGCGCCGTGGCCGGTCTCCTGGCTTCCGCATCGACGCTCCGCGGCCGGCCTTCCCGGTTGGCTCGTTCCCGATCCATCCAGTGACCCCGACCGCTTTGCGAGCGGTCGGCGAGGGCCGCGGGGCTCCGCGGCTACAGTGGCGAGGGCCGCGCCGGCTTGAACCGGCTTCCCGTGCACCACGGCGGCCACAGGCTACCAAACCGCTCCTCGCGCCTCGTCGGCCCGCTGCGACGTGCGGGTTCCGAGTGACGTCCGAGCCACCTCCTACGCTGGGCGCTGCCGCGCCGCATCGGGTGAACGCGGCCGTCCTGGTGGGGAGTTGCGGTTCGTGATGTCGTGGGAGAGTGCGGCCGGCCTGCGTTCGGCGTTGTATGCCGCGTATCGTCTCGTGCCCGTCGCGGCGGGTGTCGAGTTGACGACGCGGCTGAGGACCGAGGTGTCGGAGGCGCTGGCCGCCGACCACGTGGCCCCGCCGTCACAGCTGATCGAGGCCGTGCTCGCGTCGGGTGACCACGACCTGATGGCGCGACTCGCGTGCAACCGGCACCTGGACGAGGACACGGCCGTGCGGATGGCCGGCCACGGGGACCCGGACGTGGGCCTCGCGCTGCTGAGCCGGCGCTCGGACACGCGCGTGCACGAAGCGGTCTGGGCGGCGGCGGACCCCGCGTCGGCGGACTGGCACACGCGCCTGGTGGTGCCGCTCCTCAAGCACGACGGGACCCGGTTGTCGCGGTCGATGCTGCACTCGCCCTTCCCCGACGCGGTCCGACACGCGATCTCGCGGCTCGCCCCGTATCTGCCCCCGTGGGTCGTCGTGGAGCGTGTTCTGGGCGTCTGTGCCACGCACACCCGGCTCGCCGACACGCACACGGAACTTCGCGGGTTCGCGGAGATGTTCCACGACGAGGGCATGCACCACCCGGACCTGGCCGCGGTCTTCGGGGAGGCCGCCCGGGCCGAGGACCCGGCCGCCGTGTTGGCCGCCGCCCGAACGCGGCTCGACGGCCGGGCCCGCTCGCGCGCGGACCACGACGCCTGGCTGGTCGGGCTCCGGCTCGGCGATCGGGTCGACGCGCCGGCCGGCGGCGTCGACTGGGCGGCGATCCTGCGCGAGGACGACCGACTCCCCTACGACACCGATGCCCGGATCGAGCTGACGCGGCACGAGGGCTGTCCCGAATGGCTCGTCTTCGCGACCGTTCGCGCCGGCGTCGCGTCGACGTTCGGCACGCGCGCGCACTTCGAGCGGCGCGTGGGCCCGGTGCCGTTCGCCGCGGTACTGGCCCCGGAAGCCCCCGACAACGACCATCACCTGGCCTACCTGCTCACCTGGGGGATCGAGAACGATCGTTTCCCCTTCGACGAGGTTCTTCGCACCGTCGCCCCCGCGGGCGTGGTCGTGGCCGCGCTCGGCAACCTGTGTCCCCGCCGCGCGGACTCCGCCGCCGGCGACGACCCATCGGACCACGCCGACATCGATGATGACGACGACGACCGCGCCTTTCTCCGCAGCTACCGCGGCCCGGTACCCGATGCGCTCGCCCCGTCCGTCGCCCGCCTGATCGAACCGCTCGGCGACGATCCCGAGGCGTGGATCTCGCTGCACAAGCTGCTTCCCCGATTCCGTGGCACCTGCCACGAACTCGTCTCGGCCGCGGTGGCCCACGCCGCCGACGAGCGCGCGAAGGGCACCCCGGTCACGTGGACCCGCGGCCTGGCCGCGCGCTTCCCCGCCGAGGCGCCCGAGGGCGCGCGCAAGCACCTCTACACCCTCCTCGCCGCCGCGCCCGACCACGTGCGGTGTGCCGTGATCCCCGCACTCGACCTGCGCGCCATCCAGCACCTGAGCGTCTTCCACCCGCTCTCCGCGGCGGTGCGCGCGCACGTGTACGCCGTACGCGGCGTCGAAGCCGCCGTCGCGTGCGCCTCGCGCTGGGACATGCCGGCCGATGTCGTGGCGGGACTGCTCGATCTCGACGACCCGGAAGTCAACGCGAGCCTCTACGACTTCGGCGGCATCGCACGGCATGAACGCGTTCGCATCTGCGCGGGCCGGCCGCGAGCCGGCGGCCCCCGTCGCATCCCGATCAGCCCGGCCCTCGGGGACCTGCTCGCCCGCACCAGCCCCTCCACTCGCCGCCACTGGCTCCTCGCCGCGATCGACTCGGGCGATCCGGTACTCGTCCGGGTGATGCTGGGCCGCATGCGCCTGCACACCGAGGTGGGCCGGCTGCGGGTCGCGGTCGCGTTGTGGGAACGCCACGGTCCCGACGCGGTGTCCGCCTTGCTCGCCGAGACCCGTTTTCCCGGCCGCCGCCCCGCCGCCAAGCACCCCTTTCCGGCGACGACACACCACCTGCTCCGTGCCGCACTCGCCGCGCCCGAGGCCGGATCGGCATCCATCCGCGAGACCCTTGCCGCCGCCCGGACTCCGGACGCCGCCGCCGAACACCTCCTGCGCGGCGGCAGGATCGGGGACCGGCTGGAGCACTTCGAGGACGAGTACGACATGGCCGTCCCCTGGGCCCGACTGATCGTCGCCGACGAGAAACAGCCGCTCTCGAAGGAGCCGTTGGCGGCCCTTGCCGCGCACCCCGACTGTCCGCCGCACCTCCTGACGGCCTACCTGGTCCGGTTCGGCATCGCGGACGGCGCGCGCGACCTCGACCGATGGCCGGCCGACCTGGCGGCAGGCCACGTGCTCCCGGCCGATCTCCTCACCGCGATCGCCCCCGCGTCCCATGTCCTGGCCTTCGTCGGGGACATGCTCTCGGCGTTCGGCGAGGAGTTCGCGTGCCTGGTCGACGAGGCCGGGCTCGACACCGCCGACCCCGGGCACTGGGCGGTGGTGCTTCGACTGGTCCCCGAGTTCACTGGCACCCTTCCGGAGCTCCTCGCCACCGCGGCCGCCGTCCTCCGCTGACGGGGCGTGCGTCGACCGGCGGATGCGGTGCGTGGAATGTCCGGTGTGGGTCGCGCTGTCGCCGGTGGCGGGGATATCGGTGTGCCGTGCGGGATCGGCGACTGATAGTCCTGGGCGCGTGATCACTCCTTTCCAGGCGGCGTCCTTCCGTCGTTCCATACCCGCGGCCGTGGCGCTGTTGTTGGCCGCCGGGTGTACCGGGGGCTCCGGCGACAGTGCCTCGAACGCCGCCGCCGGCAGGCCGGTTCCCACGCGGGTGACGACCGGGACGGCCGCGGCCACCCCGCCGCCCGCGCCGCCGAAGCCCAAGGGAGCGGCGGACCCGGCGCTGCGCTCCTTCTACGAACAGAAGATTTCGTGGAAGGCGTGCACGGACGACCCGAAGACGAAGAAGAAGGACGAGAGCGAATTCCGGTGCGGGACCTTCAAGGTGCCGCTGGATTACACCGCTCCCGGCGGCAGGTCGCTGGACATCGCCGTCATGCGGCACCCGGCCGCCGAGCCCGATCGGCGGATCGGCTCACTCGTGTTGAATCCCGGCGGACCCGGGGGCTCGGGCCAGGACTTCGTCAAGTACGGGTTCGCCGACTTCGACGGCCCTTTGCACGACCGCTACGACATCCTCGGCTTCGACCCGCGCGGTGTGGCCGACAGCGCGCCCGTACGGTGCCTGGGCGACAGGGCCCGGGACGAGCGCAACGCCCGGGACTCGCCCCGCGATCCGGTCGAACGCAAGGCGGACGGCGAGCGCGGCGGCAAGGAGTTCTCCGCCGCGTGCCAGGCCGGGTCCGGCGAGTTGCTGCCGTTCGTGGGCACGCGCAACGCGGCTCGGGACATGGACGTCCTGCGCGCCGCGGTCGGCGACGACAAACTCGACTACCTGGGCGTCTCGTACGGCACCTACCTCGGGACCATGTATCTGGACGAGTTCCCCGACCGCGCCGGCCACATGGTCCTGGACGCGGTGGTGGACCCTGCGGCCGACAAGCTCGACGCGAGCATCGACCAGATGGTCGGCTTCGAGCGCTCGTACCGTGCGTTCGCCGCCGACTGCGCGGCCCGGGCGGGCTGTCCGCTCGGCGGCGACCCGGCCAAGGCCGCCGAGATCGGTGCGACCTTCCTCGACGGGTTGCGGGACAAGCCGCTGCGCACCGCCTACGACGGCCGCAAGCTGACCTCCTCCCTCGGCTGGACCGGCACCACCAGCCTGCTGTACGGCGACAAGGAAACCGCGTGGAAGTACCTGCGGGACGCTCTCGCCCTGGCGATGAACAACAAGGACGGCAGCCACCTGCTCTTCTACGCCGACAACTACCTCGGCCGGGACGAGAAGGGGCACTACGACAACAGCTCGGACTCGCGCTCGGCGATACGCTGCGCCGACGGCGCCGCCCCGGCGCCCTCTCCCGAGCGGATCGAACAGGTCCTGGCGAAGCTCAAGGCGGATGCCCCGCTGCTGTCCAAGGACACCGTCGCATCGGATATCGAGGGCCCCGGCTGCGAGTTCTGGCCGTACAAGACTCCCGAACGGCCGCACGTGATCCGGGCCGAGGGCGCGCCGCCCGTCCTGGTGGTGGGCACGACCGGTGACCCGGCCACGCCGTACGCGGCATCCGAGAAGCTGGCCAAGGACCTCGCGCACGCGAGTCTGCTGACCCTGGAGGGCGAGGGCCACGGCGCGTTCGGCCGCAGCAGGTGCGTCGATGCGGCGGTGGCCGCCTACATCATCGAGGGCAGGCCGCCGGCCGCCGGCACGCGGTGCACCGACGGCAAGTAGCCGTCGACCGTTGCCCATGGGCAGGCGACGCCACCGACCCGGTGGGCGGGGATCCGCGAACGACCTCTGGAACCGGTTCGAATCGCTCCCGAAATCCTCGCCCCGGGGCCGTGTGTGCCGCCGGTTATCGCTCCCGGGCGTTCATGGCGTCGATCAGGGTCCGTGGACGCATGTCGGTCCAGGTGTGTTCGACGTGCTCGAGACAGGTTTGCCGGTCGGCCTCGGGGTGGCTCACCGTCCAGCCGGCGGGTACGTCGAGCGTCGCGGGCCACAGGGAGTGCTGGTTCTCGTCGTTGACCAGGACCAGGTAGCCGGCGTCGTCGTCCTCGAAGGGGTTGGTCGGGTGGCTCATGTCGGCTCCCTGAGAAGGGTCGGCGGTCCGGCCGGACCGGGTGCGGGGTGAGGGGTGCCGGGGCCCTCCGTCGAGTCGGACGCGCTGATCCGGTCGAGGTGGGCCGCGAGGGTGGGGCCGATCCGGGCGAGGGCGTCCGGGTGCGTCAGGGCGTTGTGTCGCGCCGGGATCTCGTGGACCTCGATTCGGCCGCCGATGTACGGGTCCCAGGACGCGGGTTCGGGCGTGTGCGGGTCGCGGTCGGCGCACGCCTTGAACAGCAGCATGTCGCCGTCGAAGACGCCGGGGGTGAACGCGTGGGCCGCCGCCGCGTTGTGGTCCAGCACGGCCGCGACGGTCGCGAGTTGACGCGGTCGCAGGGCGGCCAGGATGTGTTCTCGTTCGCGCAGCACCCGGGCGAGCGCGTCGTAGGTGATCCGGTGTGGGGCGAAGGCGTCCGGGTCGCAGTCGAGCACGAGGGCCAGGTGCTCCGCTCCCCCGCGCCGGGTCGACGCGTGGGGGGAGATCGTGTGCAGGGGGTAGGCGTCGAGCACGGCCAGCAGCGCCGTGTGCTCGCCGCGCGCGGCCAGTTCGGTGGCCATGGCGTGCGCGATCAGTCCGCCGGCGGACCAGCCGAGCAGCCGGTAGGGACCCCGCGGCTGGACCCTGCGGATCTCCTCCAGGTAGTCGGCGGCCATCTCCTCGATCGAGGCGGGCGCCGGTGCGGACCGGCTCAGGGCGCGGGCCTGGAGGGCGTACACGGGTTGACTCGGGGGCAGGTGGCGCAACAGCCCGCCGTAGGACCAGCCGATACCGCCCGCGGGATGCACGCACCACAGCGGGGGCCGGGTTCCGTGCGGGCGCAGCGGCAGTACCACCTCCAGGGCGCCGCCGGGTCGATCCGTCCCCGATCGCGCGGCCAGGCCGGCGGGGGTGGGTGTCTCGAAGAGGGCGCCGAGTGCGATGTCGATGCCCAGGACGTCGCGGATCCGGGAGATGAGGCGGGTGGCGAGGAGGGAGTGGCCGCCGAGGTCGAAGAACGAGTCGTCGGCCCCGACGGCGGGCAGGTCCAACACCTCGGCGAACAGTTCGGTGAGGACACGTTCGTGCGGGGTTCGTGGGGTCGTGTGGGTGTCGTCCCCGGTGTCCGGTCGATGTTCGGGGTCGGGTAGCGCGGTGCGGTCGGGCTTGCCGTTGGGGGTCAGCGGCATGCTCTCGAGGATGACGAACGCCGAGGGGACCATGTAGTCGGGCAGGTGTTGTCGGCTGTACGCGCGCAGTTGCGCGGGAGTCGCGGCGGGCTCGCCGGGGGTGGGGACGAGGTGGGCGGTGAGGTGTTTGTCGCCGTGGCGCCTCTCGCGGACGACGACCGCGGCCTGGGCCACTGCCGGATGCGCGGTGAGGACGGCTTCGATCTCGCCGGGCTCGATGCGGAAACCGCGGATCTTGACCTGCTGGTCGACGCGACCGCCGAACTCCAGGCCGGTGCCGTCGGCGCGCAGGCGGGCGAGGTCGCCGGTGCGGTACATCCGCTCCCCGGGCGGGCCGAACGGGCACGCCACGAACCGCTCGGCGGTGGTGGCCGGCCGGTTGAGGTAGCCGCGGGCGACACCTGGGCCGGCCAGGTACAACTCGCCCGTCGTGCCGGGCGGCAACGGGTCGAGCGCGGGGCCCAGGACCCAGGCCCGCATCCCCGGCATGGGCCGGCCCAGCGGCAGCGGACGGTCCGTGGCGACGGCGGGGCCGACCCGGTGGTGGGTGGCGAACGTCGTCGTCTCGGTGGGGCCGTAGACGTGCACCACCTCCGTGCCGGGACATGCCCGCCGCACCCGGGCGACCGCGGCGGGGGAGACCACGTCGCCCCCGGTCCACACCTCGCGCACACCCGCCAGGCAGTGCGGTTGTTGCTCCGCGATCAGGTGGAAGAGTCCGCAGGTGAGGAACAGGGCGGTCACCGCGTGGCAATCCAGGACGCGGTGGAGCGCGTCGGGGTCGAGGGGGCCGGGTGGGGCCAGGACGACGGCGCCGCCGTTGAGCAGGGGTGTCCACAGTTCGTAGGTGGAGGCGTCGAACGCGGTGGGCGAGTGGGCCAGGACGCGCTCGTGGGCGCCGCCGCGCCACGTGGGGGCCAGTGCCAGCGCGGCCACGTCGTGGTGGGTCACGGCGATGCCCTTGGGTTCGCCGGTCGACCCGGAGGTGTACATCACGTACGCGAGTTGGCGGGGGTGGCAGGCGATGTCCGGGGCGGCGGCGCCGTGGTGGTGTCGGTCGAGCGTGGCCAGCGTTTCGGGGTTCAGCAGCAGCGCCGCGTCGGTGTGGCGCATGATCAGGTCGATGCGGGAGGACGGGAAGCGCGGGTCCAGCGGCACGTACACGGCCCCGGCCTTGACGATCGCCAGCAGGGCCGCGACCAGGTCGAGGGAGCGCTCCAGCAGGACCGCCACGGTGTGCTCGGGCCGTACGCCCCGGTCGACGAGGGCGTGTGCGAGCCGGTTCGCGCGCTCGTCCAGTTCGCGGTAGGTCACGATCGTGGCGCCGGCGATCACCGCCGGCGCGTCCGGGGCGGCCCGCACCCGCTCGGCGAACAGGTCGGGCAGCGCGGCCCACGGCACGGGAGCGTCGTGCGTCTCGGGCCGGTCGGTGCCCGAGCGCAGCGTGCGCCGTTCGTTCGGGGAGAGCAGGTCGATGCGGCCGACGGGTGTGTCGGGGTGGGTGGCGGCCGCCCGCAGCAGGCGGATCCATCGGGTGGTCAGTGTCTCGATCGTGGACCGGTCGAAGAGGTCGGTGGCGTACTCCAGCAGGCCGCTCACCCCGGCGGGGTCGGCGTGCGGGCCGTAGCGCTCCTCCAGCACGAACGTGAGGTCGACCCGGGCGGTTTCGGTGTCCAGGGGCACGGCGGTGGTGCGCAACCCCGGGAGTACGAGGTCCTGCGCCGGGGCGGGGTGGAGGCCGAGCATCACCTGGAACAGCGGGTGTCGGGACAACGACCGGGTGGGATTGAGTTCTTCCACCAGTTGTTCGAACGGCAGGTCCTGGTGGGCGTAGGCGGCCAGGGCGTTGTCGCGCACGCGGACCAGGAGTTCGGCGAAGGTGGGGTCGCCGGAGGTGTCGGCACGCAGGACGAGGGTGTTGACGAAGAACCCGACGAGGTCGTCGAGGGCCTGGTCGGTGCGTCCGGCGATGGGGCTGCCGATCGCGATGTCGGTGCCCGCGCCCAGCCGGGTGAACAGGGCGGCGAGTCCGGCGTGCAGGACCATGAACAGGCTCGCGCCGTGGCGTCTGCCCAACTCGGTCAGGGCCGCGTGCAGCTCGGCGTCGAGCGCGACGGCGATGTGCTCGCCCCTGTGGGTGGCGGTCGCGGGGCGGGGGCGGTCGCAGGGTAGTGGCAGCTGATCGGGCAGGCCGTGCAGGGCGTGTTTCCAGTGGGCGAGTTGGCGGGCGGCGAGAGTGCCCGGGCGGTCCGGGTCGCCGAGCAGGTCGCGTTGCCACAGGGTGTAGTCGGCGTATTGGACCGGCAGCGGGTCCCACGCGGGTTCCTCGTCGCGGGCCCGCGCGGTGTAGGCGAGGGTGAGGTCGCGCGCGAGCGGGCCCGTCGACCAGCCGTCGCCCGCGATGTGGTGGACGAGCAGCAACAGCACATGCTCATCCGGTCCGACGATGAACAGCTCCGCGCGCAGCGGCGGTTCGACGGCGAGGTCGAAGGAGTATCGGGCGGCGGCGGCGAGCCGGTCGCGAAGTTCGCTCTCGTCGAGGCGGGTGACGGGCAGGCGCAGGGATCGGCGGACGCACGCCGGGTCCAGCACCTGCTGGTGGGGCTGCCCGTCTTCGGACGCGGGAAAGATCGTACGCAGGCTCTCGTGTCGGACCGCGACGTCGGCGAGCGCGGCGTGCAGGGCCGGCCGGTCCAGGCGGCCGGTCAGGCGCACCGCGAAGGGGATGTTGTAGGTGGGGCTGGGGCCTTCGAGACGGTACAGGAACCACAACCGGCGCTGGGCGAAGGACAGAGGCAGGTTCCGGGGGCGTTCCCGGCGGCCCAGGGCGGGACGCCGGACGGGGCTCGCGCCGTGCAGTCGCCCCGCCAGGTCGGCCGGGGTGGGGGCCTCGAAGAGTGTGCGCAGTTCCACGTCGGTGTCGAGGGCGGCGCGGATGCGGGAGGTGAGTCGGGTCGCCAGGAGGGAGTGGCCGCCGAGGTCGAAGAAGTTGTCGTCGGGGGACACGTAAGCGAGGTCGAGGGTTTCGGCGAACAGTTCGCACAGCAGACGTTCCCGCGGGGTGCGGGGCGCTCGCGGGTGTTCGTCGGCGGCGCGGTGTTCGGGGGCGGGGAGCGCACGGCGGTCGAGGGTGCCGTGCGCGGTGAGGGGCAGGGCGTCCACGCTCGTGAACGTCGAGGGGATCACGCCTTCGGCCAGGTGTTGTCGTGCGTACGCGGTCAACTCGGCGGCGGAGGCGGTGCGGCCGGTGGCGGGGATCAGGTAGGCGACCAGGTGCGCGCCGCCGTGCCGATCGTCGCGGACGACGACGGCGGCCCGATCCACGTCCGGGTGGGCCGCCAGGACGGTTTCGATCCTGCCCGGGTCGATCGGGACACCGCGGAACTCGACCCGGTCGTCGGCGCGACCGCGAAAGTCCAGCCCGTCCTCGTCGGCGCGCCATGTCGCGAGGTCGCCGGTGCGGTACATACGTTCGCCCGGCCGGCCCCACGGGCAGGCGACGAACCGTTCGGCGGTGGCGCCGCGCAGGCCCCGGTAGCCGCGAGCCAGTCCCGCTCCGGCGAGGTACAACTCGCCCGTCACGCCCGGCGGCACCGGCCGCAGGGCGGCGTCCAGCACGTAGGCCCGCATGCCCGCCACGGGCCGGCCGAGGCCGATCGGTGCCACCGGCCCGGTGGGGGCGAGCGGGGCGCTCATCGTCGCCCACGCGGTGGTCTCGGGCGGACCGTAGGCGTGGATCACGCGCCGCCCGGACGCCCACCGGTCCCCCGGGCCTGCCTCGCCGGCGACGACCAGCCGGGCCACGGGGCCGTCGATCGCGGACGGCGGCACGGTGGTGTGCGTCGGGCGCGACGGCGGTTCGGCCGGCGTGTTCGGCGGGTCGGCGACGGCGCGTGACGCTTCGGCGAGCGCCGAGGACGCGTCGGCCCGCGGATCGATCACCAGCGCGGCGCCGGCCGCCAGGGCCGCGCACACGTCCCGGACCAGGACGTCGAAGGCGCGGGAGAGCAACACGCGGCTGCCCGTGCCGAGTCCGAGCGTTTCGGCCTGGACGGCGGCCATGTGGGCGATGCCGGCGTGTGTGACGGTCACTCCCCCGGGGCGGCCGGGGTCGCCGAAGGCGTGCAGGACGCAGGCGCCGTGCCGGGGGTCGACGGCGATGCCCGGGTCGGTGTCCGGGCGTTCCTCCCCGGGGGCGGGGACCCGGTCCGGGTCGTCGAGGACGAAAGCGGGGCGGGCGCCGTCGAGCATCGCCCGGACTTCGGCGGTCGGGCGGTCGGGGTCGACGGGCAGGAAGGCCGCGCCCGCCTTGAGCGTGCCCAGGATCGCGACCACGAGGTCGATCGAGCGGGGCAGCACGAGGGCGACGACGTCCTCGTGGCCGATGCCGCGGGCGATCAGGGCGTGTGCGAGCCGGTTCGCCCGGGCGTTCAGCTCTCGATGGCTCGGCCGGCTCTCGCCGGCGATCAGCGCGACCGCGTCCGGTGTCCGTGCCACCCGTGCCGCGAACAGCTCCGGCACCGACCGCCACGGCGGCGCGGGGGCGGCCCGGTCGAACTCCGGGAGCACTCGTCGGCGTTCGTGCGTCGACATGATCTCCGCCCGGCCGATCGGCCGGTCCGGGTCGGCCGCCACCGACGCGAGCAGGCGGGTCCACCGGTCGGTCAGCGTCTCGATGCCGGCGCCGTCGAACACGTCGGTGGCGTATTCGACGGTGCCCACGATCCCGTTCGGGGCGCCGTCGGGGGTGTGCCGTTCG
The DNA here is from genome assembly GCF_042793325.1 of Embleya sp. NPDC056575. Classification (NCBI taxonomy): domain Bacteria; kingdom Bacillati; phylum Actinomycetota; class Actinomycetes; order Kitasatosporales; family Streptomycetaceae; genus Embleya; species Embleya sp. NPDC056575. Next base: position 47,852 of record NZ_JBHTVA010000034.1, read on the forward strand.
GTGAGGTCGAGGGTCAGGTCCACGCGCGCGGTGCCGGTGGGTGTCGGTCGCCCGCTCACCCGCAGGCCGGGCAACTCGATCGTGGCGTCGGGGGAGTTCTGCAGGGCGAGCATCACCTGGAACAGGGGGTGGCGCGCGAGTGAGCGGGTCGGGCTCAGCTCTTCCACCAGGCGTTCGAAGGGCAGGTCCTGGTGCGCGTAGGCGGCCAGGTTGGTGTCGCGGACACGGGTGAGGAGTTCGGCGAACGACGGGTCGCCGCCGGTGTCGGTGCGCAGGACCAGCGTGTTGACGAAGAATCCGACGAGGTCGTCGAGGGCCTCGTCGGTGCGGCCGGCGATCGGGGTGCCGATGGGGATGTCGTGCCCGGCACCGAGGCGGGTGAGCAGGGCGGCCAGACCCGCCTGGAGGACCATGTGCAGACTGGCCCCGCGGGCCCGGGCGAGATCGAGCAGGGCGCCGTGCAGGTCGGCGCCCAGCGTGACGTCGACGGTGGCGCCGCGATGGGTGGCCACCGCAGGCCGGGGTCGGTCGGTGGGCAGCGCGAGTTGCTCGGGCAGGCCGGCCAGCGCTCCTTTCCAGTAGGCGAGTTGGCGCGCGGCCAAACTTGCGGGATCCGCCGGATCCCCCAGGAGGTCGTGCTGCCACAGGGTGTAGTCGGCGTACTGCACCGGCAGCGGCGTCCAGCCGGGCGCCTCGCCGCCGCACCGTGCGCGGTACGCCGTCGACAGGTCCCGTGCCAGCGGGCCGATCGACCAGCCGTCGCCGGCGATGTGGTGGACCACCAGCGACAGCACGTGCTCGTTGGGGGCCAGGGCGAACAGTTCGGCGCGCACCGGGGGTTCGATCGTCAGGTCGAAGCCGCGACGCGCCGCCGACGCCGACCGGTCGGCGAGTTCCCGTTCGTCGACCGACGTCACGGGCAGGGCCAGATGCCGACGGATTCGCGTCTCGTCCAGAACCCGCTGACAGGGCGCTCCGTCCTCGTACACGGGGAAGACGGTGCGCAGGCTCTCCTGCCGCAGGGCCACGTCCACCAGGGCCTGTTCCAGTGCCGCCGCGTCGAGTTCCCCGCTCAGGCGCAGCGCGAGGGCGATGTTGTAGGTGGCCGTGGGGCCGTGCATGCGGTGGAGGAACCACAGGCGGCGCTGGGCGTGGGACAGCGGCAGCGGCGTCGGGCGGTGCCGTGGGCGCAGCACGGGCCGGGTGCGTCCCGCGGGGTCGAGTCGGGCGGCCAGAGCGGCCGGGGTGGGTGCCTCGAACAGGGTGCGGATCCCCACCTCGATGCCCAGCACCGCGCGCAGGCGGGAGATGAGGCGGGTGGCGAGCAGGGAGTGTCCGCCGAGGTCGAAGAAGGAATCGTCGGCGCCGACCCGGGGCAGGCCGAGGATCTCGGCGAACAACTCGCCCAGGACCTGTTCGTGTGGGGTACGCGCGGCCCGGCCCGCCTCGCCGAGGTGCTGCTCGGGAGCCGGGAGCGCGGCCGTGTCCAGCTTGCCGTTCACCGTCAGGGGAAGGGCGTCCAGCGTCACGAACGCCGAGGGGACCATGTGGTCGGGCAGGTGCCGCCGCGCGTGCTCGCGCAGTTCCGCGGCCGTCGCGCCACTCGGGCCGGGAACGATGTAGGCGACCAGGCGCCGGTCCCCGGGCCGGTCTCCCCGCGCGGCGACCGCGACCCGGGCCACGCACGGATGGCCCGCCAGGACGGTTTCCACCTCGCCGGGTTCGATCCGGAAGCCGCGGATCTTGATCTGCCGGTCGGCGCGGCCGAGGTAGACCAGCGCGCCGTCGGCACGCCGGCGCACCAGGTCCCCGGTGCGATACATCCGCTCGCCCGGGGTCGTGTACGGGCAGGCGACGAAACGTTCGGCGGTGAGGCCGGGCCGGTTGAGGTAGCCGCGGGCCAGTCCCTCGCCGGCGAGGTACAACTCGCCGGGCACCCCCGGGGGTACCGGTCGCAGGGCGGTGTCGAGGACGAAGGCGCGCACGTCGGGCAGGACGGTGCCGATCACGCTGGCTCCCGCCGCGGCGGCGGTCGCCCGGTCGAACGCGGCGTGGGTGACGTACATCGTGGTCTCGGTGGGGCCGTACAGGTTGAGCACCGCCGACCCGTCGCCGTGGCGGCTGTACCAGTCCTCCAGGCGGGCGGGGTCCAGCGCCTCGCCGACGAGAGTCACCGTGCGCAGCGAGAGCGCCTGCCCGAGTTGCGGCGCTTCGCGGTCGGCGTGCATCAGGGGATGGAACGCGGACGGGGTCTGGCACAGCACCGTCACGCGCTCGTCGACCAGCAGGCGCAGGAACTTCTCCGGGGAGCGGGTGATGTCGTGGGGGACGACGACCAGGCGCCCGCCGTGCAGCAGCGCACCGAAGATCTCCCAGACCGAGACGTCGAAGGTATAGGAGTGGAACATCGTCCACACGTCGTCGGCGCCGCACGCCAGGTGGCCCCGGGCCATGGCGAACAGCCGCACCATGTTGCGGTGCGAGACCACCACACCCTTGGGTCGGCCGGTCGAACCGGATGTGTGGATGACATAGGCCGGATGCCGGGGATCGATGGTGACGAGCGGGTCGGAACCGGGGAGATCGCGCAGCAGCGCCGCGGTCGAGGGGGCGTCCAGGAGCAGCGAATCCGTGCCGGGGGCGGGGTCGATCGCGGCGTGGATCGCGCGGTGGGTGAGCAGCAGGGCCGCGCCGGTGTCGGCGAGCGTGTCCCTCAGCCGTGCGGCGGGGGAGCCGGGTTCGATGGGCAGATACGCGGCACCGGCCTTAAGGACCGCGAGGATCGTGGTCACCATCTCGACGCCGCGCGGCAGTACGAGGGCGACGATGTCCTCGGGGCCGATGCCGCGGGCGATCAGGGCGTGCGCGAGGCGGTTCGCCTCGGCGTTGAGTTGCCCGTAGGTCCGGGTTTCTTCCCCGCACACCACGGCGACGGCCTGCGGGGCGGTGCGGGCGTGTGCTTCGAACAGCTCGGGCACGACGGTCCGCACGACGTCGGTGGGCGCCGGCTCGGGGCGGCCCGTCGACTCGTGGCGCTCGTCGTCGGTCAGCAGTTCGAGATCGCCGACGCGCCGTTCGGGATCGGCCGCGGCCATGTCGTCGAGCAGGCGCAGCAGCCGGGTCTGGTGGTCGACCAGGTCCGCGTCGGTGTACCGCTCCGCCGGGGCGTGCAGTTCCCATCGCATGCCGGCGCCGTCGCGTTGTTCCAGGACCACCAGTGTCGGGCCGGCGACGCCTCCCCGGGAGAGGTTGTGGATCGTGGAGCGGTGTCCGGCGAACGTGAGGGAGGCGCCGAACGTCATGACGTTGACGGTCATGGTGAACCGGGAGCCGACGGGGTCGGGCAGGCCGAGGTCGCGGGTGATGTCCTCGCCGCGGTAGCGCTCGTGCGCCACCGCCTGCTCCACCGCGGCATCGACGCTCGCCAGCAACTCCGCCAGTGACATGGCCGGATGCACCCGAAGGCGCAGCGGCACGATGTTGGCCAGTGCGCCCGGGATGTTGAGCAGGTCGCGCCGCATGCGCCCGGAGACGACGAGGCCGAGGAGCAGGTCGCGCGCGCCGGTCAGCCGGTGGGCGTACGCCGCCGCGGCGGCGACGGCGTAGCGCGACCGCTGTGTCCCGCTCCGCTCGCTCGCCGCGCGCAACGCTTCCGGGCGGGCCATCGGGCGCGCCCGGGTCCGGCGACCGGCACCGGGAAACCACTGGCCGTCCTGCGCGCCGTCGTGGGTGTGCGTGAGGTCCGGTCGGGCGGGCAGCGGGGCGGGGTCGGGCAGGTCGGCGAGCACGTTCGTCCAGTACGCGCGGTCGGCGTCGAACTGCTCGGAGGTCCGGTAGTCCAGGTCGGCTCGCACCAGATGCGCCGGCGACCCGAACGGGGAGGCCCCGGGGGCCTTTCCGGCGACCAGGGCCGTGTACACCCGCGCGACCCGGCGCGCGACGAGGGCGAAGCCGAAGCCGTCCATCACCAGGTGGTGACCGCTGCCGTACCACCACCAGCGGTCCGTTCCCAGCCGGAACAACGCGAACCGGAACAGCGGGCCGCGGGAGAGGTCCATGGGGGTGTCCATGTCCGACGCCACCCACGCCCGTACCGCCGCCTCCGGGCAGGGTTCATCGCCGACGTCCACGTGCGGAAGCGACCACTGCCGGTCCGTGTCCACGACCTGCATCGGGCCGTCGCCGCCTTCGACGACGCGCACGCCCACGGCCTCGGCCTCCGACAGGGTTCGGCGCAGCGCGGCCTCGAACAACGCGGCGTCCACCGGGCCGTGGATCTCCACGCACTCGGCGACACGGTATGCCGCGCCGTTGCCCGGGCAGCGCTGCTCCGCGAGCCAGAACTCCCGTTGCGCGGAGGTCAGCGGCAGCGTGTGCGAGGCGTCCACCGCGCGGCCCTCGTCGGGGCTGGAACCGGGCCCCGGGTCGGGAGTGGAGGCGGTCGTGGCGCCGGGACTGGACAACGGAAACCTCCGTGAGGGGATGGTTCGGGCAGCGGATGAGGGACCACGGACGCCGGGTCGGCCGGTACGGCACCGCCCGGGCGGTCACTTCCGAAGGGGCAGGGGCAGGCACCGGAACAGCGGTCGCCGGGTTCGCTGTTCGCGTGGCGGGCCCGGCCCGGAGCCGCCGAGCATGCCTTCGCGTCGATCGCCGACTCGACGCGGCACTTCTCCGAACATACGAAAAATCAACCATTCGGTTAGTCGAATGGGCAAGGACAAAACGCCACACAACACGAAAGAGTGAACGCCGCTGGACCGCTCGGCGGGCCGAGAAAACGTCCCGACAGACCCCGGTGGGACAAAATCCCGGCGGCGGTCCTACCGCTGACGCCGCATCACCGACTGCGACCGGTCGCCTGGTCGTGCTGTCGGCCCGACCCATCGTCCATCGGGAACCGCGGACCTGTCTGCCGACAAAGACAACTCCGCGACCAGCGGTGATAGTTGCCTGGCTATCGCTGCCTGTCGGATTCGGTCTTGGACATGTGGTGACGGGCATTGATGTGCTGCTGCCCTCGACATCGGCACGGAACGGGGTACACGAGATGTGTGGGAACTGCACGAACGGCGGGGGGCGGGCGAGCGCGAGCCGTCGGGGAATGTTGCGCGCGGCGGTGCTGGGTGGCGCGACGCTCGCGGTTGCCGGCGGCGCGAAACTCGCGGCGGCGACGGAGCCCGAGGTCGCGGTGGATGCGGCTCGCGGGCCCGTGGGGGTGGGTCTGCGCTGGCTCGGCGTGGCCGGGTGGGAGATCACCTTCGACGGGCGCGTGTTGTACTTCGACCCGTACCTGAGCCGCTTCGACTATCGCCTCCAGGGCGGCGCCTTGCGCACCGACCCGCGCGTGCTCGAGGGGCTGTTGGCGTCGGGTCGACTGGCGGGGCCGCCCGAACTGGTCATGGTGAGCCACGGTCACTGGGACCACATGGCGGACGTGCCCCACCTGTTGACCCGCAGGGAGTGGGCGGCGCGCACGATCGACACGATCGGCACGGAGACGCACGCCCATCTGTTGCGGGCCATGGGCGTCGAGCGCCCGGTGATCGTCGCCTCGGGCGGCGAGTACCTGAGCTTCGGCGGCGGCGCCTACACCGTCGAGGTGATCCGCAGCCTGCACAGCCAGTCCGGCGGACACGGCTTCTTCGCGCCCGGTACGCGCACCGCCCCGCCTCCGCCGCCCACGACCACCGCCGACCTGGTCGAGGGCGGCACGCTCGCCTATCAGGTCACCGTGCCGGGCCGGCTGAAGGTGATGCTGTTCGGCGGTACGAACTTCGTCGAGCGGGAGATCGCGGGGATGCGACCGGACGTGGTGATGGTGTCGATGACCGACCACACCACGGTCCACGAGTACCTTCCGAGGCTGCTCACCGCGCTCGGCGGGCCGCGATACGTCATACCCGGCCACCACGACGACATGATCACCGGCTACGACGACCCGGCCCTGCCCGGCACCGTGAACCACGAGGCGGTGGCCGAACTCCGCGCCACCATCGCCCGAATGGGGCTCGGCACCCGGGTCGTTCCGGCCGTACACCTCCAGCGCCTGAACTTCTGACCCGACCATGCCGCCACGGCGCCGGGGAACGATCACGACGGAGACGGGAGATCGTGGTCCGGGCCCGCTTCGCTCTCCCGATTCGTCCGGGCTTCGCCTGCGGGACGCGGACGTCGGCGGCGTGGGCGACGTGGGCGACGGGCGGGCTCGGCCGGGCCGGTCCGGAGCGGGCGGGCGTCGGTCCCGGGCTCCCGGTGCCGGCGTCGTTCGCGCCACCAGGCCAGCCGGTCGGCGGAGTTCTGCGGGAACACGGATCGCACGACGGCGGTGACGGTGGCGGACAGCACGAACAGCAGTACGGCCCACCACGGGGCACCGGGGATGAGCGGGTTCACCTGTCCGCGCTCCTGTCCGCCGCCGGCAGCGCCGCGCCGTGGCGGTGTCGTCGGGGATGGATGTGCGGCGTGCGGTGTCTCATGGGCGTCCCTTCGAGGCGGTCGGGCCGGCCCGGGTGAACCCCGCGGCCGGCGACATGCCTCCATTTCGCCGTGATCCGCAGTCCGCACACAGCGTGTCGGACACATCCGGTGAAGCTCCGGACACGCTCGGACGGCGGCGCTAGGCTCCGGACAGTCTCGGACACCTGGGGGGTGGCTCGATGTCGGAATCCGGGCAGGGGCCTGTCGAGGAATTCGCCGTATGGCTGCGGCAGGTGAAACTGTCGGAGGGCGATCCGTCGATTCGCGAGCTGGTGCTTCGCACCCAAAAGAACGGGGTGCCGATCCCGCGCAGCACGCTCCAGGGGGCTCTGGACGGGAAACGGCTGCCGTCGATCGACACCGCCGTGGCGATCGTGCGGGCGCTGAAGCGCGACGAGAGCTGGGTCGACGAATGCCGTGGCCGATGGCAGCGGGCCCGCTCGGCGCTGACCGGAGTGCCGATGCCGGCCGCACCGGCACCGGCGAGCGCGCGAGGAGCGCGCGCCGCCGACGTGTTGCCCTCCTCCGGCGCCGCGCCGGCGCACTCCGCCGGTGCGTTGCCGCCTCCCGCCGGTGCGTTACCGGGCTCCACCGGTGTACTGCCGCCACCGGCGGGTGTCGCTCGGGAGCCGGAAGCGGCTGCCGACTCCGGTCGACATCGCCCCTCGGCACCACCGCACCGGCGTGCGCCCGTATGGAGGCGCGGGAAGAGTGTGCACATCGCCACCGCCGTCGTGCTCGCGGTGGCCGCGGGCGGTGTCTACGGCGTCTACGGCACGAACATCTCCCGCGGTTCGCGCGGTTCCGCCGACCCGGCGGACAAACCCACCGCCTCCGGCACGGCCGCGGCGCCCGGCGCGGGAGGTACCGCGTCCTCTCCGTTGCCGCCCTATCTCCACATCCAGGCCAGGGACGCCGGGTGCGGGCCCGTCAACTACTACAACGAGAGCCCCGCCCAGTACGAACAACACCCCCGGCAGGGCGGTCGGTCGGTGGGCGAAGGGACCATCGACATCACGAACCAGACCTCCTCCAACGAGGCGGTACTGCTGACCGGACTGCGCGTCCGGGTGCTCCAACGCCGCCCCGTGCCCGCCACCGGCATCGTGGTGGCGGACGGGCAGTGCGGCGGCAGCCAGACCGTGCGCCCGTTCACCACCGACCTCGACAAACCTGCGCCCGTGGCCATCGCCCGCCCCGCCGAGGAAGCCCCCGACTCGCCGGCTCGCCCGGCGGTGACCTTCCCGTTCAAGATCCTGCCCGGTGACCCCGAAGTCTTCGAGCTCATCGCGAGCGGCACCACCTGCGACTGCACCATCGCGGTGGAGATCGACTGGGTCGCGGCGGGCAGGCCCGGCAGCACCGTCCTGGACAACGAGGGCCGCGGCTTCCCCGTGCTGGCCGCCCCCGGCCTTCCCGCCTACCGGGTCGACGGCCCGGGCTACGACAAGCTCGTTCCCGCCGCGTACAAGGACATCGTCCGGAGCACCTATCCGTAGCGCCGCGAGGACGTGGACCGGGCCGGCGTGATCCGGACCACGCGAACGAGCGGACGTCATCGCGCAACGGCCCGACCCCGCTCACCTTCGATCCGCTGGGCACGAATTCGGTCATGTTTTTCGCAGCGGGGGGCGGAAACCGCATCTAGGATTGCCGATCGTGCACGAATGGACGGTTTCGGCGCACTGCGCGCGGTTCTTCCGCGCGCTCGTGCGCGATTCAGGCGGGGATTCCGCCCGGTTCGACGAACTTCCGGGGCTTTCGTCGGAGGACCTCGGCGATGATCTGATACGCGTTCCGACCGCGTCGGCGGTCGCGCTGTGGGAGCAGTTGGTGGTGGCCGGATCCGGTCCCTTCGTCGCGCTGCGCCTCACCGACGCGGCCGACATCGGGACGTTCGGCATATGGGACTACCTGAGCACCTGCGGCCCCGATCTGCGTACGGCGTTCGCCACAGCCGCGGAGTACCTGAGGGTGGTCGGCGACGCGGACACCCGGATCGAGGGCATCGAGGACGGTTCGCTCTACACGCTGCGGCAGTCCGTCGGGGTCGACGTCCCCGACGTGGCCGAGGCGTTCGACCTGATGACGTTGGCCGTGTTCCTGCGCCGGGCGGGCGAGGCCACCAAGACGCCGCTCGTCCCGCTGAAGGTGACCCTCGCGCATCGCGCCCCGACCGGGATTCGCCGGCACGCCGAGCACTTCGGTACGCGAAACATCGAGTTCGAGGCGGCGGCCAACTCCGTGACCTTCCGGCTCGACGACGTCCGGCGTCCGCTGCCCGGCTTCCAACCCGGCCTCGACCGGTTCCTGCGCGATCACGCGGATCGGATCATGGCGACGTCCCGCGCCACACCGACCTGGCATGAGCGCTTCCGCGCGGCCCTGGACGCCGCGTTCCGGGGCGACGCGGTCGCCCTCGACCAGGTCGCCGCCCGCATGCACCTCAGCGGCCGCAGCCTCCAGCGCAGATTGTCCGCGCACGGTACGACCTGGCGCGGCGAGGTCGCGGCCGCCCGCGAGGAACGCGCACTGAGACTGCTGCGCGAGACCGATCTGCCCCGGCAGGCCATCGCCGCCCGCGTGGGCTACACGGACGCACGTACCCTCCGCCGGGCGATGCGCCGATGGCGGGGCGAGAGCCCCGAGGCGCGGCGGGCGGCCCGACCCGACACCACCGAACCGGACATCGCGCGACCCCTGTTGGGCTGAAACGTCCCGAACCGGCCGTCAGGACGCGGCGAGTTCGGCCGCGACGGCGTCGGCGCCGAGGGCGATCATCCAGGACAGCGGGGCGTCGGGCGCGTACTCCCGCATGACGCGGTCGAGTTCTTCCTTGGCCTCGTCGGTGAGGGACGCCCGCCCGTCGGCCAGGCGGGCGACCTCGGCGCGGTAGCACAGCAGGTAGTCGCGCTGCGCGGCGAGGACCCGGACTCCGGTCGGTGCGCCGTGGCCGGGCAGGAGTACGGCGGCGTCGGCGAGTTCGGTGGCGAGGGTGTCCAGGGCACCCAGCCACTGGGCGCCGTGGCCGTCGGCGGTGTAGGGGTGGGTGCCGTGGAAGGCCAGGTCGCCGATGAACGCCACATCCCGCTCGGCGTTGTCGGCGCGGGCGAGGAAGACGCTGTCCGCGTGGCTTTCGGCCGGGCCGAGGTCGCGGGCGGTGTAGCGGACCCCGTCGAGGGTGACGGGGTCGCCGTTCTTCAACTGCACGGTGGGGAAGGCGGTGACGGCGGGCCATTCGTCACCGTAGACGGGTCCCCATTGGGCACGTTTGGCGTCGGAGATGTCGCGGATGACGCGGTCGACGGCTTCGGTGGCGTAGACGGGGACGTCGCGGCCGTCGACGAGGGCGTGCACGCCATTGAAGTGGTCGGGGTGTGCGTGGGTGACGAAGACGCCCAGGAGCGGCTTGCCGAGTGCGTCGACCTTGGCGACGAGTGCGGCGATCTCGGAGTTGAGGAGGTTGGTGTCGACGACCACGACGCCTTCGTCGGTCTCCACCAGGTAGGAGTTGACGAGCAGGCCGGCTTCCGAGGCCGTATGCGTGTGGATGGTCAGGCCGTGGGTGTCACGGGACATGGTGGATCTCCAGAGGACGACGCGTCGGGACGAAGGGCGTTTCGCAGCGCGGCCGTCGCGCGAGCCTCCGGGCGTGCCGGTGTGTTCCGCGTTCGCCGCTCGGACAGGACGTCGACGGGGATCGAGATCACGTTCCCCGGCTGCGCAACGAACCTAACTCCCCACGGACCGGGCATCCTTGGACCCGATGCGCCGCCCGGCGGACGGAACACGCCAACCGATCGGGGGAGTCGCGACCCGGTGCCGCTCACTCGCCGGTGACCACGCGGGCCACCTCCTTCGCGCGGTCCTTGACGAAGTAGTGGCCCGCGCCGTCGATCACGTGCAGGGTCACGTCGTGGGCGTAGCGCTCCCAGGCGCGGTAACGCGTCGCGTAGCCGTCGGTGAGCGGGTCGTCGGTGCCCATCACCGCCCGGACCGGAGTGCGCAGCCGCTCTCGGTCGGTGGCGCCCTCGCGATGGAACCGCATGGCCTCGGCCATGTCGTGGCGTACGACGGTCAGGACACGGTGACGATCCGTGTCGTCCAGGGCTCCGGAGAAGCCGCCCAGCGCGTGCAGTGTGCCGTAGAGCCGCTCGTCCGCCACGTCCGCCGGCAGGTCGTCGGCCGCGTCGCCCGGTGGGATCGCGGCTCCCAGGACGATCGCCGAGGGGGCGGCGCCGCGGTCCTCGAGGTGGCGGGCCACGCGGACCGCGAGGAGCGTGCCCGCGCAGTGCCCGTAGAGCGTGTACGGGCCGTGCACCGTCCGCACGATCTCCTTCGCCAGCAGCTCGGCGGTCTCGGCCCAGGGCCGCAGTGGCTCGTCGGGGCACACGGGGTCGTGTCCGGGCAGTTCGACGGCCCACAGATCGGCGCTTTCGGGAAGCTCCCGGGCGAGGGCCCGATAGGCGGTGGCGTTGCCGCCGCCGTACGGGACGCAGACGACGGTGTGCTCGGGGACCGTCCCGTCCTCACGCTCGGGGGTCAGGCGGTGCAACAGCCCGGACGCGCCCGTCGTCGAGACCAGGCGTGCGGCCAGTCGACGGGGGGTGGGGTTCTTGAAGACCTCGACCACGGGCAGCCCCCGGCCGATCGCACGGGCCAGCGCGACCGCCTTGAACGAGTCTCCCCCGGCGTCGAAGAAGTCGTCGTCGATGCCCACGCCGTCCTGGTCGAGGTCCAGGACGCGGCTCCACGCCCGGACGACGTGCAGTTCCAGCGCCCCGGAGGGCCCGGCGGCGGCGGGGCCCGACAGGACGCGCGTGGGCTCGGGCAGGGCCGCGTGGTCGAGTTTGCCGTTGCCGGTCAGCGGGATGCGGTCCAGCGACACGAAGGCGGCGGGGACCATGTGGTCGGGCAATGCCCCGCGCAACTCGGCGCGCAGCACGGCCGGTTCGGGCAGGGCCTCGGAGCCGGCCCGCACCACGTACGCGATCAGCGCCTTGTCCCCCGCCGCGTCGACGCGCACGGCGACCCGTGCGTCGGCCACGTCGGCACGCGCGAGGAGCGCCGCCTCGACCTCGCCGGGTTCGATCCGGAACCCGCGCAGCTTGATCTGGTCGTCGGAGCGCCCGACGTACTCCAGCCGTCCCGACCGCGTCCAGCGGGCCAGGTCGCCGGAGCGGTAGAGGCGGCTGCCGCGCGGCCCGTACGGGTCGGCGACGAACCGCGCCGCCGTCAGCCCCGGACGGTTCACATAGCCGCGGGAGAGCTGGTCTCCGCCGATGTACAGCTCCCCCACGACCCCGGCGGGGACGGCACGCAGTGTCCCGTCGAGCAGGCGCACGTCCAGTCCGGGCAGACCGGTGCCGATCACGCTGCCCGCGCCGCCGTGCGCGGGCGCGGGGTCGAGCGGGCCGTGGGTGACGTGCACGGTGGTCTCCGTGATGCCGTACATGTTCACCAACCGTGGGGCGTCGGCGGGGTGCCGCTCGTACCATTCGACCAGCCGCGCCGGATCCAATGCCTCGCCACCGAACACCACCGTGCGCAGGGCCGATCGGCGACCGGGCTCGGGATTCTCCCGGTCCGCGCGGATGAGCTGATAAAACGCCGACGGCGTCTGATTGAGCACCGTCACCCCCTCGCGCACGAGCAGCGCGAGGAAGTCGTCCGGCGACCGGACGATGTCCTCCGGGACCGTCACGAGGCGCCCGCCGTGGAGCAGCGGCCCCCACAGTTCCCATACCGAGAAGTCGAAGGCGGGCGAGTGGAACATCGTCCACACGTCGTCGGCGCCGAAGTCGAACAGGTCCCGGGTGCGGGTCATCAGGGCAAGGACGTTGCGGTGGGTGACCAGGACGCCCTTGGGGCGGCCCGTGGAGCCCGAGGTGTAAATGACGTAGGCCGCGTCGTCGGGCCGGTGGGTGCCGCGCTCGTCCGCGTCGAGGTCGTGGCCCGGCAACGCGGCGAGCGCCGCGTCGGGGCCGGGTCCGCCGATGACCACGCGGGGCGGCCCGGACGGCAATCGCTCGGCGAACGAGGCGTCGGTGACGACGAGTTCGGGGCCCGCGTCGGTGAGGGTGTACACGCTGCGGTCGACGGGGTGGCCCGGGTCGATCGGCAGGTAGGCGGCGCCGGTCTTCAGGACCGCGACCAGCGCGACGATCAGTTCGGCCGAGCGGGGCAGCGCCACGGCCACCAGTCGGCCGGGCCCCGCGCCGCGTCCGCGCAGCAGGCGGGCCAGGCGGTTGGCGGCGGTGTTCAGCTCCGCGTAGTCGAGCGTTCGTGCTCCCCCGGTGACCGCGGGCCGCCGCGGGTGCGCCGCCGCCGTCGCCTCGAAGGCCCGCGCGAGGGTCAGGTCGGGAACGGGGTCGCCGGGGCCGCCCGCCCGCGACCAGGCGCTCAGGCGCAGTCGCTCCCGTGGTTCCAGTACGTCCACCGCGCCGACGCGCCGCGTGGGATCGGCCACGAGTTGTTCCACGACCCGCACGAAACGCTCGGCGAGGCGTTCGGCGGTGTCCCGGTCGAACAGGTCCGTGGCGTATTCGAGGTGGCCGACGATGCCCTGGCCGGCCGCGTCGGCGAAAAGGTTGAAGCACAGGTCGAATTTGGCGACGCGGCTGCGCAGCGGCTCCAGGCCCACCCGCAGCCCGGGCAGGACGAGGTTCTCCCGAGTGAAGTTCTGCCAGGCCAGCATCACTTGCACCAGGGGCGAATAGGACGTCGAGCGCTCGGGGTTGAGGACGTCCACCAGGCGTTCGAAGGGCAGGTCCTGATGGTCGTAGGCGTCCAGCGACTTGCCGCGCACCTGATCGAGCAGGTCCAGGAAGGCGGGGTTGCCCCCCAACCGGGCACGCAGGACCCAGGTGTTGACGAAGAAGCCGATCAGGTCGGCGAGGTTGTCGTCGGTGCGGTTGGCGATCGGGGAGCCGATGGCGATGTCGTCACCGGAGCCCAGCGCGTGCAGCAGGACGGCGAGCGCGGATTGGCACACCATGGACACGGTGGCCCCGCGGCCGCGGGCCAGTTCCTCGACGGCGGCGGCCGTGCGCGGGTCGATGGCGAACTCCACGACGTCGCCCCGGTGGCTCGCGACGAGCGGGCGCGGGCGGTCGGTGGGCAGTTGCAGCGGCTGCGGCAGGCCCGCGAGTTCCGCCTTCCAGTAGTCGATCTGTGTGGTCAGGAGGCTGTCGGGGTCGTCGGCAGAGCCGAGCAGTTCGCGCTGCCACAGCGTGTAGTCGACGTACTGTACGGGCAGTTCGCGTTGGCGCGGTGCCTCGCCGCGCAGGCGGGCGGTGTAGGCGGCGGACAGGTCCCGGGCCAACGGCGCGAGGGACTCTCCGTCGGCGGCGATGTGATGAATCATCAGCAGGAGGACGTGCTCCTCGGCGGCGAGGCGCACGAGCGTGGCGTGCATCGGGATCCGCGTGGCCAAGTCGACGGGGCGTGACGCCGCCGAGGCCGACACCTCGTCCAGGTCCCGAGGCGCGACGTCGACGACGGGCAGGTCGATGGTCGCCTCCCCGGCGTCCAGGACGTACTGGTGCGGCTCGCCCGCGGCGTCCTCGGGGAACAGGGTGCGCAGGCTCTCGTGGCGCCGCACCACGTCGCGAAGTGCCTCGGCGAGCGCGGTCGCGTCGAGCCGGCCGGTCAGGCGCAGCGGGAACGGTGTGTGGTAGGTGCCCGATCCGCCCTCGAACTTGTCCAGGAACCACAGGCGGCGCTGCGCGAAGGAGAGCGGAACCGGCTTGGGGCGCGGTGCGCCGGGCCGCAGCGGGGCACGCCTGCGGGGGTCGTGCGGCAGGTGTTCCACGAGTTCGACGACCTTGGGGGCCGCGAACAGCACGCGCAGCGACAACTCGATGCCGAGCACGGAGCGCACCCTGCCGGCCAGGCGTGTGGCCAGCAGGGAGTGGCCGCCCAGGTCGAAGAAGTCGTCGTCGATGCCGACCCGGTCCAGGCCGAGCACCTCGGCGAACAGTCCGCACAACAACTCCTCCAGCGGGGTGCGCGGGGCCCGTCCGGTGGCTGTCGGCGCGAAGTCGGGGACGGGCAGGGCTCGCCGGTCCAGCTTTCCGTGGGGTGTCAGGGGCAGTGCGGCGACGGCGATCACGGCGGCGGGGATCAGGTGGGCGGGCAGTCGCTCGCCGAGCCGGCCGCGGAGCGAGCCGACGAGAGCGCCGACGCGGGACGCGGCGGACGGGTCGGTGGCCAGTTCCCGATCGGGGCGGGCGGTGGACGCGGGGCACAGGGCGACGGGCCCGTGGTCGCGCGGGAGGAGTACGACGTCGAAGCGTTCGGCGCCTGTCGCGGACCCGGTGAGCCGCGCGGTCGGGATGCGCTCGGCCGCCCAGGCGAGCACGTCGTGCGGGTCCAGGGCTTCGCCGGTGGCGTCCGGGTGCCCGGCGACGGGGCCGGGCGGGCTCCCGGCCGTGGGACCGGTCAGGCCCAGCTCCGCCGCCAGTGCCGCCTCGCCGCCGAGCCGGGCGTTGGGGATGCCCGTGACGACCAGCGCACCCTCGCCTTCGCGCGTGCGCCACAGCCGGTCCAGGTCGTTCAGGTCCACCGCCCCCGGGCCCCACGGCACGCGCGGAACGTCGTCGAGAGCGACGGCGTCGGCGGGCGGATCCGGGCGCAGGACGACGTCGTAGCGGTGTCGGGTGAGTTCGTTGTGGACCCGGCCGGGCTTGAGCGCGACGTCCACGCTCGCGACACCGTGCCGTCGGGCCCAGCGGGTGAACCACTCGGGGTCCAGGGCCAGTTCCGGTTCCAGCAGGATCGCGCGCCGGATCGCGGTGCGGGCCGACGCCGGGGAGTCGTCCGGACGCCGGGCGCGCTGCGTACCGGCGCGGAACAGCCACAGCGTGGCCGCGTCGCGCACGTCGCCGACGAAGAGCCGTCCGCCGGGCGCGAGCAGCGGCAGGGCCTGGGTGAGCACTCGGTCCAGGTAGTCGGCGTCGGGGAAGTACTGCGCGACGGAGTTGAGTACGACGACGTCGAAGCGGCCGTGCGGCAGGCCCGTCACGTCGTCGGCCGCCTGGTGGCGCAGCGTGCACCGGTCGGCGTACCCGGCCTGTTCGACCTCGCCGGCGAGCCGTTCGATGGCCTCGGCGGACAGGTCGGTGCCCCAGTACTCGTCGACGCGCCCGACGATCGCCGACATCAACAGGCCGGAACCCACCCCGAGTTCGAGCACGCGGCGCGGTTCGTCCCCGGTGATGCGGTCCACCGTCGCGGCCCGCCACTCCCGCATGTCGGACGGCGGGATCGGCCGGCCGGTGTAGCTGGACTCCCAGCCGGAGAAGTCCTCCCCCCACGGGGCGCGCGCCTTGGCGTAGACCCGGTCGTAGATCTGCTCCCAGCCGTGGATCCGCTGTGCCCGGTCGATGGCGGGGGGAAGGTCGGCGCCGGGTACCACGTACCCGACCAGGCGACGCTCGCCGGTGCGGTCCGCGACGATCGTCACGGCGGACTGCGCGACGCCGGGGTGGGCGCTCAGCGCGGCCTCGACCTCCCCCGGTTCGACGCGGAAGCCGTTGATCTTCACCTGGGAGTCGGCGCGGCCGCGGAAGTCGAGCCGCCCGTCGGGGGTACGCACGACGATGTCGCCGGTACGGTACATGCGCTCCCCTGGGGGCCCGAACGGGCAGGCCACGAAGGACCGGGCGGACCGGGCGGCGCGCCCGAGGTAGCCGCGGGCCAGGCCGGCGCCCGCGAGATACAGCTCGCCGGGGACCGAGTGCGGGACGGGCCGCAGGGCCGTGTCCAGGACGTAGGCGCGGGTGTTGCTTCGCGGCCGGCCGATGGGCAGCCGGTCGGGCACATCTGCGGCGGCGGGGATGGGGTGGTAGATGGAGAAGCTGGTGGTCTCGGTGGGTCCGTACGCGTTGAAGATCCGGATGCCGGGGCAGGCGGCGGCGACCCGGGCCACGGCGGTCGGTGACACCACGTCGCCGCCGACCAGGATCTCGCGCAGGCCCGCGAAGCTCTCCGGCTCGCTTTCGGCCACGACCTTGAACAGCCCGGCGGTGAAGCACGCGAGCGTCACTTCCCGCGCGGCGACGAGAGCGGCGAGCGTGGTGGTGTCCAGGGGGCCCGGCGGGGCGAGGACGAGGGTGCCGCCGCGCAGCAGCGGGGTCCACAGCTCGTAGGTCGAGGCGTCGAAGGCTTGCGCGCAGTGCATGAGGATCCGCTCGTGCGCGCCGTTCGCGAAGCGGCGGTCCAGGGCGAGGCTCGCCACGGCGCGGTGCGTGACGGCGACGCCTTTCGGGGTGCCGGTGGAGCCGGATGTGTACATCACGTACGCCAGTTGGTCGGGGTGGTGCCGCCGCCGCGGGGCACGATCGGCGGAGCGCGCGATCTCCTGTTCGACGGCGGGCTCGTCGATGATCAGGAACGGGCTGATGTCCGACGGGAGTTCCGCGGCGAGCCGGGTGTCGGTGAGGACGAGGGCGGGGGCGGCGTCGCGCAGCATGAACGTGAGCCGTTCGGCCGGGTAGTCCGGGTCGAGGGGCACATAGGCGCCCCCGGCCTTCAGGATCGCGAGCGTGGCGACGATCAGGTCGGCCGAACGCGGCAGCGCCAGCCCGACCGGCGTGTCCCGGTCCACCCCTCGTGCGGCGACGACCCGGGCGAGCCGGTTGGCGCGGGTCTGCAACTCCGCGTAGGTGAGCTGTCGTTCGCCGTCGACGACGGCGACCGCGTCCGGGGTCTCGGCGGCGCGTTCGGCGAACAGCTCGTCGAGGGAGGTCTCCGGCAGTGCCGTCGCGGTGTCGTTCCAGTCGGTCAGGAGTCGGTCGCGGACGGCGTCGGTGACGATGTCGATCGTGCCGACCGGCGTGTCGAGGTCTTCGGTGAGACGGTGCAGGATCCTCGCGTACGCGGCGACGATGTCGGCCGCGCGCTCGCGGTCGAAGAGGTGCTTTTGGTATTGGACGGCCACTTGCAGGTGCGGTTCGGCGAGGGCGACGACCGCCATCGGGTAGTGGACGCCGCTGAGCGGGCTCAGGCCGGTGATCCGCATCCCGGCGGCCGATGTCGCCTCGCTGATGGCCGCGCTGTCGACGGGGAAGGACTCCAGGACGACCATCGTGTCGAACAGGGTGCTCAGGCCGAGGTCCTGCTGGATGTCGAGGAGCCCGTGGTGCTGGTGGTCCAGCAGGGCGCCCTGTCGGCGGTGCAGTCCGGTCAGGATGTCGCGCGGCGTGCGGCCGGGGGCGCAGTCGACGCGCACCGGAAGCGTGTTGATGAACAGGCCCACCATCGAGTCGATCTCGGGAAGCTCGGGCGGCCTTCCGGAGACGGAGGTGCCGAAGACCACGTCCTGACGCCCGGTCAGCCCGGCCAGGAGTACCGCCCAGGCGCCATGGAGCAGCGTGCCGGCCGTGACCCCCAGTTCGGCCGCCGTCCGGGCGAGGTCACGCGCGGCCTGCGGCGACAGGGGCACCTCGATCAGCCCGATCCCCGCGCTGTGCCCGTCCGCGGGCGCGTCGGGGACCAGCAGGGTCGGTTCCTCGATCCCGGCCAGTTCCGCGGCCCAGGCGTCGGCCGCCGCCCGCCGGTCCTGCCGCGCGAGCCAGGACAGGAAGTCGCGGTAGCCGCGCACCGGGGGCGGCGCCGTACCGTCGCCCGCTGCCGCGTACAGCCGCGGCAGTTCCTTCATCAGGAGTGGCACGGACCAGCCGTCGAACAGTATGTGATGGGCCGTCAGGACCAGTTCCCAGCGGTCCGCCGCCAGCTCGACCAGGGAGAGGCGCAGCAGCGGTGGCGTCGCCGGATCGAAGTACGTGCCGTGGTCGGCGGCCAGGAACCGCTTCAGCTCCTCGTCCCGGCGTGGCGTGTCCAATGTGCTCAAGTCCAGGTGATGCCAGGGCAGTTCCACCCGTCGCGGCACCACTTGGCGCCACTGCCCCGACCTGTTCGCGGCGTACGCCGCGCCGAGGTTGGGATACCGGTCGAGCAGGGCCTGCCCGGCCGCGCGCATGCGTTCCGGGTCCACCTCGCCGGACAGGTGGAAGGTGAGTTGCATGTGGTACGCGTCGAAGGAGGCGCTGCCGGTGAGCATGGTGTGGAACAGCAGACCGGACTGCATCGGAGTCAACGGCCAGACGTCGATCAGCCTTCCGTATCGCGCCTGCAAGGCGTCCAGTTCGCCCTGGTCGATGTCCACGAGCGGGGTGTCGGACGGGGTCGACCCGCCCGCGTCGGGGCGGCTGCCGTGGTCGGCGAGTGCTTCCAGCGCCGTGCGCCACAGGTCCGTGACGTCCTGTACATCACGGTGGGACAGCAGTGTCTCGGGGTAGCCGATCCCGGCCTTGAGGCACGGACCCTCGGGTGATGCGTCGACGTACGCGGTGATGTCCAACGAGGCGAGCGCGGGCATGTCCGGGTCGGGCCCGGGGGTGAGGTCCGTGGTGCCCGCGCTCGGCGTGAAGCCGAGGCCGTCGGAGGTGTTCCCGGCCACGGCGGGCGAGTTCACGTAGGTGAAGGCGATCTGCCCGGTGGGGTGTCGGCGCAGGGCTTCGCCGGTCTCGGGGTTGAGGTGACGCAGCAGGCCGTATCCGATGCCGTTGTCCGGGATGCCCGCGAGTTGTTCCTTGACGGCCTTGACGGCGGCTCCGGCGGCCGGCCCGCCCGCGAGCGCTTCGTCCACGTCGATCCCGTGCACGTCGAGGCGGACGGGGAACACGCTGGTGAGCCGGCCCACGGTGCGGGACGGATCGGCGCCCGGCACGGTCGACTCCTCCCGGCCGTGGCCCGCGACCCGCAGCAGGAGCGAGGTCTCGGCGATGCCTCGCCGCTTGCGCCACCGAGCCAGTGCCAGCGCGAGCGCGGTGAGCAGGCCGACGTCGACACCGCTGCGGAACGCGGTGGGCAGGGTGGTGAGCAGCGCCCGCGTGCGGGGTGCGGACAGTTCCAGGTGTATGTGGCGGACTGTGGACCTCACGTCGAGGGCCGGGTCGAAGGGGCGCGGGCCCAGGTCGGGGTCGGGTCCCGTGACCACGCTTCGCCACAGGGCGAGTTCGCGGGTGCGCCGGGGCGAAGCCGCCTCCTCGGTGAGGGCGTGCGCCCAGCGGCGTACCGAGGTGGCGACCTCGGCGAGGCGCGGCGTGCGGCCGTCGCGGACCTGCTGCCAGGCGGCGGCCAGGTCCGGGAGCAGGATGCGCCAGGAGGCGTCGTCGACGACGAGGTGGTGCAGGACGACGCTCAGCCGGCCGGCGATCGACGGGCCCGCGTCGAACCACACGAACCGGGCCATCACCCCGGCCGCCGGGGCCAACCGGTCGGCGGCTTCGTCCAGTTCCGTGCGCGCCCGGTCGGACCAGTCCTCACCCCAAGCGCCGTCGACAAGGACCCGGCGGATGAGCCCCGCCGCATCGACCGCGCCGGGCGGGGCCACGTCGAGCCCCGGCCCCGCTTCGCCGTTCACCAGGGTCGAGCGCAGCACGTCGTGCCGGTCGACGATGGCGGCCAGCGTCGCGACCAGACCGGCCTGGTCGATCCCGACGGGCAGATCGACGGTCGTCGTCGTGGCGAACCGGCCGTGCGCACCACCCGCTTGCAGCATGTGGTGGGCCACCGGGAGAAGCGGCGCGAAGCCGACACCTCCACCCGCCGACTCGGCGAGTACCGGCGTGTGCCGCACGTCGTCGGCCGCCCGGGCGAGTTCGGCCACGGTGCGGCATTCGAAGATCTGCCTGGGTGTGACTTCGACGCCCTGTGCCCTGGCTCGTGAAACGACCTGGATCGAGCGGATGCTGTCGCCGCCGACGGCGAAGAAGTCGTCCTCGACGCCGACCCGTTCCAGGCCGAGTACGTCCGCGTACACCCCGGCGAGCACTTTCTCCGCGGGAGTACCCGGGGCTCGGTAGGCGCCGACGGTGAACTCCGGCTCGGGCAGGGCCCTGTGGTCCAGCTTGCCGTTCGGGGTCAGCGGGACCCGGTCGATCAGCACGAACACCGACGGCACCATGAACTCGGGCAGTCTGGCCGCCACGAATCGGCGCAGCTCCCGCGGCGACACCGTCCCCACCAGGTCCAGGTCCAACTCGCCGAGGCCGGCCGCGGCGCCGAGGCCGGACGAGCCGACGCCGTCACCGACGGGCACCGCGTAGCCCACCAACTGCGGCTCGCCGGTGCGGTTGGCACCGACGACGACCACGGCCTGTGCGACACCCGGGTGTGCGGTCAGGGCGGCCTCGACCTCGCCGGGCTCGACCCGGATGCCGCGGATCTTGACCTGGGCGTCGGTGCGGCCGAGGTAGTCCAGTTGCCCATCGGCGTTCCGGCGGGCAAGGTCGCCGGTACGGTACATGCGCCCACCGGGCGGCCCGTAGGGATCGGGGACGAAGCGCTCGGCGGTCGGGCCGGGACGGTCGCGGTAACCCCGCGCGACGTTGCCCGCCACGTACAACTCGCCCGGCAGGCCCGGCGGTACGGGCGCCAGACCGGGGCCCAGTACGTAGGCGCGCATATTGCCCAGCGGCACACCGATCGGCGCGGTCACCGCTTCGGGCCGGTCCTCGCCGACCGTGTGGGTGGTGGCGTAGAAGGACTCGGTCTGGCCGTACGCGTTGACCACGCGTACGCCGGGAATGGCCTCGCGCACGCGCCGTACCAGCGCGGCCGGCAGTGCCTCGCCCGCCAGAACGACGACATCGGCCCGCAGACCGTCGCCACACCGGTCCAACAGCGCGGCCATGACGGACGGAACCGTGCTGATCACACCACCCCGCCAACCGCCGCGCTCGGCGATCGTCGGCACGTCCGGGACGACCTCGACCGTGCCACCGGCGGCCAGGGTGGTGATCACCTCGAAGACGGAGACGTCGAAGCCGATGGAGGTTCCCGCGAGAGTACGGGTGCCCTTGTCGATACCGACCTCGTCCTTCAGGCGCAGCACGCCGTTGACGATGTCGCGGTGGGTGAGCGTCACGCCCTTGGGCGTTCCGGTGGAGCCGGACGTGTACATCACGTACGCGGCGTTCGCGGGCCGTACCGGCGCCGGGACCGGGTCCGGCTCCGGGACCGCGCTCGTGAAGTCGACGTCATCGACCAGCAGAAGCGGGGTCCCGGTCCGCGGGAGGGCGGGAGCCGTGTCCGCGTCGGTGAGCACGAGTGCGGGGCGCGCGTCGGCCAGGATCAGGCCCGAACGCGCGCCGGGATACCTGGGATCGATCGGCAGGTAGGCGGCACCCGACTTGAGTACGGCCAGCATGCCCACGATCAGCTCGATCGAGCGTGGCAGCGCCAGCCCCACCAGGGTCTCCGGGCCGATGCCCCGGCCGGTCAGCTCCCGGGCGAGCCGGTCCGAGCGCGCCTCCAGCTCGGCGTAGCTCACTCGCCGGTCCTCGAAGACCACCGCGACCGCGTCCGGATCCGCCGCCGCCCGTGCCAACAGTTCCGGAACGCTCACCTCGGGCAGCTCGACCGCCGTGTCGTCGGCGATGCCCGGTGCCTGTTCGCGCGCACCGGGCCCCAGCAGGTCCAACGAGCCGATCGCGGCGTGCGGGTTTTGTGCCGTGCCGTTGATGCAGGCGACCAGGGTGTCGGCGAAACGACGCACGTCCTCCGCGCTGTACAACGTGCTGTTGGCGTCCACCCGGATGTGCAGGCCGTTCCTGGCGTGGCCGTCGTAGTAGACGGCGAGGTGCAGGTCGTCGAAGGCGCCCCAGGAGAAACCGGTTTGCGCGTGCGCGGTCGCACCCGCGTAGTCGACCTCCGGTGTGACGAAGGGGAGGATGCTGAGGGTGACTCCGAAGGGGCTGGCGACCGACCCCACGTCGGCTCTCCCGGCCGCTGAACGGATGTCGGAGACCTGGTGAGCGGAGTGCCGCCCGATCTGCCACAGCTCGCGGGAGACCGTGTGCGCGAAGTCTCGGAACGGCGTGGCCAGCGGGGCGTGCGCGCGGAAGGGCACAGTGGTCGACTGCGAGCCGTAGAAGTCCCTCGCGGCCTTCGTGCGGCCGAGGGCCATCATGGAGAAGGTGAAGTCCCGGCGCCCGCCGACGTGCCGGAAGTACACGGTGGCCGCGGCGGTCAGGAAGGCGGGCATCCGCACGTCGATGGAGGCGGCGGCCTCGAACCACGCGTCCGTGTCCCGTGTCGGCACCGCCAGTGTGTGGTGCAGCACCGTGGGGCGGCCGGCGCTGCGTTGCCCCGGCAGCCGTAGCGGTTCGGGGGCCTCGTCCAGACGCGTTCGCCAGAATTCGGCGTCCTTGGCGAACTGGGGAGAGTTCCGGTAGCGGAGGTCTTCCAGGCGGATCAGCTCCGGTCCGCCGTGGGAGCGCTCCGGTATCGGCACATCGTGCTTCAGGGCCCGGTAGCACTCCGCCACGCGGAGCGGCAGGAGCCGGGTCAACGTGTAGCCGTCGGCGACGGTGTGATGGGCGGCGAGGAACACCAGGTGACGCGACTTCGACACGCGGACGACCCCGGCCCGGAACAGGAGGTCGTGTTCCAGATCGAACGGCTCTCGCTCGATGGCCTCGGCCCATGCGTGGGCCGCCGGTTCGGGGTCGGCGGCGGCGCTCGCGTCGTGGAACGACGGCGTCCAGGTGTCCGTGTCGCCCTCGCGGAGCACTTGCCGCAGCTCGTTCCCGAACTGCCGGAAGTTCACCCGTGCGGCGCTGTACTCGTGGAAGACGACGCGCAGCGCGGCGCGCAACAGCTCCAGGTCGACATCTCCCGCGATGAGCCATCTGCACGCGGGGATGTTCGGCACATCCGGCGTGATCTTCTGAGCCAGCCACAGGCTCTCCTGCGCTTGTGAAACGCCAATGGAACGCACCGGATTCGGCCCCCTCGTAAAGACGCGTCGGAATGACTCCCCGAATTCGGAATCTTCCGTTCCGGAACTCGGCTCCACCGACCGGCCGATCCCCTGGGAACATGATGCGAGAAAGCGAATTCGGCGCAACTTCGCACGCGTCGCAAGCACGGCTTTCACCGTGGAATCCTTTGTCCTGTCACAGGACAGATCCGGAAAAGCGGATGCGGTCCGTCCGCATCATCTCCGGCGGGCGCAATCGCCGGCACGTCTCGAACCATTGATTCCCCGGATGGGCGTCCCGGATCCTGTCACGGTGCATACTCCGGCGCCCTTGGTGTGCACCCCGGTCCCGCCAAGATCCCACCCCGTCGAAAAGGAGGTCGAATTGAACGGCATGACCGGCCGGAGCGGGTATCCGAGCCCTGACATCTGGTTCAACTGGAACACCATGGTCGTCGACGCCGCCCCGCACCCTGCGGCGTACTCCGGAACGTTCTTCGACGAAACCCTCCGCGATGGAGTGCAGGCGCCCCACATCAGAAATCCTTCGCCGGCCGAGAAACGGGCCCTGGTCGATCACATGGCTCGCGCCGGGGTGCGATCCGCCGACCTGGGTTTCCCCGGGGCCGACCCGGAGGCACTTCGTGAATGCGTGGCTCTGGCCCGGCACATCATCTCTTCCGGACACCCGATCGTCCCGGGCTACGCCGGCCGCACCCACCCCGCGGACATCGCCGCGATCCGGGAGATCGCGGCGCGGGCCGAGACCGCGGTGGACGCCTACGTCTTCGTCGGTGTGAGCCCCATCCGGCAGTACGTCGAGGACTGGAGCATCGCCGGCATCCAACGCAACATCGTCGATTCGGCCGCGGCCTGCGTCGACGGCGAGGTCGACTTCGTCCTGGTTCTGGAGGACGCGGTGCGGTGCACCCCCGAGGTTCTCGGGCAGGTCTACGACGCCGCGATCGATTCCGGAGTGACCCGGCTGACCCTGTGCGACACCGTCGGAGCGGCCCGCCCGGAGGGTACGGCCGCGCTGCTCCACTGGACCTTCCGGTACTTCCGGAACCGGCAACGAACCGTCGACCTGGAGTGGCACGGTCACAACGACCGGGGGCTCGCCCTCGCCAACTCCCTGACGGCGCTGGCCCTGGGCTGCACCCGGGTGCACGGCACCATCCTGGGAATCGGAGAGCGCGCGGGGAACGCCTCCCTGGACCAGCTCATCGTCAACAGCCATCTCGACGGGCACGGAACGTACGACCTGAAGGCGCTCAGGCAGTACGGCGAGTACGCGGCGGACGTGCTCGACGTGGACATCCCGCAGAACTACCCCGCGCTGGGCCGGGACGTCTTCAAGACCAGCGCCGGTGTGCACGCCTCCGCGATCCTCAAGGCGCACCTGAAGGGCGACACACTCGTCAAGGACAGCGTGTACTCCAGCGTCCCGGCCGGTTACCTGGGCCGCGAACAGGAAGTGCTGATCGATCGGGCGTCGGGCACCAACAACGTCCGCTACTGGCTGACCGTCCACGGCTACGACAGCACCGACGCCTCCCTTCTCAAGAAGATCCTGGACGGCTCCAGGACCCATCCCGGTCCCCTCACCGACGAACAGATAGGGCGGATCATTGCGACAGCGGAGTGACCCCCGGGAGGACGGATCCAAGGAGCGCCGGATCCGCCCGCGCGGCAACGTCCTCGTCCTGACCCAGGACACCGACGTCGTGGCCGCCCAGTTGTCGGGCGGTGCGACGCCCGGCGTCGCCGAACTTCTGCGCGCGCCGCTCATGGACAACGTCTCCACCGACGAGATCATCCCGGGCTGGTGCTGTTACTGGTACGACGAGAAGCTCGGTGACTACGCCTACCTGGGACTGCGGGACAAGAAGGTCGCCGAGGGCGCCCTGAAGTCCTTCGCGCCCCGGATCATCGTCAGTGGCGAGGCGAAGGGCTGCGGCTCCTCCCGAGAACACGCCGTCTACGCCGAGAAGTACGCCGGCGTCGAAGTCGTCTTCGCCCGGTCCTTCGAGCGCATCTACGAGCAGAATTGCCGCAACGTCGGCATCGTCACCTGCACCGACTTCGACCTGTTGAAGGCGCTCCTCGACGGCGAGGAACCCCCGCTCGCGGCGTTCACCCGACGTGCCAACGCCATCGAGCGCGCCATCGTCGACCTCGGGGGCCTGTTCGGCTTCAATCGCCGAGGCTGCGGCCACGCCCCCGACTTCGCGCCCGCCCGCCCGCTGAACGTCGTGGAGAAGATCCTTCAGCGTGCCCTGTCACCGCGCAATCCGCTCCCCGGGAACGCCTCGGTGCGCGTCGGCGAGTCGTACTTCGTCACGACGGACGTCCGGTTCTCGCACGAGTACGTCACCCCCATGGCCGCGGGCATGTTCACGCGAGAGTTCGGACCGCACGCGCGGCTCGAACAGCCCGACACCTGTTACTTCTTCCAGGACCACCTCTCCCTGGCCGCCCCCGTCCTACAACGCCGGGAGAACGGCGACCGGCTCATCGCCCGGGTCGAGGATCTGGGGGTCCGGCAACGGGAGTTCGCGGAACTCGGCGGCGGACACTTCGTCGGGCCCCGCGAGGGGGGCGGCAGCCGGGCGATCTGTCACAACCACATCCTGGAGCACGTCGCCCGCCCGGGGGACGTGATCATCGGCACGGACAGCCACACCTGCACGGCCGGCGCCGTCGGCGCGCTGGCCTTCGGGGTGGGCGCCACCGACATCGCCAACGCCTGGTACAACCGCGAGACCCTGGTGAAGGTGCCGGCCGTCGTCCGGGTCGAACTCGACGGCGCGCTGCGCCCGGGCGTCTGCGCCAAGGACGTCATGCTGGGCCTGCTGGTCCACCCCGGAATCGAGGGGAGGCGGACCCTGGGCAAGGTTTTGTTGTTCACCGGCTCCGGCGTGGGGTCCATCGGCGTGGACGAACGCGCCACCCTGTGCAACATGGCGGTGGAGGCGGGGGGCATGACCGCGTTGTTCGAAGCCGACGACGTCACCCACGCCCATCTGGCCCGCCGCGATCCGGCGACTCCCGCCACCGCCGCACCGTCCTCGGACCCCGGCGCCCGGTTCGATTCCACCGTCACCGTGGACCTGGGCTCGATCCAGCCCATGGTGGCCCTGCCGGGAGACCCGCGCAACGCCGTCCCGCTCGCCTCGGTGCGCGAGGAGGTCCGCGTCGACAAGGTGTACGGCGGTTCCTGCACCGGCGGCAAGGCCGAGGACATGGACATGTACGCCGCCGTCTTCAGGATCGCCCGCGACCAGGGACGATCGGTACCCGCCGAGGTCCGGGCGTACATCCAGGTCGGCAGCGAGGCCGTACTCGAGCACGCCGCCGAACGCGGTTATCTCGACCTCTTCGAGCAGGTCGGCGTCACCGTCCTGCCGCCCTCCTGCGGCGCCTGCATCAACGCCGGTCCGGGAGTCTCGGAGCGGCCCGACGAAATCACCGTCAGCGCGCAGAACCGCAACTTCCCCGGACGGTCCGGACCCGGGCAGGTCTACCTGGCCTCCCCGTACGTGGTCGCGGCGAGCGCCATCGCGGGACGGCTCAGCTCCGTGGAGGACATGCTCGCCACCGGAGCGCGGACATGAAGATCGCGGTGATTCCCGGGGACGGAATCGGCGGCGAAGTCGTCCCGGCCGTGCTGCCCGCGCTCGAACTCCTCAGCGACCATTTCGGGTTGGACCTCTCGTACCGCGTCTTCGACTGGGGCGCCGAGCGGTGGCTGGCCGAGCGGGTCGGTCTGCCGGCCGACGCGCTCGACCTGCTCGCCTCCGACTACCCCGCCATCCTCCTCGGCGCCCTGGGCGACCCCAGGATCCCCGACATGGCACACGGTCGCGACATTCTGCTGGGCCTTCGTCGCGGCCTCGACCTCTACGTCAACTACCGACCCTTCACCCCTCGCGGCAGCGACCGGGCGATCGCCCTGTTCCGGGAGAACACGCAGGGCCTGTACGCCGGAGTCGGCGGCACCGTCTCGCACGGGAGACTCCCGGCCGTGGCGATCGACGAATGCGTGTACACCCGGGAGACCGTGGAGAAGTTCCTCCGCTACTGCCTGCGCACCCTGAGCGAGAGCGGTCGCGAGCGGGTCACCCTGGTGCACAAGAGCAACGCCGTCCCCCACACGGGTCGCCTCTGGCAGGGGGTCTTCCGAGCCGAACTCGCCGGTTTTCCAGCGCTGGTGGGCAGTGAGGAGTACGTCGACTCCTTCTGCTACCACCTGGTGCGCGACCCCTCGCCCTACGAGGGCATCGTCGCCTCGAACCTCTTCGGCGACATCGTCAGCGACATCGGCGCGGCCCTGATGGGCGGACTCGGGCTGGCCGCGAGCGCGAGCGTGTGCCCGGAGACCGGCTGTGCCCTGTTCGAGCCGGTACACGGAAGCGCGCCCGACATCGCGGGTCGGGGCATCGCCAATCCCTATGCCGCGGCTACGGCGGTCGCCCTCATGCTCGACCATCTCGGCCACCCCCGGGCGGCGGCGCCGCTGCGCCGGGCGCTGGCCGCCGCGGCGCGGACCGACTCCGCCACCCCGGACCTGGGCGGTCACGGCACCACCGGCACATTCATGGCGGACGTCATGACCCGGCTGGAGAAGGCTCTCGCCGACGACGGGACCGAGCCCCGGGCCATCCACCGATGCGAAAGCAGTGCGATGCCTGCGCCAGGCCGTACTGCAACGTCGTGAAAAAGCCCGGAACCCGAAACTCGATCACGCGGGCGTCCCCTTCGGCGAAACCGAAGGGGACTTCGCGTGGCCGCGTGGCATTCGATCGCACGCTACGCGCCGATGCGCGTGGTGCTCCAGCCGCTCCAATTACCGTTGGTATAGCGGTGGTCGTAGTAGCGCCTGCCGTTCATACCGATACAGGTGACGTTGAAGGCCCAGCCGTTGACGTCCCAGACGTCCATGGAGCTGTTGCCGGGGCTGGTGCAGTAGCCGTTGTCCAGGTGCTTCCACCCGCTCAGGCCGGAGTCGGAGCCCCACTGGGTGTAAGTGCCGTGGTTGGTGCCGATGACGAAGGCTTGCCAATGCCCGTTGGGCAATTTGATCTTCACATCGCTGTTGCAGTAGAACGAGCCGCCCCACGGGGCGCCGTAGTGACACCACGGGTCGCTCGAGCTGGTACCGACGTCGCCCGGGTCCGACGCGTCGGCGGACGCAGGGGACGCTCCGACCAGTGAAATCGCCGACAGGGCGAGGCCGGAAGCCACGATGCCCCCCATTTTGCGTAGCTGCAATGCCATGGAAACTCCCTGATTGCCGGGCGACTCGAGATTCGGGTCGCCGTACGCCGTACGGTCCGTCCGCCGGAATTTCGCCCGGCGACATCGCCATCGTGGCGCCGGGTCGCCGCCCACGTCATTCGCACAGCGCGCCTCGTCGTAGGCATGGAGCGCACTCCGGGTCGCCGGCGATCGTCGTCCGCGCGTACTCGGCGAGCACGGCCGAGGCTTGGGCGTGTCCGTCGGGGAAGACGCCGGGCGGGCGCTGTGGCGCCCCGAGGCATGCGGAACCCGGCCGGCTCCCTCTACATCGGTGGGGCCGCGACCGAGCGGGGACTGACGGAGATCGACGTCGCCGCCCAGAGCTGCGGCACCGTGTGTTCGATATTGCGCACCCGCATGTGTTGCCGAGCAATCCGAGCATTTTGTGCCGGCACGCCGGACGGCGTGATGGAAACCGTGCCGGGCGGGTTCGCCGCCACGTGCCCACTCGGGCTCTGCGGCGGGGGCAGAGCGGCGCCGGTGTCGGCGGTGGCCTGGATGGGCGCCGACCGGGAACGGGCCTGTGGGCGCCGTCGGTTCATGGTGACTCCCCTGGTCGGCGGGGGTGGCGCGGCCCGGCCGGGAGCACGATGGTGGTGGGGGCCGGTCGGGCGGGGCCCCGGATGGCGGCGATGATCCCGGCCGCCCAGTGGCGGGGGTGATCGTGGCCGAGGGCCGCGTCCAGTCGCATCATGCGGGCGCGGCGCTCCCGTCGGGGCATGCGCAGCGCCCGGCGCAGGACCCGCACCAGGTCCGCCGGTGAGTGCGGGTCCGTCAGGAGGGCGCCGCAGGCCAGTTCCTCGGCCGCGCCGGCGTGGCGGGAGAGAACCAGGACCCCGGATCCGTGCGCGGCGGACTGCGCCGCGGCGAATTCCTTGGCGGTGAGGTTCATTCCGTCCTGGAGCGAGGTCACCCAGAACACGTCCGCGGCGAGGTAGTGGTCCACGATCTCGTCGAAGGGCAGGTTTCGCGGGTGGTACTCGATCGGTTGCCACGTCGTGTTGCCGAACCTGTCGTTGATGTCGGCGATGCGGTGTTCGAGCGCGGCCCGGGTCGCGTCGTGGACGACGATGCCGGGCTCCGGTGGGGGGCAAACGAGTCGAAAGCGCAGGCGGCCCCGCAGGTCCGGGTCACAGGCGAGGAGTGCGCCGACGGCGTCGACCTTGCGCTCGGGGGCCTTGGCGTAGTCCAGGCGCTCGACCGCGAGGACCACGTGGCCCGCGGCGGACGGCGAGCGGGGTGCTCTGGCCCGGACCCGGGCGTCGATCGCGTCGCGGTCGACACCCAACGGGTGCACGCCCACGCTCGGCGTGATCCGGGTCCTGCCCAGTGTGGCCCGGAAGTTGGCGGCGAAACGCGCGGTTTGGAATCCGGCCCAGTCCAGCGTCGTCAGGGAGGCGCGCACCTCCGCCGCGACGGGCAGCGCGGCGAAGACCGACACCGGGGGAAACGGTGTGTGGTGGAACAGGCCCGTGCGCAGATCGGGTCGCAGGGCGCGCAGGAGTCCCGGCACGAGCCACAGATTGTAGTCGTGCAGCCAGACGGTGCCCCGTTCCGCGGCGCGGTCGGCGATGTGTTCGGCGAAGCGGCGGTTCACGGTGCGGTATCGGTCCCAGGCCGCGTCGTCGAAGCGGATGCGTTCGGGTTGCGACATCAGCGCCGGCCACAGTGTCTCCTTGCAGGCACGGTGGAAGTACGCCGACCACGTCGAGGCGTCGAACGGCTCCAGGGACAGCACGGGGCCGGGGGCCCTCGGCTCCGGATCGGGCGGCGTCTGTTCGGCCACCGACCCGGTCACCGACCCGGCCACCCACAGGGCCGAAACGTCTCGGGCGTCCGCGTGTTCGGTGCCCAGGACCGCGCACAGTGTCGGCAGGATCCCGTTCGGACTGGCCGGGGGCCGCCACCCGGCCGACGTCCATTCCCGGGGTGGGCGGTGATAGCCCACGACCACCGCGTGCCCGGGCTCCGTCCAGCCCAGGTTCGCGAGTCCGGCGAGGATGCCGGCAGCGCCGTGCCGCTCGGCGCGGTACACCTTCTCGTCGCCGGCGAGCGCCCGCTCCAGGCCGGGCTCGGAGCCGGCGACCACCACGCCGTGCGCGCCGATCTCGAACATCGACAGGTCGTTGAGCGAGTCGCCGGCCACCAGGATGTCGTCCCATGCCCAGCCGTGCCGCCGTGCCAGCGCCCGTACCGCGGCGCCCTTGCCCGCTCCGGGTGGCAGGACGTCGAAGTAGCGATCGGCCGAGTACGCCCACGAGCAGCCCAGCGCGGCCACCGCGCGCGTGAGTTCCCCGGTCAGGGCTTCGGGGGGCAGGTGAAACGAACACCGTCCCTGTTGGGCCACTTCCTCCTGGTACGCCAGGGCGGGGAAACCCGAGAGCGCCGCACGGACGCGGGCCGCACCGGGCCAGCCCTCGCGTAATCGGGACTGCAGGTCCGCCACCGGGCTCAGGTCCGTGCCGTCGGCCACGGTGGCCCCGACATCGGCGACGATCCACCGCGGCCTGGGCACGAGCGGATCGTCGAGCACCCGACGCACCGAGGACAGTGCGCGGCCGGTCGCGAACACCACGGTGATCTCGGGATGACGCGACAGGACCCGGCGCAGCCGAAGGCGCTCGGTGTCCGTCCCGCCCAACAACGTGCCGTCCAGATCGGTGACCAGGACCCTCATCGGCGCTCCCCCACTCGATACGGACGCCACGAGATACCCCGTGTACGAACCGCGCGACTCCGCCGGCCGGGAAGCCGAGTGCGCCCCGCGGCTCGGGAGCGCGCTCGGGCGACGGCGGTGCGAACGCCGACACGCGTAGAACGAAGAACACTGTAGGGAGTCGGCGACCGCCGGGGCGATACCCGGGCTGTCGTGCTCAGTTCGACGTCACGGGTTCGACCATCGCGAGCCACGCGGACAGTTCGCCGACCGTGACGGCCCCGCCCGATCCGGGCGAGGTGGCGGCCGCCGATCCGCAGGCCACCGCCGCGGCCAGGCACCGGGTCGCGTCCCAGTCGGCGAGCAGGCCGTGGACGAATCCGGCGTTGAAACAATCGCCGGAGCCGGTGGTGTCCACGACCCGAACCGGCACCGCGGGAACGGCGAACCGACGCCCGTCCCGCCGGACGACCGCGCCCTGTCCACCACGCTTCATCACGACCGTGGGGACCAGTGCACCGAGAGCCGCGGCCGCGTCGTCGGCCGTGGCGGCCCCCGTGAGCCGTAGCGCCTCGTCCACGTTGGGCGCGAAGACGTCCACCTGCGCCAGGACGTCGCGCACGGTCGGCGTCTCCAGCGTGACCGGGACGTCCTGGCAGTCCATGAAGACCGACGCGCCCGTCGCGCGTACCGCGCCCAGTGTCGCCGCCACGCCCGGGCCGTGGCGCAGTTCGGGCAGGACCAGGATCCGCGGCCGGTACGCACGGACCAACTCGTCCACCGGGCGGGGCGTCAACGGGTCCCGGAAGCTGACCATGGCCCGGTCCGCGGCGTACGACAGCGCGACCGTGACGCTGCGCAGCGGCCGGGCGTGGTGGCGGAATCCGGACTCGTCCAACCCCGCCGCTCGGGCCCCGGCCAGGACGTGCCCGCTGAACTCGTCGTCGCCGAAGTCGGTGGCCCACACCACGTCGTTGCCCAGCCTGTGCAGCGCCAATGCCGGGTTGAAGGCGCCGCCGGGCAACATTGCGAAGCCGCCGGCGAACGTCTCGCGTCCCACTGCCGCCTCACCCGGCAGATCGCGGAAGATCAGGTCGGCGAAGTACGCTCCGGCGACCAGGACTTCACGACTTTCCTCGGAGATGCCCACGCCCGCATCATCTCGCCCCGAGAGATTGCTTGTATATACGATTATCAGACAAATGGCCTATCGGAATGAAATTGCCGCGATGCTCCTTTGTCAATTCAACGTTGTGCGATGTCATATTCGTGCCAGATCGCCCCGCTCGTCTCATCACGGGAAGGCACCACATGGGCAGATTCAGGTACGGAATCGCGGCGGCGGCCATCGCACCGGCCGCCTTGGGATTGTGTGCGATCGCGGGAGGTACCGCTCACGCGGAAGCAGGCCAGGACACCATCAACATGTACAAACAGGAGAAAACCCAGTGGTGTTGGGTCGCCTCCGGCCTGACCATCGCCAAGTTCCAGGGGTTCGGCTCCACGCAGACGGACTTCTGCACCCGCGCACAGCCCTACTACGGCTGTAACAACCAACCCGCCACACTCGACGACATGGCCAGGGGCTGGAGCAGCCTGGGCATGACCCACCCCGGCACGGGCCTGAACAGCGCCGCCACGTTCAACCAGGTGTACACCGAGGTCAAGGCGGCCCGGCCGATCGGTGCCCGCATCGGGTGGACCTCCGGTGGTGGCCACATGAACGTGGTCTACGGCTTCGACACGTCGCGCAACACGATCGCCGTGGCCGACCCATGGCCGGACACCGCCACGTACACGTGGTGGAACTACGCCGACTACGTGAGCAACAGCTCGTCGAAGTGGACGCACTCCCGCATCGGCATCTCCGGCTAAGGCAGGCGACATGCGCGACACCAGCGGCACCACAACGTCCGGCAAACGAACCGGCTTTCGCTTCTCCCGTCTGTCCGTCGTCCTCGCATCGAGCGCGTCCGTCCTGTTGTCCGTCGCCGGCTCGGCCCACGCGGCCCCGGCCAAGGACCCGCTCCCGGCCGACATCCCCGACTACCAGGCCGCCCTCGACACGGTGAGGTCCACCGCCGTCCGCGACTCGGTCTGCCGCTTCCTGAGCACTCCGATCCCCGCCGGCACCGCCGGGACGGTGCAGGCCATCCCCGAAACGGCCGAACCGTGCCAGGGCCTCCCGGCCTTCACCGTCAAGGACCCGGTGGCACTGAACGAGATCACTGCCGGATTCGTCGCGGGCACCGCCCCGCCCCTGCCCACCGAGGCCGTCAAACCGACGAACCTGCTCTCCTCGCTGAGCACCACCGTCAACGGGCGCACCGCCACCGTCATGCTCGCCCCCACCCAGGGCGGCGGCTGGCACCTGGCGGCCATCCGCGACGGCGACGGCGACGCCACCTACGCCGGCAAGGCAACCGTCGGCACCCTCGTCTTCACCGAACCGCAACTCCGCGGCTGGTATCAGCTCAGGCTCGACACCGTCGAACCGCTCAACGATCAGGCCCGGCAGGGGCTGGACGGCCGGGCGTCGGTGTCGCTCGGCGACTACCAGAAGCTGGTCAAGGCCCGCTACGCCGACAAACTGCCCGGCTCGGAGTACGACACGAAGGGGTACTCCAGCGGCTACAGCCCCCGGCACACCACGGACGAAGTGTCGTCCTCCACCCCGCTGCTGGCCGGGTCCGGGGCAGCGCTCGCCCTCGCGGGCGGAGCCGTCGTCCTCCACCGGCGCCGACGGGCCGACACCGGCTGAACCCGACCCCGCTCACCCCTCCCCCACTCCCGGCACCTCGGGGTGGACGCCGTCGTGGCCGGGGGTCGGGGGTGGGATGAGGTCGTGCCGGATCCCCGGCTCACCGTCTTCGAACTCCGGCTGGCACTGCGGGAGTTGCCGCAACAGGCTCACCACGAGGGCACCGGGGCCGCACCGCCCGGACAACCGCCGGGCGGTGGCCCGCTCCCTCTCACGCAACGGAACATCGCGAAGTCACCGGCCGCGAGCGCCACTTCCCGGCCGTCCTGGCTCGGCACGCATGCTCCGGAGAACGGGAGGCCCAGGGCGTATCACTCGTGTGGGCCGTCGAAGCGGGACCTCAGGGCGCGTCGATCAGCACCCGGCCGTCGGCCGGGGTGTACGCGGCGGCACGGCCACCATAGGCGACCTCGACCCGGGACCGTTCGGCCGCGTCGGGAACGGGGTTCCTACAGGCGACCCCCGCGCTGGAGCCCGACATCAGCTTGGAGCACGGACCCGGTTTGTTGTCCGGGAGGCCCAGGTTGTGGCCGATCTCGTGGGCGGCGATGCGGGTCTTGTCGTAACCCTGGTCGACCGCCTGGCTGCCGAGTTCCACCCACGCCTGGCCACCCGGGCGGACCGGACCCAGGCTCGCCTGCGGCCAACCGTTGGTGGCGGTGATCCGAATCTGGGCACGGGTACCGGGCGGCGCCTTGATCAGCTTCACGTTGGTGACGTTCGCGTTCCAGGAAGCGACTCCGGCGGTGATGGCCGCTTCCCAACCACCGGCTCGGGAGTCGTCGTAGTAGAGGGTCGTCGCCGCCGAAGCGCTGTTCGGGGCGCCGGCGTTGGACGGCGCGGCCGCGGCTTGCTCCGCAGGCGCCATGACCATGGTGACGACCGCGGCGGTCCCGACCGCCGCGAACCACTTGGAGGGGGGCATATGCGTCCTTCCGCTCGACTTGTCCGTGGCGGGTGGAGCACAGGTCCCGGGGGTGTCGGCGACCTGTCGACTCGTTGCGTCGTTGGGAGTATGTGCGTGCTCGTGGATTCGCAGGCATACCAGTCGGCCATAACATCGACACACGGAAGCCGAGACGCGGCTCGGTGGGATGGACGGCGGGGCGCCCGGCTCCGCCGGGTTCGTCGGCAACGGCTCGGTGTACTACGCGTACGCCCCGCTCGCCCCGCGCGGCGCATGGACGGGCGGCCGGCATCGCTGCCGTTCGAAGCTCCCGGTGATTATCACCGTCTCATTCGTCAATGCCCATTGAATCCCAAATAACCATTCGTTTGAGTGAATTGGGATGTCCATATGCCCGGCGCCCCGGTACTCGGTGCTACTAATTGCCTGCGCTCGCGCCGAGGCGAGACGACGAGAAAGCCTCTCTCGATCGCGCACGACAACGCATGACCTTATAGCGAGAACGGAACCAGCCTCATGGCAATCGCATTCCGCAAGACGCTCGCCATCACCGCGCTGACCCTGACCGCCTCCCTCCTGCCCGTGGGCGGGGCTGGGGCCTCCGACACCGCCGCCGCCGACCCCGCTCCGCGCACACCCGGCCTCTACTGCCTCGCCAACGCCTGGGGCACTCCGAACATCTCCACGAAGCCGTGCGACACCGCCGACCGCGGCCAGCACTGGACCGTGTCGGGCCAACAGATCTCCCTCACCGAAGCGCGTGCCTACTGTCTGGCCAACGCGTGGAACACCCCGGACGTCGCCACCAAAGCGTGCGCCCCCAAGGACCAGGGACAGTACTGGAGCGTCTCGGGCCAACAGATCGCACTCACCTTCGCCCCCGGCTACTGCCTCGCCAACGCCTGGGGCACTCCGAACATCTCCACGAAGCCGTGTGACACCGCGGACCGCGGCCAGCACTGGGTGATCTTCAACGACCAGATCAGCCTCGCACTCGCCTGACGTCACAACCACCGTGCCCGACTCGTCGTCATCGCCCACCGGACCGGCCTTGTGAAGCCCGGAGCGTGAGCCTCCCGGTCGCGGCCGGCCCCGCTGGGCCCGGCCGCGACCTTTCTCGGAGGCCGGCTATCCCAGTCCGGCGTTGAGGGCCGCGGCGAGTTCGCCGTTGTCGGTGTCACCGCTCAGTTCCCAGAAGAAGGCGCCGCCCAGCTTCTGTTCCTTGGCCCACTTCGTCTTGACGGCGAGGCTGGCCGGCGTGTCGTAGCCCCACCATTCGTTGCCGCAGTGGCCGTACGAGGTGCCGCCGGCCAGCCCGGTGGCGGGGCAACGAACCTTGAGCGCGCGGTAGCTGCCGTCACCCGACGCCGGCGCGGTCGCGGTGCCGCCCGGTTCGCTCTGGGTGACGCCCGTCCAGCCGTGGCCGTAGAAGGGAACGCCGAGCAGCAGCTTCTTCGCGGGTACGCCCTTGCTCCGGAGCTTGGCGATGGCGTCGGCCGAGTTGAAGTTCGGCACGGGGATACCCGGGTACGACGTCAGCGGCGAGTGCGGGGCGGTCGGGCCCTGCGCCATCCACGGACCGAAGAAGTCGTACGTCATGACGTTGTACCAGTCCACGGCCCCCGAGGCGCCGCCGTAGTCGGCGACGTCGAGCTTGCCGCCCGGGGCGGCGTCGGCCGTGATGGCGGCGCTGACCAGGTTCCCGGCGCCGAAGCGGGCACGGGTGGCGTCCAGCAGGGTCTTGATCGACCCGAAGCCGCTCGCGTCACAGGTCAGGCCGCACGCGTTCGGGTATTCCCAGTCGAGGTCGATGCCGTCGAACACGTCGGCCCAACGCGGATCTTCGACCACGCTGTGGCACGACTCGGCGAACGCGGTCGGGTTCTGCGCGGCCTGGGTGAAACCGCCGGACCAGGTCCAGCCGCCGAACGAGTAGAGGACCTTGATGTTCGGGTACTTCTTCTTCAGCTCGCGCAGCTGGTTGAAGTGGCCCTTCAGCGGCTGCTCGGCGGTGTCGGCGACACCGTCGACGCTGTCGGCGGCGGTGTATGGCCTCTGGTAGTCGGCCCAGGGATCGCCGACCACACACTTGCCGTCCACGACGTTGCCGAACGCGTAGTTGATGTGGGTGATGTTGCGAGCCGTGCCGGACGTGTCGATGTTCTTGGCCAGGTAGGGGCCCCAGTTGGTGAAGTAGCCCAGCTTGACCTTCGCTTCGCCGGTGGTGCGCACCTTCGCGGGGGCGCTTGCGGGACCGACCTGGTCCCTCGTGTCGCGCGCGACGACGGTGTAGGTGTAGCCGGTTCCGGTGTTGAGGCCGCGGTCGACGTAGGACGTGTGCCGAACGGTGGCGACCTTGACGCCGTCGCGCAGCACGTCGTAGTTCCGCACGCCCCGGTCGTCCCTGGCCGCGCGCCAGGAGAGCCTGACCGACGTATCGGTGATGTGGCTCGCGTGGGGCCTGCCCGGCGCGGTCGGCGGCCGGTCCCGACCCCGGTCGAAGACCTGGTCGGACGTCTCCGAGCCGCCGGTGCCCTCGGCGTGGGCCGGTCCGGTCAGGCCGACCAGGGCGCCCAGGGGCAACAGCAGGGCCGTGAGCAGAGCGATGAGCATACGACCGCGCCTGGTGCCCGGCCGATCGGGGTCTCGCGTGTGCGTGACGGGTCGTGCGGTGCCTGTGCTCAAGGGAACTCCTCGAACTCGGTCCGAACGTACGGGGATTGCGTCGCCACGCGGGCGTGTCGAGAGCTACGACACACCTCGTCGCGGCTGCCCGAGCCTAGGAAGGGTCCGAACCACCGGTCAATGGTCTGTACCAGATTGGTCTGGACCAGAGTCGCTCGTGTTCGACGAACCTCGGCGGCTCGAACGACTCTGATCCGAGCGCGCCGGAGCCGACCACCGCTCACGGAGCGGTCACGGGCGCCGGTGCGGGCAGTGGCCGGGCTTCCGAACGACCACGGGGATCCGGCACGCTTTTCGGTAGCCGTCGGGTACGGGCTCGGCGGAGGCGATCAAGGAGGACGACTCCATGTCCCGGAAGGCATATCCCGGCTTACGTCCGCTGCGGGTCCTGCGCCTGTCGGTCGCCGCCGTGCTGCTCGCGGCGGTGGCGCTGGTCGGGCCCGGCGGCGCGGCGCGCGCGCACGCGGGCGGCGGTGTGTACCGGCTGAAGCTGTGGTGGATGTGGCAGCGCGGGGACAACTTCACCGCCGCCACCCCGGTCGACGACCAAAGCGCCGCGCCCGGCTACCTGCTCATCCGATACGAGCCGTGGGTCTACGCGGACCCGGAAGCCGGCACGGTCCCGCTCCAGCTCTACTGGCACGCCGGCCGCGAGGACAACGCCAGTGTGGCCGACATCAACAGCCTCGACGCGGTAGCCGCCGCCGGGTACACCTACATCCGCACACAGGGCTGGCTCTACCCGACCCCGGGCCCCGGCAGGGTGCCGCTGTACCTGTACTGGCACGCGGGTCGCCAGGACTTTCTGACCGTGGCCACTCAGGCAAGCATCGACTCCGCGATCTCGGCGGGCTACGTCCTCCAGCGCATCGAGGGCTACGTGATGTCGAACCCCTAGGGAGGTGTCGGCTTCACCCGATCGTGATCGGCGCGGGTGCGGGTGCGGGTGCGGGAAGGGGCCATCGGGTGCCGGTGTCCGGGTCGCGGCGGTCGTCGGCGCCGTCGACCCTGCCATTGCTTCGGTCGACGTGGCCGTCGACGCGGCCGTCGAGTCCGGCGCGGCGGGCGGCCATTGCCTACGTCGCGTGGCTCGTTCGGGGTCGGCGGCGTCGGGTGGGGCCCTGTCCGGTGCCGTTGAGGGTCGCGAGTCGGGCGAGAGGTGTTCCCTGGTTCCACAGTCCGAAGAAGTCACGGTGGACGGCGAGGATGCCGTTGTCCACGGCGAATGCCGTGGACTGCTTGCTGAAGGTGCTGGTGGTGACGAGGACGGCGACGTCGGCGCCGAAGTGGGTCTTGGCGCCGAGGAGATCGCGGACCTCCTTGGGAACGATTCTGCGGGTGGGCGCGTAGCGTTTGCACTGGACGACCGCGGAGCGCCCGTCGGGCAGCCGGCACAGTACGTCGGCGCCGTTGTCCCCGGAACCGCCGACCCGACGCACCTGCGTGCAGCCGTCGCGGCGGCACAGTTCGGCCACGAGTTCCTCGAACTGCGGGCCGGTGAGCGCGTCCACTTCCGCCAGGGTCCGCCGCCGCCCCGCGGCCACGGCGTCCTGGTGGCGCCACCGCTCGTCCTCGACCCGCGCGGCGTGGTGGGCGCACCACAGCCACCATCCCGCCCCCGCCGACGCGGCGGCCACCGTCACCCCGAGCGCCGCCCACCCGCCCCCGACGACGAACACGACCGTCACCAGGATCGCCGTCGCCGCGATCACCGCCGTCCGTGCACCCGTCGCTCGCGGTGCCCCGGATGTCGATCCACGCCCCTGCGGCTGCGTCATGGCGATCCCCCGTCGTCGAAAACACCCGAGTCCACTCTGGCGGATGATCCGCGGGAAAATCCGCCGGCTTCCGAAACCGGGCCGGAACCGCCGGCACCCCGGAGGCAGTTCGGGGCCGTGATCACCCTCGATGCCCCCGGCCACCGCACCCCGCCTGCCACGCGGGGTCAACGAGGTGCGGTGGTGTCCGACGGACCGCAACCGCGGACGTCTGCGTGGGCGGACGTCAGGGCTTGGGCAGGGTGCAGCCCGGCAGGCTCAGGTCGACCTTGTTGCCGATGCCCATGCAGGGCACGATGATGTACGTCTCCTGCGCGTAGTTGATGCCCTGATGGATGGTCACGTTGCCGTTCTCGTCGACCTCACAGGGGTTGTTCACCGTGCAGGTGGCGCCATCCTCGTTGCCGGTGTTGTTGACGGCGACGACCTTGCCCGTCGTCGTGTCCACCACCGGGGAGCCGGACGTACCGCCGATGGTGTTGCAGGACGACGTGTAGCGCACCGAGTCCCGCCAGGTCCAGTCGCCCTCCTTCAGGCGATACACGAAGCCGTCCACGTTGCAGCTGTAGATCCGCTTCCAATACCCGGAAACCACCTTGATCGCCGAACCGGCCACCGGGTGGCGGTCGTTGAGGGTCAGCGCGCTGATCCCATACGACCTTTGGATCTGCGCGTAGGTCTGGGTGAGTTCGTAGATCGAGATGTCCGTGTCGGTCATCGTGGCGTACGAGACCTTGTGGGCCCGTAGGGTGGCGACCCTGGAACCGGAGGCGCCGAGCAGCGAGAAGGTGCGGGACGACGGCTGGTCGGTGATGACCTCCCCGGCACCGGGGAATCCGGTCTCGAGGCAGTGGCCGTTGGAGAGGACGAGCGCGGGGTCGCCCGGCTGCGAGTTCGGCATCCGGATCACGGATCCCGAACAGTTGCTCAGCGCCACCGTACCGGCGAAGTTGACCGCCTTGACGGTGGCCGGCGGGGCGCCGACGGCGGGTGCCGTGCCCGCGACCGCGAACAGCAGGGCACAGACGACGCCGAGTGCGCCGGCGAGGGACTTCTTCATGTGAGGTTCCCCTTTTGAGGGTGGGGATGATGAAGGAGCGCAATGGTGTGGTGCATGCGCATTGTTGAGGCTTCGACACCCAAGTGACAAGTAAACAAAGTGAGTTGGGTATTTCTTTGCGCGCGCCGACCATCGCCCCGCACCCGGGGTCGACCGTGGAGTCGAAGTCGTCGATGCCCTCCCGTTGCCCGGCCCGGACCGGCGGTTGGGGTGGGCCGGTTCATCCTGCGGGTATTCGGTGGCGGTTGGGACGGAGGGCCGCCCACGCGGGGCCGACGGAGGCGGTCAGGGCGGCCGTGAGGCATGTGGCGATGACACCGCCGACGAGCGGCCACGGCACGACCAAGGGGACCGAGGCGCCGCCGAGATCGCTCAGCGCCGAACGCAGGCTCAGCAGCGACGGCACGGCGACGACCGCGCCGAGTGCCGTGCCTATGGTCACGACGATGGCCGACTCGGCGGCGATGGCGCACAGCGCCTGGCGGACGGTCGCGCCGGAAAGACGCAGGACGCGCAGATCGGGCAGCCGATCGGCGGTGGCCATCATCAGGGTGTTCGCGATCGCGATGGCCGTGTAGCCGACGGAGACCACCACGAGCAGCACGGTGAAGATCCACACGAGGCGTTGCTCCTCGGCGTCGGCCGACGAGGCGTAGGCGGCGACGCTCACCTCCTTGCCGCCCAGCGGCGCCGGCGCGGGATCGGAGCCGGTGCGAAAGACGGCCGCCGTCAGGGCCGAGGGATCGTGGGCGCGGACGATCCCGCGCGGAAGCAGGACGTCGTAGGGCGTCGACCGGTCGGCCAGCACGGCGACCACGCGCATCGTCTCGATGGTGCCGTCGCGGAAGGTCACCCGCGCGTCGCCACCGTGTCGCCACCCCAGACGCGCGGCGGCGCTCTCGGACACCGCCATCGTGGTGGGGCCGCGCAACTCGGCGAAGGAGCCCTGTCGAGCCTCGACCCGGTCGCCGATGGCGGCGAATTCGTCGGTGCCCACACCCGCCGCCTCGACGACCGCGCCCTTGTCGCCGTAGACCGTCGTGGGTGTCAGAGGGGTGCCCGCCACCTCGGCCACCGCGGCGTCCGTCAGGCCCGGGGTGTCATCGGGCACGATCACGCGCTCGGCTCGCACCGACGCCGTGCGCCGCGCCTCGTAGGACTGCGCGGTGGTCGCCACCATGCCCGTGATCAGCACCGCCAGGCCGACCGTCGCGAGCACCGGCGCCGCGGTGGCGGCGGTGCGGCGCACGGCCGTCAGCATGCCCTCGCGTACGAGCAACCCGATCGCCCCGGCGCCTCGCGACAACGGCCACGTCAGCACCCGCACCACGGGAGGCACCACCGCCGGGGCGAGCATGGTCAGCCCGACGATGAGGGCCATCGGCGGATACAGCCCGAAATCCGCGAGCGCTCGGGGGTCGGCCGTCGCCGTGACCGCCGCCGAGACGACGCCGAGGGCCACGAACAACAGCCCACCGACGACGCGCCCGCGCGACATCGGCCGGTTGTCCACGTCGGCCTCGCGCAGGGCCTCCAAGGGCGCGATCCGCGCGGCGCGACGGGACGCCGACCACACTCCCGCCATGGCCACGAGCATGCCCAGCGCGAACGCGCCGGCCAGGGGCGACACGCCGACCTCGGCCGTGAAGCCCTCGGGCTCGAACCCGAGATCGACCAGGACGGCGGCGAACGCGGGTGACAGGGCTCCGCCGAGCACGACCCCGAGCCCGGCCGCGAGCGCGGCGACGGCGCCGGCCTCCGCGAACAGCGCGCGCCGAACCTGCTTCGGGGTGGCGCCGATGGTGCGCAGCAGGGCGAACTCGCGTCGGCGCCCCGCGACCGAGAGGGCGAACGTGGACGCCACGACGAACACGGTCGTGAACGCGGCCAGAGCCGCCATGGCGGACAGCACCTGAAGGCCCACCCACCGGGTGAACGCGGCGTGGCCCGGTTCCAGTTCGGCGCGGTCGGAGCCGGTGAGCACCCGCCCCTCCGCGCCCACCACCGCCCGCACCGCCGCCGGGTCGAGCGTCGCGCCGGCGCCGGCGAGCAGACCCAACACGCGTACACCGCCCGCGAGTCGATCCGCGTGGCCGTCCGTCAGGTAGATGCCGGGGCCGTCGACGAGACCCGACACCGTGTAGGGCGCGGGTCCGGACGCGGTGAGCACGGTGACCGTGTCGCCGGGGCGCGGCCCGAGCCGGCGGTCGAGCACCACCTCGTGGTCGGTTGCGGGTGGCCGCCCCACGAGCGGCGCGTGGGCCGCGAGCGCGGCGCTCGACCAACCGTGCCCCAACGGATCGTCGAACCGGGGATCGCCCGCGGGGTGCCCGCCGATCACCACCTGGGCGTAGAACGAGCGGTCCACCACGACGCGCCCGACTCCGGGCACGGCCGCGAGACGATCCGCGAGCCGCCGCGCCCGTTCCGCCGACCACGGGGGGCCGTCGTCGAACGGCGGCGCCGGCTGCCGGGCCTCACCGCTGCGCACGAGCACCGGCGCGGCCGCGAACCGCTCCGGGGTTTCGGGGCCCGAGGACAGCAGCACCACGCCCGTCGTCGCGAGGATCGTCACGCCCAGCCCGAGGCCCACGAAGGAGCCGAGGAAGGAGACCCACCGGGCCCGCATGCCGGCGAGGGTCAGCACAACTCCTCCAGCCACGCCATGCGGGCCGCGATGGTCTCGGCGGAGATGCCGGCCCCGTCCGCGCCGCGATGGATCTCGTCGGCCACGCGGCCGTCGGTGAGCAGTACCACTCGATCCGCGAAGGCGGCGGCGGTCGGGTCGTGCGTGACCATCACCACCGTCCGACCGCGCGCGTCGACGGCGTCGCGCAGCAGGCGCAGGACCTCGCGCGATGCCTTCGAGTCGAGCGCGCCGGTCGGCTCGTCGGCGAACACCACCGCGGGCCGGGTGACCAACGCGCGGGCGATGGCGACGCGTTGTCGCTGCCCGCCGGACAACTCGGCCGGTCGATGGCGGGCCCGATCCGCGAGCCCCACCTCGGCCAGGGCCGCCGCGACACGCGCCGGGTCGGGGCGGCGCCCGGCGAGGCGCAGCGGCAGGGCGACGTTCTGCTCGGCGGTGAGCGCGGAGACGAGATTGAAGGACTGGAAGACGAAGCCGACGCGCGAGCGCCGAAACAGGGTCGACTCGTGCTCGTCGAGGGCGCGCACGTCGACGCCGTCGACCCGGATCTCGCCGCCGTCGGCGCGGTCGATGCCGGCCGCGCATTGCAACAGCGTGGACTTGCCCGAGCCGGAGGCGCCCATCACCGCCGTCAGCGTGCCGCGCGGGAAGTCGTGGGTGACGCCGTCGAGCGCGGTGATCCGCTGGGCGCCCGCGTGGTGCGTCTTCGTCACGCGGAGCAGGCGCACGGCCGGGCCCGTCGGTGTGGATGTCGCCGTGGATGTCGCTGTGGTCATGCCTCCAGGAAACCGTCGGCGAACGACCGGCACATTGGTGCCAGGGCGAGAGCGGAACTAGCCCTGGCACTACCGACGCGGCCGTCGCACGCCGGTTAACGTCGTCGTATGTTCGCGCAAGCCTCGTGGGACTCGATCGGTCGGCGACCGGTGCGTTTCCTGGTGTCTCCGGTGCCGTGGCGGGCCCTGTCCTATCTCGGGGCGAGTTGGGTCGTCGGGGCGGTCGTGGTGGTGACCGTGACGTCGGTCGTGGCCGTCGGCGTCGCGACGTGGGAGACATCGGTCGGCCCGGTGTTCACCGCGTCGCTGGGGCTCGTGGCGCTCGCGGGCATGGCGTTCGCCGCCGCGCCGTTCGAGCGGTGGCGGCTGCGGCTCATCGGCACTCCTCTGGAGGCGCCGGAGCGGTCGGGCGATGTGCGGGCGCGGCTGCGCGAGCCCGCCGGGCGGCGCGAACTCGGCTACGCGCTGGTGTCGTTGCTCGCGCTGTGGTGGGTGGATCTGGGCATCGCGTCGGTGGCGTTGGTGATTCCGGGGCTGTTGGTCTCGGCGCCGCTACAGCCCACGGCGCCGTTGTGGATGGCGGCGGTGTTGCCGTTGGTGGGGGTCGTACTGCTGCCCGTCGCGCTGTTCCTGATCGCGGCGTGGGCGGGCGTGCGGGCGACGATGACGCGTGCCGTGCTCGCTCCTCGCGAGGCGGAGTTGATCGAGGTCGTGCGATCCAGGGCGCGTCTGGTCGACGCGTTCGAGACGGAGCGCCGGCGGATCGAGCGCGATCTGCACGACGGCGCGCAGCAACGCCTGGTCGCGTTGAGCATGAAGTTGGGCCTGGCCTCGCTCGACCTGCCGCCCGGGTCGCCCGCCGCCCGTCAGGTCCGGGAGGCACACGAGATGGCTCGGGCGGCGCTGACCGACCTGCGTGAGCTGATCCGCGGCGTGCACCCGCAAGTGCTCACCGAACG
Organism: Embleya sp. NPDC056575; assembly: GCF_042793325.1. Classification (NCBI taxonomy): domain Bacteria; kingdom Bacillati; phylum Actinomycetota; class Actinomycetes; order Kitasatosporales; family Streptomycetaceae; genus Embleya; species Embleya sp. NPDC056575. The sequence goes on from NZ_JBHTVA010000034.1 coordinate 92,636, forward strand.
GGGACTGTCGGCCGCCGTCCGCGATGTCGCGGGGCGCTCGCCGGTCCCGGTCGACGTCGATGTCGAGCTGGCCGGGCGATTGCCCGCGGCGGTGGAGGTAACCGCCTATTTCGTGGTGTGCGAGGCGTTGACCAACGTGGCCAAGCACAGCGGTGCGCAACGGTGCGCGATCCGCGGGCGGGTGGCCGACGGGCTGCTGGCGTTGGAGGTGCGTGACGGCGGTGCGGGCGGTGCCGATCCGGAGGCGGGCACCGGGCTGACGGGTCTGGTCGATCGACTCGCGGTTCTCGACGGCAGAATGTTGTTGTCCAGCCCGATGGGTGGCCCGACCCTGCTGCGAGTGGAGATCCCGTGTCCGGCCTCAAAGTAGTGCTCGCGGAGGACGCCGTGTTGTTGCGCGAGGGGCTGGTGGGCCTGCTCGAGCGCTTCGGCCACGAAGTGGCTGCGGCGGTGGGCGACGGTCCTTCGCTGATCGCGGCCACGCGCGAGCATCGACCCGATGTGGTGATCGCCGACGTGCGCATGCCACCGGACTTCACCGACGAAGGGCTGCGCGCCGCACGCGAACTCCAGGCGGCAATCCCGTCGTTGGCCGTTCTGGTGCTGAGCCAGTATGTCGAGCAGACCTTCGCGGAGGAGCTTTTCGACGCGCGTGGCACCTCGGGCATGGGTTACCTGTTGAAGGAACGCATCGGCGATGTCGAGGAGTTCGCCGACGCTCTGACGCGCGTCGCCAGGGGCGGAACCGTGGTCGACCCCGAGGTGGTCCGCCAACTCCTGGCGCGTCGGCGCGATCCGCTGCGGCGCCTGACTGCGCGCGAGCGCGAGGTCCTCGCCCACATGGCCGAGGGACGCTCCAATGCCGCCGTCGCGCGCGCGTTGGTGGTGACGGAGGCCGCCGTGGCCAAACACATCGCGAGCATCCTGACCAAACTCGACCTCCCCCCGGCGCCCGACGACCACCGCCGAGTCCTGGCCGTCCTGGCCTACCTACGCGGCTGAAGCCACGCCACCCGCGTCCGACGCGGCCGGCACGAATTCCGGAAAGACCGTCGCCGACGGGATCGAGTTCGGCCGCATCGATGCCCGAGCCCTGCGCGCGCCGCACGCGAACCCCGCGGCGGCCGGGCCGTGGTCGCGCGCGCTCAGCGGCGGTACGCCGCCGTCGCGATCGCGACGAAGGAGCGGATCAACGGGTTGCTGTCGCCCTCGTTCCACACCGCGACCACCCGGCTCGGCGCCATGTCGACCAGCGGAACCACGCTCAGGTTCTCGGGGAGCACGTTCTCCACCAGGCCGTGTCCCAGCGGAGCCAGACCGACGGTGCTGTTCCAGAGCACGGCCTGCACACATTCCTGGACGACGCGCACCACCGGACCCTCGCGCGCCTCGCCGCCGTTCCAGTACGACTGCCAGATCGGATCGGTGCCCGGTGGGAACCGGAACCAGCGGCGGTCGGCCAGATCGGCGATCTCCAGACGGTCGCGTCGGGTCAGCGGATCGTCGGCGCGCAGTACCGCACCGACCGGATCCGCGCGCAACTCGCGCAGCGTCAAGGCCGTCTCGTCGAACGGCGCACGCGTCAGGGCCACATCGACCAGCCCGGCACGCAGCCCACAGGTCGGATCGGTCAGATCCGCGTCGCGGACACGGATGTCGACACCGGGATGACTGCGGCGGAAGGCGGTGGCCAGCCTGATGATGCCGGGATCGCTACTGTCCCCCAGGATGCCCACGGTGATCCCCGCCAGGCCGGCCGCCGTCGCCACGCGCACGCGCAGGAGGTCGGCCTGCCCGAGCAGGGCCCGCGCCTCGTCGAGCAGTATCGCCCCCACCGGCGTGAGTGTGACCCCGCCGGGCGAGCGGGCGAACAGCGCGGCCCCGACCTCGATCTCCAACCGCTTGATCGCCCGACTCAGCGGCGGCTGGCTCATGTGCAGCCGAGCCGCGGCCCGGCCGAAGTGGAGTTCTTCGGCGACCGCCACGAAGTAGCGCAGGGTACGTAGCTCCACGCTGCAACGATACCCGTACGGTATCGGCGCGCCGGAATGGGTCTTGGACAGCGGCCGAGCCCCGGCGGTGCACTTGGAGCATGTCCTACGAGAGCACATCCGCTGAAGCGAAATCCGGTGAACCCCAGGCCGCCCACCCCGGTGTCTCGGTGGTCGGCCCCGACGACGGCGAGGTGATCGTCATGGCCACCACACGCATGCGAGTCCTCGAGGACGGCAGCCACACGGAGCACCGGCTCGGGGTCACCGAATCCGTCCTCGCCCCGCACACCTCGGGGCCGCCGCAACACCGCCATGCCCTGCACGACGAGGGCTTCTACATCGTCTCGGGCACGCTGGTGTTCACCATCGGGGACACGCGGCACGAGGCGACCGCGGGCACACTCGTGGTCGTCCCGCGCGGAGCCCCGCACACCTTCGCCAACCCGACCGACCAACCCGCCGTCCTGCTCAGCATGTTCACCCCCGACCTCTACGTGCAGTACTTCCGAGACCTCCAGGCGCTGACCGCGGACGGCGGACCGCCGGCGCCACGGGCCGGCCTGGAGACGATGAGCCGCTACGCCACCGTGGCCACCACCGACTTCGCCTGAAGCCGGTGGCGCGGCCCCGCACCACCGGCCGCCCCGGAGCCGGCGGGTCACCCCCATGTGGTGGCCCCGAACGGAGATCATGAACATCGCCTATTGGATCGTTGCCGGCCTGCTCGCCTCCTTCTACCTCTACGCGGGTGGGCTCAAAATGGTCCGCGGCCCCGACCAGCTCCGGCCGATGATGGCCTGGGTGGACCGGATACCACTGCCCGCCGTCAGGGCACTGGGAACGGTCGAAGTACTGGGCGCGGTCGGCCTGCTCCTCCCGCCGGCAACCGGCATCGCCCCCTGGTCGGCCCTGGCCGCGGCCGTCGGGTTCACCCTCCTGCAAACAGGGGCGATCGCCGTCCACCTGACCGGCGAAGACCGCCGGATCATTCTCAACATCGGGCTTGTCACCGCTGCCGCCGCGACCGTCTGGCTCGCCACCGCTCAGTTGTGATCGAGCGCAATCCCCGCCCGTCCGAGACCACTTCGCCGGGCGGGGGTTGCAACCATCGGGGACCGAGGACACGTAGGCGGGCCGGACGCCGTGCGGGGACGGGGACGTTCGCCCATTGTGGTGAATCCTGGCGAGCGGCGGAGGGGTTGTCGTGCCGATGGGGGGAGGAAGTCCTCGCCACGGTGCGCGATTCCGCGCGCCGGTCCCACGACGAACGCGGGGTACGCAGTGACAAGTGCCGACCGTACGAGTCTCGACCGCCGGAGCGCGTTGCGCCTGACCTCGGCCGCCGCGGTCGGCACGGGCCTGGCCGTCGGGGCCGGGGGTGCCGCCGGAGCCGCACCGTCCCGGGCCGGGAAGTTCACCCTGACCGGCAAGCGGTCGGGCGCGAACATCCCGAACATCCTGACACCGGGCGCCGGATACTTCGTGCACTACGACCTGACCGACGCCGACGGTAGGGCGGCGGGCACGGAAAGCGCGTTCACCGTCCCCGTGACGGTCGGGCCGGACGGCTCCTTCGTCGTCTCGAACCTGGTCCTGAGCCTGAACGGCGGCCTGATCACCGCCGCTTCCGGATTCCCGCGCCCGCTGCCGTCGGTCACCGAAATCGCACTGGCCTACACGCCGTGGTCACACGTCTTCGCGGTCACCGGCGGCACCGGCACCTACATCGCCGCCACCGGCACGATCACGATCGAACACCCGACCAGGGACGACGACCGCCTGACGATCGACCTGACCTGACCTGACCCGACCCGAACTCGGCCGCGGCCGCGGCCGCATGGCGGATGCTCGCCGTCCTGCCGCCCTACGTCGGGATCGTCGCGGCCACGGAATGGGCAACGGCCGCCGGCGCGGTCGTCGCGGCGAACTCCGGCGGTTCGGGGACGACCGTCACCGGTCTCGCGAACCGCCGGACGTTCGGCGTGGCCGTCGGGGGCTTCCCGACTACGCGATGGGGAAATCGAAATAGGTGTCCGGGTAGGGCTCGTCCTTCAGCGTGTAGTGCCACCATTCACAGTCGTACGCGCTGAACCCGGCGGCCTCCATGATGGAGCGGAGGTATTGCCGGTTGGTCGTTTCGACCGGCGTGATCCCCCGTGCTCCATGGTGCGAGATCGGGTCCATCAGGTCGTGGTGGCCGCCCATCGGAGCCAGATCGCCGGTATCCAGGTGGTAGAGCGTCAGGTCGACGGTACTGCCGCGACTGTGGCCCGACTTGGCGGCGACATACCCCTTTTCGAACATCTCGGCTCTGTCGATATTCGGATAGTGTCGCGCCTTCGTCCGACCGTCCTCCGCCTGGGTCGACCAGCTCACGAATCGGTCGACCGCGCGCTGGGGACGGTAACCGTCCCACAGAAGCAGGTCGAACCCGACCGACGCGGCCTCTTCCCGCGCTCTTTTCAGCGCCGCGCACAAGGCCCTCGTGCCGACGATGCGATTGGCCGGATACCCGTCCACCGGCTTGCCGACGAAGTTGTCCCAGGTGGCGTACTTGGCGTCCCACCGCACCCCGGGGATCAGTTCGTCGACGAAGGCGAAGTCGTCGTTCATCGATTCTTTCCTTCGATCGCCAACGACACCAGCCGATCGATCACTTCGGACAACGGGAATCCGGCGGCTGCCATCATGCGCGGATAACGGCTGTACGAGGTGAGCCCGGGGAGGGTGTTGACCTCGTTGAGGACCACGTTTCCGGTCGGCGTGAGGAACATGTCCACGCGGGCCAGCCCCCTGCATCCGAGGGCGCGATAGATGGCCTTGGCCGTTTCCTGGACGCGAGCGCGCGACTTGGCCGGGATGTCGGCGGGCACGATCGGTGTCGAATTGTCGGAGCCTCTTTCGGGCGCCGCCTCCTGGTGGATCTTGAAGAATCCGTGCGACAGCGCGATACGGTCCACTTCGCCGGTGATCAATTCCGGGTCGTTGCCCAATATCGCGCAGCCGACCTCGCTGCCGACGACGGCCTCTTCGATCAGGATCTTCGAGTCGTATCCACGTGCCGCGGCAATCGCATCGGCCAGCTCTTCCGGCCGGGACACCTTGCCGACCCCGAACGACGATCCGGAACGGGCCGGCTTCACGAACGCGGGGTAGGAAATCCCGTCGGCGTCGACCTTCTCGTCCGCCGTGACGGTGATGAAATTCGGCGTGTCGATTCCCGCGCCCGCGGCGATGGCGTAGGCAAGGGATTTGTCCATGCACAGCGCGGAGCTTTGGACGTCGCAACCCGCATAGGGTATTCCGGAGAGCTCCAGCAGACCCTGCGGCGCGCCGTCTTCGCCGAGCCTGCCGTGCAGCACGGGCAACACGACATCCAGGCGGATCGTCTCGTAGCGACCCGACTCCAGGAGAAGCAGTCCGTGCACGCTCGGGTCCGGTGCCAGTACGACCGGACGGCAATTGCCGTCCGCCCAGTCCGTATCGGGACCGTCACACAGTTTCCAGGCGCCGTCCTTCGTGATCCCGATCCAGAAGGGCAGATACTTTTCCGGGTCCATGTTGCGCGCGACCAGCTGCGCCGATTTGACGGAGATGGGGTGCTCTTCGCAGCTGCCCCCGAATATGATCCCGATTCTTGTCTCAGCCACGCTGATCTCCGCTCTCGAATTTCAGGCAGTTGACGATGGAGTTTTCGACCGTGTCCCGGAGGGCGTGATCCGTGTAATAGGCGGTATGCGGGCTGACCAGTGCGTTCGGAAGCTCGTGCAGCCGCAGCAACGACTTGCTTTCGACACTCTTGTCCCGGCGGTCGGCGTAGAAGATTCCTTCCTCTCCTTCGAGGACGTCCAGCGCCGCGCCGCCCAATTCGCCGCGCTCCAGCGCCGCGATCAGGGCCTCGGTTTCGATCAGTGCGCCGCGTCCGGTGTTGACGATGAAGGCACCGTTCCTCATGCGCCCGATGCGTCGGCCGTCGATGAGGTGGTGGGTGTCCGCGGTGAGCGGAGTATGCAGCGTCACGATGTCGCTCACGCGCAGCAGTTCGTCGAGGTCGACATAATCCGCCGCGAGTCTGGGGGTGGTGTCGTGGGCCACTATCCGACAGCCGAAGCCCCGCAATCTGTCCACGACGGCCGCGCCGATGCGCCCCGTTCCCACCACCCCGACGGTCAGGTCACGCAACTCCTTCCCACGCACGTCGTTGAGTGAGTAGTCGTGCGCGTCCGCACGGCGGATGATGGATCGGGCATTTCGCAATGCCATCAGGATGAGCATCAGCGTGTAGTCGGCCACACTGTCGGGAGAATAGAAGACGTTGCCGACCGTGATCCCGACGCTCTCCGCGTATTTCACATCGATGTGGTCGTATCCGATGCTTCGTGTGGAGATATACGCCACGCCGACCCGGCTGAGCGCGAGGAGGGTGGCGTCGGCGATGCGCGTCTTGTGGCCGACGCTGATGCAGCGGTTCCCCGAGGCCAGCTCGATATTGGCCTCGGATGGCGCTGCCGCGGTGATGGTCGGCACGATGTCGAAGCGGGGTGACATTTCCCGGAACAAAGCGGCCTCGTCCCGCTCACAACCATAGATCGTGATTCCCGTGGTTCGGGAAACGGAGGAGGAAGCCGAGGACGAGGACGCCGCGGATCCGGTGCGACGGGCCTCGGTTCCTGTCGGATCGCGATAACTCATGCCACCCAGTAAAGGCGGCGTGGCGTTGTCGGAACGTATGCGGGTTTCGATATGCCGACGCTATGTTACCCACGGGTATTTCTGTGGGAACGGCAAATCCGGGTGGTTCGGCGCGAACGCGGCGTCATCGCCCGCGACGCCTCATGTACAGGTCGAAGGCCCGGTAGACCATCGGTCGCAGGGGCAGGTCCCACTCGCCGACGTACCGCACCGCCCGACCGCCGGTGCCGACCTTGAACCGGATCAGGCCCACGTGCGGATCGTCGGCATCGAGGGTGGGAGTGATGCCGCGCAGGTCGTAGACGTCGCAGCCGGCCGCCAGCGAGTCGCGGATCATCGCCCACTGGCACGCGTTGGAACCGCGCACCTCGCGCTTGGCGGTGGAGGACGCGCCGTACGAGTACCACGCGTGCGCACCGACGCGGACCAGGATGGTCGCGGCGACCGGGTCGCCCTCGTGCCGAGCCACGTAGAGCCTGATCCGCTCCGGATCCTCCGCGCTCATCGCCGCGAACATGCTCTCGAAGTAGCGCAACGGCCGCGGAATGAAGCGGTCGCGTTCGGCGGTGTGCACGTAGAGGTCGTGGAACGCCGCCAGGTCCGTGTCGATCGTGACCTCGACGCCCTCCTTCTCGGCCTTCCTGATGTTGCGACGCCAGAGCTGGTTCATGCCCCCGAGCACGTCGTCCTCGGTCCTGCCGGCCAGCGGAATCTCGTACTTGAACTGCGGCTGACCGAGCCCGAACCCGTCCTCCGGGCTCTGCGGCAACCATCCGGCGTCCCGGAGCCGGCCGCTCACATGGGCGCCGACCGGGTCGGGCGAGCGACCGGGGATGTCGGTGAGCCGCCGGATGCCCGGATCGGCGGCGCCCTCCTTGACCTGTTCCGCGCTCCAGGTGTCCACGCGCACCGGCGGGCACAGCCGGATCGCGAACGCCCCGCGCGCCTTGAGGTGGGCCGCCAGCGGGTCGAGCCAGGCGTCGATGTCACCGGTCCAGTCGATGGTCGGCCCCTCGGGCAGATAGGCGAGCGTGTACCGCTCCAGCCGCGGCACCGGACGGTGCAGCACGAGCCCGGCGCCGACCAGCCGCGGACCGTCGTACCAGCCGACCGATTCGCTGCGCCACTCGGTCTTGACGCGGCCCCACGCCGGAGTCTGGAGGAAGCTGACCGAGCGCCGCGCCCGCACGAACGCCAGGTGCTCGTTCGCACCGATCGAGGCGACGGTCAAACGTGCTCCCGCGGCCGGGGAGTCGCGGCGGGGTGCGGTTCGGCTCATCGGTGCATCGCCCCCGCGTCGGCCCGGTCGGACGGGGAGGTACACGGCGGTGTCGGCTCACGGTAGGACATCGCGCCAGTGAAGGCGACGTGCCGTTGCCGGTACGTATGCGCTTTTCGATAGGCCGACGATATGCGGCGCCTCGTAGCATCGGGGCATGCGTGTGCTGATCGTCGAGGACGAGCCCTACATGGCCGAGGCCATCCGCGACGGCCTGCGCCTGGAGGCGATCGCGGCCGACATCGCCGGAGACGGCGACGCCGCCCTGGAGTTGCTGAGCATCAACAGCTACCACATCGCCATCCTCGACCGGGACATCCCCGGGCCTTCCGGCGACGAGATCGCCACCCGCATCATCGCCTCCGGCAGCGGCATGCCCATCCTCATGCTCACCGCCGCCGACCGCATCGACGACAAGATCACCGGGTTCGAACTCGGCGCCGACGACTACCTGACGAAGCCGTTCGAGCTGCGCGAACTCGTGCTCAGGCTCAGGGCCCTGGACCGCAGACGGGCACACAGCCGGCCCCCGGTGCGCGAGCTCGCGGGTGTGCGACTGGACCCCTTTCGTCGGGAGGTCTACCGCGACGGGCGCTATGTGGCGCTGACGAGGAAGCAGTTCGCCGTGCTCGAGGTCCTCGTCGCCGCCGAGGGCGGGGTCGTCAGCGCCGAGGAACTCCTGGCGCGGGCATGGGACGAGAACGCCGACCCGTTCACCAACGCGGTACGCATCACGGTCTCGGCCCTGCGCAAACGGCTCGGCGAACCCTGGATCATCCTCACCGTACCCGGCGTCGGCTATCGCATCGATACCCAACCGGAGCACGCTCGCGAGGGCCACGACCGTGCATAGGGCGTCCGTACAACCCCTGGGCAAGGCGCCTCCGCCGGCCGTGCACAGCACACCCGAGCAGCCGCCGGAGCGGGCTCCCGGGCTGAGCGCCCGCCTCAAACTCACCCTCAGCTACGCCGGCTTCCTCATGCTGGCCGGCTTCCTGCTGCTCATCGTGCTGTGGTGGTCCATCTGGCGTTATGTGCCCTACAAGCCGATCAGGGACAGCGACGGTATGGTCCCCCGGCACGGTCGCATGATCTTTCTGCGCACCTTCATGCCGGTCGCGACCACGATCATGAGCTTCCTGTTGGTGTTCGGTCTGGTGGGCGGATGGATTCTCGCCGGCCGCATGCTCGCCCCGCTCACCCGCATCACGGACGCCACGCGCAAGGCCGCCGACGGGTCGCTCTCCCACCGGATCCGGTTGCCGGGCCGCAAGGACGAGTTCCGCGAACTCGCCGACACCTTCGACGCGATGCTCGCCCGGCTCGAGGAACACGTCGCCGAACAGCGAAGATTCGCCGCCAACGCCTCGCACGAACTGCGCACCCCGCTGGCGATCTCGCAAACGCTGCTCGACGTGGCCCGCAACAATCCGACCCACGACCACGGCGAACTCGTCGCCCGCCTGCACGCCGTCAACGCCCGGGCGATCGAACTCACCGAGGCGCTGCTCGTGCTCAGCCGCACCGACCAGGGCTCCGTCACCCGCGAACCCGTCGACCTGTCGCTCCTGGTCGAGGAAGCCGCCGAAACACTGCTCCCGCTCGCCGAGAAACGCGGTGTCACCATCGATGCCTCCGGCGAGATCACCCCCACCGTCGGGTCGCCGGCACTCCTGCTCCAGATGACGACGAACCTCGTCCACAACGCCATCGTGCACAACCTGCCCGAACAGGGCGTCGTGTGGGTCGAGACCGCGGTGCGCGCGAACACCGTGGTGCTCACGGTCGAGAACAGCGGCGAGGTGCTTTCCGCACAGCTGGTCTCCACCCTCACCGAACCGTTCCAGCGCGGGACCGAACGCATCCGCAACGACCACGCGGGCGTCGGCCTGGGGCTGGCGATCGTCAAGAGCATCGTCCGGGTACACGACGGATCCCTCGTCATCACCCCACGCCCCTGGGGCGGACTGCGCATCACCGTCGAGCTGCCCACCGGGACGCGCGTGTCCGTCCCGAGGGCACGGCATGCGGGCGCGACACCGTGAGCGGGCCCGCCGAGGCCGCCGTCCCCGCGGTGTACGTGAAAGAGTGCGAATCGCACGCGTAGGTGGCCGGTCGGGGCGACGACGCGACGATCGGAAGGAGCCGCCTCGACTCCGCCGGGCCGTCGGAAAGGTGCCGGCGCGTGCCGTCGTCCGTCACCCATCGCCCCGCCCCCGGCCCCGAATCCGGGCGTCTTCCGTCGAACATCGCCGACCCCCCGCCAGGGAGCCCACCATGACCGCGACCCGCCGGCTCATCTCGCCCCGCCGCTGGGCCCCTCCCCCGGCCCCGGCCGACCGTGGACGCACACACGTCACCGGCCGCTTCGTCGTCGGCCGCCGCATCGCGACCGGCGGTCACGGTCCCGAGGACGTGATCTTCGACGAGCGGGGCCGATTGCTCGCCGGCCTCGACGACGGCACCGTCGTGCGCATCGATCCCGCCACCGGCGCCCGCACGGTGCTCGGGAACACCGGAGGCCGTCCGCTGGGGCTCGAACCCTCCGCCGACGGCGGCGTCCTGGTGTGCGACCACGATCGGGGGCTGCTGCGCGTGTCCGCCGACGGATCGGTCGAAGTGCTCGTCGACACGGTCGAGGACCGGCCGCTCACCTTCGCGAGCAACGTGGTGGAAGGCCCGGACGGGACCGTCTGGTTCACGGTGTCCACGCGCCGCTGGGACCTGGAACACCACCTCGGCGACTTCCTGGAGCACTCCTGTACCGGCCTGCTCGTCCGCCGCGACCGCGACGGCACCGTCACCGTGCTCCGCGACGACCTCAAGTTCGCCAACGGCCTCGTCCTCGCGCCGGATGCCTCCCACCTGCTCGTGGCCGAGACCAGCGGCTACCGGGTGAGCCGCTACCGACTCACCGGCCCGAACGCCGGCGGCATGGAGCCCTTCGTCGACAACCTCCCCGGCCTGCCCGACAACATGAGCCTGGGCCGGGACGGACTGGTGTGGGTGTCGATCGTGGCACCCCGAAACGCGCTGCTGGACCGGTTGTTGCCGCTGCCGGGCTTCCTTCGGCTGCTGGTGTGGAACCTCCCCGAGGCGATCCGCCCCGAGGCCGCCCCCATCGCCTGGGTGATGGCGTTCGACCTCGACGGCCGCCTCGTGCACGACTTGCGCACGGACGACGGTTCGTACGCCTTCGTGACCGGCGTCGCCGAACACGACGGAACACTGGTCGCGGGCAGCCTGCGCCAGGACGACATCGTCGTCCTGGCCCGCACACCCCCGGCCGGGTGACGAGCCACCGAAGGACGGACGGAACACGCGGACACCGGGCCGGCCCTCGGGGCAACCGCCGCGAATCGGCCGCCGCTTGGCGCCGAGTCCCGGAAACCTCCCAGATCCGTGGGATTTCGCTGCCCGGGCACAACGGCGAGGATGACGACAGCGCGTTTCGAACCGGGTGCGGTCGGTGGCCGGCCACCCCCACCGGTTCGGTGGATCGCGCCGTCCAAGCACGTCCCGATCCGTCGGGACGCGGCGCCACTCGCACTCCGCACGAGATGGGACGAACACGCAGATGAGACGCAGCGTAACGATTCTCCGCGAACGAACCGACCCGGCGCCCGCTTCCAGGGGTCGCGCCGGACTGGTTCGCCTGGTCGCGATCGGCGCACTCTCCCTCGGCACCCTGGGCGTGGGCGTCGCGTCGGCCTCCGCCGCCGTCGAGGCTCCGGCCGGCACCGACCCCAACGTCGCCGCCGCCTACCGGTGCGATGTCGTGTACACCACCGCCTACTACTCCTGGATCACCACCGGCCACAGCCACATCGACTCCATGCTGCACGCCGAGCGGAGCTACACGGCCTGCGACGCCCAGCGCCGGGTGTACCTCGTCCGTCCCGGCGATCTCCGTCCCGACAAGCCGATCGTCATCGACCCGAGCCTGCTCACCCCGGTCCGACCGTAGCCGCACCACCGGTACCGATCCTCCCACCAGAAAAGCGAGTTGATCCCATGAAGATCCGTAGCATCGCCACCGCCATCGCCGGCGCGGCCGTCCTGGCCCCGGTGCTCGTACTGACCGCCGGCTCCGCGGCACACGCGAACCCGCCCTACGCGCACTCCAAGCTGGAGCGGTGCACCATCGACTGGAACAACAACTACTGGTCCGGCGGCGAGGCCTTCGCCCGCGGCCAGTGGAAGGCGTGCATGGCCGGGTAACCCTCTCCCCAGGGCGCCGGTCGCGGCCCACCGTGGGTTGCGGGCGGCGCTCGTCGGGGGTGGTCCGCGGTCGGTGGAGAAATCTGTGCACGGAGCGGCACGTGTTGCCCCGGAGGAGCGGCCCTCGCACCGGGTCCGCTCCGTAGGGTGGGGATCGGAAGCCGCACCCGTCGGTCGAGAGGCCGCGGGCATGCCGAAGCAGGAGTCTCCGTGGACCACGAACCCCAACCCGGACGGGAACCGGTCGTGCTCGAACCCTTGGTGCGCGCGTTCGTGGACGAGCACCGGCGCGTGGCCTCGACCGGGAAGGACGGAGGGCGCTCGACCGCGCGGCCCGACGATCGCCTCCCGGGACGGCACCCGGAGACGTCCGGCCTCACGTCCGACATCCCGTCCGGCACCCACGCCGCGGACCCCGACGTCGAGGAGGCGAGGCTGACGGTACCCGTCGCGCGTGACGATCGTCAGGTCGTCCGCGTCCTGCGCCCCGTCGACGCCGACGAGCCACTGCCGGTGATCCTGTATGTACCCGGCCCGTCCCGGACGCGGACCGACGCTCCCCCGCAGCGGGCGTTCGAGCGCGACCTCGTGCTCGGCGCGGATGCCGCGGTCGTCGTCCTCGACCCGCCGCACCCCCACGACGAGCGCCATCCCGCCGCGGTGGAGCGTCTGCACACGATTGCCTCGTGGCTCTTCGAACACGGCGCGGACGCGGGACTCGACCCGCGTCGCGTCGCCGCCGTCGGCGTGTCCACCGGGGCGAACCTGGTGGCCGGCCTGACCCTGGCCACCAAGCGCCACGGCGGTGCGCCGTTGCTTCAGCAGGTGCTGATCTGCCCGACCACCGACGCGTCCGCCTCGGCCTCGACGTCGTGGTATGCCGAGTTCGTGGACGGCTACGTGCCCGGTTCCGGGCTCAGCGACGAGAGCACCGTGTCACCGCTGTGCGCCGGTGTCGACGAACTGGCGGACCTGCCTCCCGCACTGATCCTCGTCGCGGAGGCCGACGTCCTGCGCGACGAGGGCGAAGCGTACGCCGCCAGGCTGCGAACCGCCGGTGTCCCCGTGGTCTCGCTGCGCTACCACGGGACGATTCACGCCTTCGTCGCCCTCGACGCGCTGCGTGACAGCCACGCCTCCCGGGCGGCGCGCGTCCAGGTCGTCGACACGCTGCACGTCGCCTTGCACGCCTGGCGCGGTTGACCGGCCCGACGACGGAATCGGCCCGCTCGTGTCGACGCGATGTCGGGCGTAGGTCGATCGACCCGACCCCGCGCGTGAGTCAGTTGACCTAACGTCACCCGTGGACACCGCGTCACGATCATCGAGCGGCCGGTCCAGCGCCGTACGACGGCGACTTGGGCGGAGTGACGATGCGGTCTGTCATGGTGACGGAACCCTCGCGGGCCGAGGCGACGTCCGGGTCGTCGGCCGACCGCTCCGCACTGCGGGCCCGCACGGTATGCCTCCTGGACGGGGACGCACTCCCCGATCTCGGGGGTGCGGCGAACGCGGACGCCCGCGCGGACACGATCGTGGTCGTGATCCCGATCTCCGGATCGATCGCCGTGTCCACCGACGACCGCGACGACGTTCTCTCGACGGGCGCCCTCCTCGTCGTCGACGGCCGGCGCCCGTCGACGTTCGCCTCCGCGGGAGCCAGCGAACTGGCACTCGTGGCGTTCGCCCGGGGACTGCTGACCGAGCCGGACCCGGCCATCGGGCGAGCGGCCGGACGTGTCCTCGACGCCGAGCGCGGCACCGCCGCCCTCGTCTCGTCCGCCCTGGTGTCCCTGTGCCGAACCTCGGGGTCCGACGTACCGCTCGACCGGATGAGCCATCACGTGGCGGACCTCGTCTCGACGCTGATCGCGGAACTCGCCGAGAACCCGCGGCCGGCTCGTGCCGACGAACTGATGGCCGACATCCGCTGGTACGTCAACTGCCACCTCGGCGACCCGGGGCTGAGCCCCGAGAGCATCGCGGCGGCGCACTACGTATCCGTCCGCTATCTGCACAAGCTCTTCGAGGGGGAAGGCGTCACCCTCGCCCGCTGGATCCAACGGCGTCGTCTGCACGAGTGCCGCCGGGAACTCGGGCGTACCGGCCGGAACACGGTGAAGGTCGCCACCGTCGCCCAGCGCTGGGGCTTCGCCAATCCGGCGCATTTCAGCCGGGCCTTTCGCACCGCCTTCGGTGTCTCCCCCCGGGACTGGCGCGAGTCGCGCACCACGGGGCACGAGGCCGAGGCGGGGAGCGACAGGTGAGCGTCACCGACCGGGCGTCGTTGCCACGTGTGGTCCGCACGAACAGGCTCGGCTACCTCCGGGTCGCGACGATCGAGGCGGACCCGGGCACGCCGCACACGGTTCGCACGCGCTTCGCGGACCGGGCCGACCCGTACCTCGGCGTCGGGCTCCAGGAACTCGGCACCTCCAGGGTGGCCCAGGACGGACACGGATCGCTCGTGCGCCCGGGCGAACTCTTCGTCGTCGACACGGACAGGACGTTCACCCTCGAACCCGAGAGCCACGTGCGCGTGCACGCGTTCCGTGTGCCCCGCCGGGCCGTGGCCATCGCCGACCGTGACCTGCGCGCCGTCACCGCGCGGGCCATCGTCCCGGGCACCGGGGTCTCCGCCGTGGTCAAGGCCGTGCTGACCTCGCTGGCGTGTTCGCCGGATCCCTTCGCACCGGCGGTGGGCGAGAGAGTGGCGGGCAACGTCACGGAGCTGCTGGCGAGCCTGATCACCGAGCTGGCTCCGTCGGCGACGCCCGCGCCGTCCTCGGTGTCGGGCGAACTCACGCTTCGTATACGGGAGTACATCGACGCGAACCTCGGCGATCCCGACCTCACTCCGGAGCGCGTCGCGCGGGCGCAGCGCATCTCGCCGCGCTACCTCCATCGGGTGTTCGAGTCCGAGGACACCACCGTGGGCAGGCTGATCCAGCGCCGCCGTCTGGAGGAGTGCGCTCGCGAACTCGCCAGGCGCGGACGCAGCAGCCCCACCGTGGCGGCGGTCGCCCAACGTTGGGGCTTCGTCAGCCCGGCCCACTTCAGCCGGGCCTTCCGCGCTACGTACGGCGTCTCCCCGACGGAGTGGCGCGACCGGGGGCGGGGACCGCACCCGGCGCTCCCCGCCCGTCAACCATCCTGACGACGGCCATGGGGTCCGGGTCCCGGTCGGCGAAGTGCCACCGCGGCCGCCGGCTCGCGGCGGATACGACCGTAACCTGGTGCCCGAGAGCCGACGCGCCCGTGCGTAAGCGACGGGCGCGCCCCGAACGATCGCGGCCCGGTGAGGAGGCGGTGTGGACATCCTGCTGGAAGCCACGTTCGACGACGAACGCGACGCCCGTGAGCGCCTCGAAGCCGCGTTTCGCCGATCCCTCGGGCCGGTCGGGGTCACGGTTCCGCGCGGGCGTCGGGTCGAAGCCGTCTTCACCGGCACCCGGATCGGATACGCACGCGTCCTCACCGTCGCGTCGAGCGGCCTGGGGTTCGGCCGCGGCACCCGAATGACGCACCGTCACCCACTCGGGGCGGTGACCGTCGCCCTCCAGCGTCAGGGCGTCGCGTCCGTCGCGCAGGACGGCCGTGACACCGTGCTCCGGGGCGGTCAGGCCGCCCTCGTCGACATGCGCCGTCCCTTCGCCGTCCGCCAGTTCGACGACTTCACGATGAACCTCGTGCGGTTGCCGCACGACGTCGTCGCCCGGCTCGGCGGAGCGTTGGAAGACGCGACGGGTCGGGTGATCGCGCCCGGATCGGGTGTCGGCGGGATCTTCGTCGACTTCGTCGCACGGCTCGCCGACGTCTGCGTCCAGGTCTCCGCCGGGATCGGCGAGCGTCTCGCCGGCCACACCGCGGAACTGCTGGCGACCGTCCTCGAAGAGGGGTGCCGGGCCGACGTCGCACGAACCGATGCCGCACGCCCACGGGTACACCTCGTCGACCAGGTCCTCGGCTACATCGACGCCCACCTCGGCGACCCCGGACTGTCCCCGGAGGCCATCGCGGCACAGCAGCACATCACGGTGGACCACCTCCACCGACTCTTCGACGGGCAGGGCGCCTCGCTCGGCCGGATCATCCAGCGGCGGCGTGTCGACGCGTGCGTGCGCGAACTCGACCGGGGTGCCGCCGTGCGCCCGCGACTCACCGAGGTGGCGCGTCACTGGGGGTTCGCCGACACGGCGCACTTCACGCAGGCGTTCGCGGCCGTGCACGGCACACCGTTCGAAACGCGCCGCGCCCGGCCGCTCGCGACGGGGTAGCTCCGCGACGCGGACGGGACGCACACGTTCTCGGGCCGGGTCGATCCGATCCGGTGGGGCGGAGCAACCCGGTGGGGCGGGGTACTACAGTGGACCGGCGACGGAGCGGTTGGGATCGGGGACTCCTCCGATGCTCGTGCGGAGCCTCGGCGCCGCCCCTACGGGGTGGTGCGCCCGGGGGACGCCCGTCGCGTCGACGCGGGCGGGCACCGTACCGCGTGATCGTGGGCCGCCTGCGGTCGGCCGCACACCACCGTCCCGGCCGGCCGAGGGCGCGAAACGATGACTAGGGAGACGGGCAGTGGACGGCCGGGAGCGAAGCGCCCACGACCTCGTGGGTCGCGAGCGCGAGAAGGCGCTGCTCGCCCGGAGTCTGCACGAGGTCCGGGTCGACCGCAGAGGCACCGGGGTCCTGCTGCGCGGAGACGCCGGCATCGGCAAGACCGCCCTGCTCGCGTGGGCGGAGACCCAGGCCCGGCAGATCGGCTTCACCGTGTTGCGTGCCGTCGGGTCCGAGGCGGAACAGGGACTGGCCTTCGGGGCACTGCACCAGGTCCTGTGGCCTCTCCTCGACGGCGGCGACGACATACCGGAGCACGCCGACGACCTGTACCGGGCGCTGGGACTGCGCGAAGGCATGCCGCCCGGCGGTTTCGCGGTGGGCGCGGCGGCCCTGCGGATGCTCGCCGACGCCGCTCGTTCGGGGCCGCTCGTCCTCCTGCTCGACGACCTGCAGTGGGTGGACGCGTCCAGCGCGACGGTGTTCGCGTTCCTGCGTCGGCGCGTCACCGACCTGCCGGTGCTCATCGTGGGCGCCGTGCGTTCCGAGGCGGACGCGGACGCCGACGCGCACGACGGTTGGCCGGCCGACCCCGTCGAGGTGGGCGCGCTGCCCCACGCGGATGCGGGAGAGCTGTTGCGGCGACGCTACCCGGCCATGGTCGCCACGGCGGCGAACCGGGTGCTGGACGCCGCCGACGGCAATCCGCTCGCCGTGGTCGAACTGCCGCTCCAGCTCGAGGAGGGCCACGTCGACGGGCTCCTTCCGATGCCCGAGATGTTGCCCCTGGGTCGACGCCTGGAACGCCTGTTCGCCGGCCGGATCGACTCGCTGCCACCCGACGCCCTCCGTGTCCTGCTGCTCAGCGCGCTGTGCGACGGCACCGCGGCGGGCAACACCGGCGCATGGCTGCGCGCCGTATCGGGCGACGACGCGGAACGCACGCTCGCGCACATCGAGGCGAGCGGTCTGGCCCGACTCGACGAGTCGAAGGCGCTGGTCTTTCGCCACCCGCTGGTGCGCAGCGCGGTGATCGCCGCCGCCCCGGGCCACGACCTGCGTGCGGCACACCGGACAATCGCCGAAACGCTGCTGCCCGACGATCCGCGGCGCCTGGTGCACGAGGCCGCCGCGGCACTTCTCCCGGACGAGGACCTGGCCGCGCGCCTCGAACACGCGGGTCGCCGGCTCGCGCGCCGAGGCGGAGACGCCGAAGGCGCGCTGCTCCTGGACCGCGCCGCCGCACTGAGCCTGGCGCCCGACCGGCGGGCCCGACGGTTGACGTGGGCCGCCGTCATGGCCGCGCGCGGAGGCCGACTGTGCCACACGGCGCAGCTCGTCGACGAGCTGAAGCAGGGACCGGTCCCCGCCGACATCGCCCCGCTGTTCGGCTACGCGGTGGTGTACGTCGATCAAAGTCACCGCATCGACTTCGAGTCGTCCTTCACGCTGCTGCCCGAGGTGCTGCGGGCGTTGGCGCAACCTGGCGCGGACTCGTTCGGTGGCCTGGCCGAGCAGGTGTGTTTCAAGCTGCTGCTCGCCACGTCCCTCACGAACGACCCGCGGGGATGGGAGGCCCTCGACCGCCGGCTCGCGATGGCGTCGCCCCTGGGTCGGCTGTGCTACCGCGCGTGGGTGGACCCGCCCCGTACCGCGCACGGCGTGGCCGAGGAACTGCGGCAGCTGCTGACGGACATGAGCGACGAGCAGGCCGCGGGGGACGGCTGGCTCGCCCTGTGGACGGCGTCCGCGGTCGACGCCGCCGACGCGGACCTGCGGCGTCGGTTCACCGGCCGGCACGGCTACGCCACCCAGGGCTCGCTCGCGAAGGCCGAGCGCTATCAGGACTTCCTGCGCGGGAACTGGGACACGGCCGAGCTGTGCCTGCGGGAGGCGGAGGCGGCCGACGACGTCGGCTATCGCAACAACGCGTTGTTGTTCCGCTTCTACTACGCGCATTTCCTCGCGGGTCGAGGCGCCGAGGCGGAGCTGCGCGAGGTCGACCGGTGGATCCGGCCCGTCGCGGCGACCGCGCGGATGCGCTTCGTCCTGGACAACCTCACCCGTCTCCGCGGCCTGGCCGCGTTGGGTCACGGCCGGTACGAGGAGGCGTACGCGCATCTGACCGAACTCACCGAGCCGGGTGTGCTGCCGCGCGGCATGCCGTGGTTCCATCTCGTCTTCTTCGACTTCGTCGAGGCGGCGGTACGCACCGGCCGGCTCGCGGAGGCGCGTGCGCACGTGGCGGCCGGCGAAGCCGCCCGGATGGACAAGATCTCCGACCACCACGCCTTCCTGCTCGCCGCGGCCGCCGCGTCGACCGCGCCGGACCAGGTCGCGGACGCGCGCTTTCGGGACGCGTACGCGGTGCCCGGTGCCGCGCAGTGGGTATTCGACATGGCGCGTCTGCGCCTCGCGCACGGCTCGTGGCTGCGTCGTCGGCACCGCGCCGAGGCCCGGGAGGTGCTGCGCGAGGCCCATCACACGTTCCGTCGGCTCCGCGCCGACTCGTGGCGGGAACTGGCCGAACAGGAACTGCGTGCCGCCGGCGACCCGGTCGGCGCGGTCCAGGGCTCGAACATCCCGCTGAGCGCGCAGGAACTGCGCATCGCGCGACTGGCCGCGCAGGGACTGTCCAACAAGGACATCGGACAGCGGCTGCAACTCTCGCCGCGCACGGTCTCGGCTCACCTGTACCGGATTTTCCCCAAGCTCGGGATCACCTCCCGGGCGGCCATCGGCCGGGCGCTGGGAAGCGAGGCCTGAGGCACCGGCGCACCACCGCCCGCGGTTTGCGTGCGTTGTGAGGTCGAACCCGGTGCACGGACGGTCAATCTCCGGCGTCTTCGCGGTTCTAGCGTGAGGATCGACGGCCCCGCAGATCTCCGTGTCTGGTCCGGAGGGGTCGGAACCTCACATGGAACCCAGGAGTTTCGCATGTCCGACGTTGTGGAGCCGGTACGGCCGGTGCTGGAGCCGGCGGCCGCCGCGTTCGCCGAAGCGACCGCCAATCCGCCCTACCTGTTCGACCTGCCGCCCGCCGAGGGGCGCAAGACCGTCGACGAGGTGCAGTCCGGCGAGATCGACAAGCCGCGGATCGACGAGGAATGGATCACCGTCTCCGGCGGCCCGACGGGCAGCGTGCGCGCCCGCGTCGTGCGCCCCGCCGGGGTGCAGGGGATCCTGCCGGTGATCCTCTACATCCACGGCGCGGGCTGGGTGTTCGGCAACGCCCACACCCACGACCGCCTCGTACGCGAACTCGCCGTCGGCGCGAACGCCGCCGTGGTCTTCCCCGAATACGACCTCTCCCCCGAGGCCCGCTACCCGGTCGCCATCGAGCAGAACTACGCGGTCGCGCAATGGATCGTGCGGCAGGGCGGGTCCAAGAACCTGGACGGCTCGCGGCTGGCCGTCGCCGGCGACTCCGTCGGCGGCAACATGACCGCCGCGCTGACCCTGATGGCCAAGGAACGCGGCGACGTCCCGCTCGTGCAGCAGGTGTTGTTCTACCCGGTCACCGACGCGAACTTCGACACCCCGTCGTACCACCGGTTCGCCGAGGGCTACTTCCTGCGCCGCGACGGCATGCAGTGGTTCTGGGACCAGTACACGACCGATCCCGCGCAGCGCGCGCAGATCACCGCCTCCCCGCTGCGGGCCGGCATCGACCAGCTCACCGGTCTGCCGCCGGCCCTGGTCATCACCGGCGAGGCCGACGTGCTGCGCGACGAAGGCGAGGCGTACGCCAACAAGCTGCGCGAAGCCGGCGTCCCCGTCACCGCCGTCCGCTTCCAGGGCATCATCCACGACTTCGTCATGCTCAACGCCCTCCGCGGGACGCACGCCGCCCAGGCGGCCATCACGCTGGCCGCCGGCACCTTGCGCACGGCGCTGCACAGCGGCTGACCCCGCGCTCGACGTCGACCTCCGACAACCTCCGCCGGCCCCCGACAACAGGGAGAACAACCCGAACATGACCACGAATCCCACCCCCACAGCCGTGCTCGTGCACGGGGCCTTCGCGGACGCCGCCAGTTGGACCGGGGTCATCGCGGAACTGCAAAACCACGGCATCCCGGTGCTCGCGCCACCGAACCCGCTGCGCGGCCTGGCGTCGGACGCCGCGTACATCGCGTCCGTGGTTGCTCGGATCGACGGTCCGGTGGTGCTCGTCGGCCACTCCTACGGCGGTGCGGTCATCTCCGTGGCAGGCGCTGCGGACAACGTCGTCGGGCTGGTGTACGTAGCGGCCTACGTCACCGAAGAGGGCGAGAGCCTGGGCGAGTTGCAGGGCCGCTTCCCCCTGTCGCCGCTCGTCGACAACCTGAAGGAGGCGACGTACCCCACGGAGGGGGCGGAGCCCGCCGTCGAAGTCACCATCGAGGCCGCGGCGTTCCCGGACATCTTCGCCGCCGACGTCCCGGCCGCCACCACCAGGGTCCTCGCGGTGGCGCAGCGTCCGCTGGCCACCTCGGCATTCACGGAGACGGCCTCGGCCGCCGCGTGGAAGACCAAGCCCTCCTGGGCGCTCGTGGCCGGCGCGGACCAGGCGATCAACCCCGAGGTCCAGCGCTTCGGAGCCGAGCGGGCCGGGGCGACGATCGTCGAGATCGAGGGCGCCTCGCACGCCGTGGCCGTGTCCCGGCCCAAGGAGGTCGCCGAGCTGATCCGCGAGGCGGTACGGGCGACCGGCTGACGAGGCGACGGCCGTGCGCGGGCACTCCTCACATGGTGAGCGCCCGCGCGCGGCTGTCGGCAGCTGGTACTACGGTTCGGCGCATGCGATGCGAATACCTGCAATGGGACGACGCCGTGGCCCTGTTCGAGCGCCGGGGGTTGCCGAAGAGCACGTACGAGAACCTGCACGAGGAGGAGTACATCCTGGTGCCGGGCCCCTCCACGGTGACCGGGGAACTTCCGCTGGACGAGCACGAGCGCACGCCGTGGGCAAAGGGTGCGCCCGACGCGGCGACCGGATACATCATCGACGGCGACTTGACCGTCGACGGCGCCATAGTCGACATCGACGCCGGTGACGCGGCGCTGATCGTCCTGGGGAATCTGCGGGCAGGGGACATCTACCTGGCGGGCGACACGAAACTGATAGTCCTCGGCGACGTGACCGCCGACTCCGTCACCGGCGACATGACCGACAAACTCGTGATGATCCACGGCGACCTACGCGCGACCGTGTCGATCTTCCGCAACGAGTTCTGCCCCGATCTGATCGGCGGCACCCTGTACGGCAGGACCCTCGCCCCCGCCTACCTGGACCTCGCCGCCGAGGACATCGGCGGCCTCGTCGACCCGACCCCCGACGCCCCGCTCGCCGACCTCCTGGTCCCCGAACTCCTTATCACCGGTACACCGGAACCCGACGACTTCGCCGACATCGGCGTCCGCGGCCCCCTCCTCCGCGAACGTATCCTCGCCGGACTCCCCCTCACCAGGAGCAGCGAGCGCTGACGGCGCTCGCTCGTCCTCGCCGTGACGGGTACCGAGGGCTTCGGCCGGTCGACACGCGATCTCGACCGGCTTCCCGTCACAACGAGGGGAGTTCGGCTCGGTAGCACTCGGTCGCATAGGGCATCCGCGTCGGGCGCTCCGCGTCGAGCAACGCGCGGATCCGTGACAACAACTCCTCCCGCGCTGCGGGCTCCAGCGTGATCACGTAGCTGCGGGAGGCCACCATGTCCACGATCTCCGCGGCCGACACCGGATGACTCCAGCGGAAGTCCTGCCGCTCGACGGGTCCGAACGGCGGGCCCACGTCCTCCACTTGCCGGGCATTCGTCGGTGCCGCCGCGCAGTCGCGCAGGATGCGGTCGAGTTCCGCCACCCAAGGCACCGACACATCACGGAAGTTCCACACCAGGCCCAGTCGCCCGCCCGGGCGCAGCACCCGGGCGGCTTCCGGGACGGCTCGCTCCGGGTTCACCCAGTGCCAGGCCTGCGCACACACCAGGACGTCCACGCTCGAATCCGGAAGCGGGATCGATTCCCCGGTCCCGTCCAGAACCCGCACGTCGGGAAGCACGTGCGAGAACTGCTCGCGCATCCCGGCGGAGGGCTCCACCGCCACGACCTCCCGGCCCGCGGCCCGTAGCGCCCGGGTCAGCTTGCCCGTACCCGCACCGACGTCGACCACGGTTCGCGCGTCCTGGGGCACCAGCCAGGCCACCGCCTCGGGCGGGTAGGGCGGGCGGCCACGCTCGTAGGCGTCCGCCGCGGCCCCGAACGAGCGCGCCCGACGAAATTTCTCCCGCTCCTCGGCTCCCGTCATGCCCGGCATCCTGCCAGGTACCGTCCGGCGCGCCCGTCACAATCGTGTGACAGCGCGTAACAGGATTGTGGCGGTGCGTCCTGCGGCGGAGGACATGCCGATACTCGGTCGTACCAGTGGGCACTCGCGAGGGGGCGGCATGACGCAGCTCGACAGGGTCGACAACACACTGTGCGCCACCGGGCGGCACGTCTTCGCCGGACAGCGGGGCCGGCATCCCGGGAGCGTCGGGTGGTGGGCGGTGCTGCGGGCCGGCGGGTGGGGCCTCGTGACGATCGCCATCGCGTGCGTGATCACCTCCGTCGCCTACAGTCCGATGATGGCCGTCGCGGTCCTGGGCGTCATCGCGGGCGCGATGGTGGTCTGCTTCGCGTGGAACCTGCTGCGCGGGCACCGGGGCGGATGCGCCGCGAGGCGGTCGGTACGCGCGGTGCTGTGCGCATACGAGGGCGCCTCCCTGCCGTGACACGCGGCGACGGACCCCGAGGGGCCCCGCGACACGACGGCGGCCGACGAAGGGGGATGGAGGCCGTGCGTCCCGGGCAGTTGGGATCGTCGTTTGTGGGCAGGGATGCTCCGTCCCTCGACGCCGAGGCCACCGCCGGAGATCGACATGGTCGACGAACCGCCCGCATCACCCCACCTTCGCGAGACGATCCGCTGGAACGTGCCGCCCGAACCGGGCGCCTTACGCCTGGTGCGTCACGCGGTCCGCGACACCCTCACCGCCTGGGGCTGGGCCCACGAACGCATCCACGCCGCCGTGTGGGTGACCTCCGAACTCGTCGGCAACGCCCTGCGCCACACCGACGCCGGCGCCGTGCTCACCCTGACCCCCATCCCCCACGGCGTACGCCTGACCGTCACCGACACGTCCCCTCACCCGCCGGTTCGCCGTACCCCCGGCCCCGGCGGCGGGCACGGGCTGCGTGTCCTCGACGCCCTCGCCCCCGGGTGGACCGTCGAACACCACCCGCGTGGCAAGAGCATCCATGCCGACATCCGCGCCTGACGCCCTGCGGCACCGACCCGCCCGGCCACCGGGCCGACGAGGCGGAGCGAACGCCCGATCCTTTCCGGGAATGGCCGCGCGAAACGCACCGATTCCAGGGAATGCGCCCTCTCGGGCGGGGCAGACGTGGGGCGGAGGTAAAAACAATGATTCCCCTTTTGGTCGTCCTGCTTCTCGCTCTGATTCTTTTCGGCGCCGGCTTCGCGCTCCAGGCCCTGTGGTGGATTGCCGTCATCGTCCTGGTCGTTTGGGCCCTGGGCTTCATATTCCGCTCCGCGGGCACCGGTGGCCGGCGCGGCCGATGGTACCGCTGGTAAACCCGGACAACGACACACTTTCCCACCGTGTCACGGACAGGGTGGGGTGTGGTCGACCCCGACTCATCGGGGT
>NZ_JBHTVA010000035.1:0-60231 GCF_042793325.1 Embleya sp. NPDC056575
GATGTCGGCTTGGCCTGAAGTCGAGCGGTGGTCTCGGTGCTCGGCCGGGCTGAGCAAAATCCAGCCCGGCCGGCGTTTGAGGCCGCCCGCCCGGAGCCCGGCAGCGTCAGAGGTTTATAAGACACTGGTTTGAGGCCGCCCGCCCGGACTCCGGGCCGACCCAAGCAAAGCCCGGCCGGCGTGTGAGGCCCGGTCGCCCCGGCGCCGGGGCGGGCCTCACGTGGTGGCGAGCTTCAGATCCTTGAGGAGCTTGGCCACGTGGCCCGTGGCGCGGACGTTGTACAGGGCGCGTTCCACCTTGCCGGTCTCGTCGACGATGAACGTGGAGCGGATCACACCCTTGACCGTCTTCCCGTACATCGTCTTCTCGCCGAAGGCCCCGTACGCCTCCAGCGTGGCCTTGTCCGGATCGGCCAGCAGCGTCACCCGCAGGTTCTCCTTCTCCCGGAACTTGACCAGCTTCTCCGGCTTGTCCGGCGAGATGCCCAGCACGTCGTAGCCGGCCCCGGCCAGCAGATCGAGGTTGTCGGTGAAGTCGCACGCCTGCTTGGTGCAGCCCGGGGTCAGCGCGGCCGGGTAGAAGTACACGATGACCTTGCGGCCCGCGTAGTCGGACAGCGAGACGGACCCACCGTCGGCGTCGGACAGGGTGAAGGCGGGGGCGGTGTCGCCCGCCTGGAGGCGGTCGCTCACGAAGAACTCCTCGAATCGAATCGCTCGGCAACGCAACGTACGCCGCAACGCTAGCGCCGCCGTCGGACCGATCCCGGCCGCCCGCCCCCGGCCGGCCGCGCGTCCCCGGGGCGCGTTCTTCGTCAAAGCAGGGCAAAAACCGACGCCCGAGCGCCCTTGTTGCCACCATCACCCAATTGCAAGACTTTTGCAGGTACGGCCGGACGTCATAGGATCCCTCCGCCGAATCCGGCATTTCGGGAGGGGCCACATGCACATACCCAACGGCTTCATCGACGGCCCCGTATCCGCGGGTGCAGGCGTGATCGCGATCGCCGGCGTCGCCGTCGGCCTGCGCGGCGCACGCCGCGAGCTGGACGAGCGCACCGCACCGCTCGCCGGCCTGGTCGCGGCCTTCGTCTTCGCCGTCCAGATGCTCAACTTCCCCGTCGCGGGCGGCACCAGCGGCCATCTCCTCGGCGGCACCCTCGCCGCGATCCTGGTCGGCCCGTACACCGGCGTGTTGTGCGTGGCGGTCGTACTGCTGATGCAGGGCCTGTTCTTCGCCGACGGCGGACTGACCGCGCTCGGCCTGAACATCACCATCATGGGCGTCGTGACGGTCGTGGTCGGCTACGGCCTGTACCGGCTCACCCTCGGCCTGCTGCCCGCCCGGCACTCGTCCGTCCCGATCGCCGCGTTCGTCGGCGCGCTGGTCTCGGTACCCGCGGCCGCCTGCGTGTTCACCCTCTTCTACGCGATCGGCGGCACGACCGACGTATCCATCGGCAAGGTGGCCGGCGCGATGATCGGCGTACACGTGCTGATCGGCATCGGCGAGGCGATCATCACCGCCGCCACCGTCTCCAGCGTGCTGGCGGTGCGGCCCGACCTCGTCCACGGCGCGCGCGGCCTGGCGCGTCCCCTCGAACTGCGCTCGGCTGGGGAGACCCGATGACCCGCGTCCGTACCCGCACCCTGCTGATCGCCGGGGCCGTGCTCGCCCTGGTCCTGGCCGGATTCGTCAGCTACTACGCCAGTCAGAGCCCGGACGGCCTGGAGAAGGTGTCCGCCGACAAGGGCATCGACGCCAAGGAGCGGGACCACCAGTTCAAGGACGGCCCGCTGGCCGACTACAACGTCAAGGGTGTGCACAACGAACGCCTGTCCGGCGGCCTGGCCGGGGTGATCGGCGTCGCGGCCACCCTCGCCGTCGGCACCGGCGTGTTCCGGCTGGTCCGGCGCCGTCCGGTCGACGCCCCGGCGAAGCCCGCCCACGACGGCGTCGACTCGGGCAGCGGCGGCTGACGTGGCCGGCGGACCCGAACACCGGCTCTTGTGCCCGGGCGACTCCCCCGTGCATCGGCTGCCGCCGCACTGCAAGCTGCTCGCGCTGATCGGCTTCGTCCTGGCGACGGTGTCCACCCCGCGCGAGGCCTACTGGGCCTTCGGCGTGTACGCGGCGCTGCTCGCGGTCGTCGCCGCCATCGCCCGCGTCCCGGCCGGCTTCGTACTGCGCCGGATGCTGGTGGAGACCCCGTTCGTGCTCTTCGCGCTGCTCCTGCCCTTCGTCGCCGACGGCCCAACCGTCGAGGTGCTGGGCCTGACGGTCAGCCACGACGGCCTGCTCGGCGCCTGGAACGTCCTGGCCAAGGGCACCCTCGGGGTCGTCGCCGGCGTGCTGCTGGCGGCCACCACCGAACTGCGCGCCCTGCTGCTCGGCCTGCGGAAGTTGCGCATGCCGGCGCTGCTCGTGCAGATCATGTCGTTCATGCTGCGCTACGGCGCGGTGATCACCGCCGAGATGGGCCGGATGCGGATCGCCCGCGAATCGCGCGGCTTCGTCGCGCGCGACCTGCGCCAGACCCCGACGGTGGCCAAGTCGGCCGGCGCGCTGTTCATCCGCTCCTACGAGCGCGGCGAGCGGGTGCACCTGGCGATGCTCAGCCGCGGGTACACCGGGACCATGCCGATCCTCGTGGACACCCGCGCCCGCGCCGCCCAGTGGGCCGCCGCCGCGACGCTGCCCGCGGCGGCGTTCGCGGTGTGGGCGGGGGCACTGCTCCGGTGACCTCGCGCGTGACCGGACAATCGCGGGATCCGCGACACCGCGCGACCCGAGAACGGAGTACCCCACGTGAGTGAGTCCCCGCCCCCCTCCCTCGCCGTCCGCGGCCTCGCCTACGCCTACCCGGACGGCCACCAGGCCCTGTTCGGCGTCGACCTGACCATCGCCCGCGGCGAACGGGTCGCCCTGCTCGGCCCCAACGGCGCCGGCAAGACCACCCTCGTCCTGCACCTGAACGGGATCCTGACCGCCGGCGCCGGCACCGTCGAGGTGGCCGGACTGCCCGTGGCCAGGGAGCACCTGCGCGAGATCCGCCGCCGGGTCGGCATCGTCTTCCAGGATCCGGACGACCAGCTGTTCATGCCCACCGTCCGGGAGGACGTCGCGTTCGGCCCGGCCAACCTCGGCCTGCGCGGCGCCGCGCTGGAGGAGCGGATGCGACACGCGCTCGACCGGGTGGGCATGGCCGACTTCGCCGACCGGCCGCCGCACCACCTCAGCTACGGCCAGCGCCGCCGGGTCGCGGTGGCCACGGTGCTGGCGATGGAACCGGAGATCCTGGTCCTGGACGAGCCGTCCTCGAATCTGGACCCGGCGAGCCGACGCGAATTGGCCGACGTGCTCCGCTCGCTCGACGTCACGGTGTTGATGGTGACCCACGACCTGCCCTACGCGTTGGAGCTGTGTCCACGTTCGGCGGTACTCGCGGGCGGCGTGGTGGTCGCCGACGCAGACACCCGCGACCTGCTCCTGGACCGTGACCTGATGGCCGCCCACCGGCTCGAACTGCCCTACGGTTTCGACCCGTCCTCGGTCCCGGCGTAACCGCCCGCAGCGCGCCGACGGACGCCACGGGACCCGGTTGACCCGGGGCCGGGGAGGTAACTGACAGACTTGGGCGACACACGAGCGCAGGAGCCGGAGAGGACGGGTTGTGAGCGACCACGGGCGGGAACTGTCTCCGGCGGAGTTGGAGCGGCAAGGCCGGGCGGCATTGGGCCGTCCGGTGACGGCACACGCTGAGCGGAGTCGGGTGGAGTCGGTGAACGGTGCACACAAGGCTGACGTTTCGAACGCCGGGCACGGGGACGGCAAGTCCGCCGGGCACGATGTGAACGGTGCCCCCGACCGACGTACGCCGCAGCAGATCGAACGGGACATCGAGGCGGCCCGGGCCAACCTGGCGGTGACCCTGGACGAGATCGTCGACCGGGTGAAGCCGGCCAACGTCGCGGCCCGCGCGAAGGACAAGGTACGGGCGCAGTTCATCGACAGCGACACCGGCGCACCGCGCATGGAGCGGATCGTGCCGCTCGCGGGCGGCGTGGCCGGGCTGGTCCTGCTGGTCGTCCTGGTCAAGAGCCGGGGCGGCGACAAGGCCGCGGCGAAGAAGGCCAAGGCCGCCAAGAAGCGCTGACCACCGCGGCACGCCGGTCGGGCCGACGCCCGGCCCGACCGCGTGCGGCCCGGCCGAAGCCGATCCGGGACGGTTTTCGGGCCGAAGCGGATCGGGACATCACACCTCCCGGTGACGCACGTTCGGCCTCGGACGGGTAGCTTGTCGAAGCGTGAGTTCCGACAGGTCCCAGTCTTCGAGCAACAACACCGCCCACGACCTCGGCGAGAAGCTGCCCATCCGCATGCTGCACGACCGTGTCCTGGTCCGCCAGGACGCCGCGGAGGGTGAGCGCCGCTCCGGCGGCGGCATCCTGATCCCCGCGACCGCGCAGGTCGGCAAGCGGCTGGCATGGGCCGAGGTGGTCGCGGTCGGCCAGAACGTCCGCACCGTCGAGCCGGGCGATCGTGTCCTGTACGACCCCGAGGAGCGCGCCGAGGTCGAGGTGCGCGGGGTCCCGTACGTGCTGCTGCGCGAGCGCGACCTGCACGCGGTCGCCGCCGAACGCATCGAGGTCTCCGGCGAGGCCACCGGCCTGTACCTCTAGCGCCCACCCCACCCCGCCCCGACGCCGACCGATCCGGCGGATCGACCGCGGCGTCTCCGCACGCCGGATGGTGAGTCCGTTCACCATCCGGCGGCCCACACCGGCCGATTCACCCCTTGGGGTGAACTCTTCTGCCAGGATGTCCCGATCCGCGGGAAGAGCCGGCCACGAGGAGAGGGACAGATGCCGCGACGTCGGATCTGGATGGCGGCGCTGTGCGCGGTCGCCTTGGCGGGGTTTTTGGCCGGCGGCCTGGTCGGCGTGTTCGACGGTGGCGGCGGGGGCTCCTCGCATGCCGCGGCGACCTCGCCGGTGCCGACCACCTCGCCCTCGCCGACGGCGGTGAACGCCGGGCAGATCAGCTCCGCGCCGCCGACCACCGCCCCGCCCACCTCGGCGTCGCCGACACCGTCCAAGACCGCGTCCGCCAAACCGCCGTTGGCCGCGGGCGGGCGCTACGTACTGCTGCTGCCGGACGGCCGGGCGATGGACGTGATGGGTGCCAGCGACCGGGATCGGGCCGCGGTGATCGCGTACCCGATGGGACCGGGCAAGGCCAACCAGCAGTGGGTGGTCCGCGACGCGGGCGGCGGCTTCGTCCGGCTCGAGTCGGCACTCTCGCGCAAGTGCCTGGAGGTGTCCGGCGGCCGGGAGCCGCGCGCCTACCAGGACGACTGCGGGCGCGCCGAGAACCAGATGTGGAAGCCGCAGCCCAGCGGCTCCGGCGTGGTCTTCGTGGCCCGCAACGGGGCCGCCCTCGGCCTTGGCGACCAGGTCGGCGGCCAGCAGGGCCTGGGCCTGGTCCCGGTCGGCTCCGGGTCGGTGTGGCGGCCCAGCGGCGCCTGAGCGGCAGCCGCCGGGCCGTCGGCGACCTGCGTCAGCCGCCGTTGTACTTCTTCGCGACGCGCGCGCCCAGGTCCGGGTCGACCCTCGTCCAGTATTCGATCACCCGGGGCAACACCTCGGCGGTCACCGGACCGTCGCTCTTCATGTGGCCGACGATGTTGCCGACCAGGTGCTCCCGGTCGGTCTCGGACATCACCTTGCGGTACAGCGTGCCCGGCTGGCCGAAGTCGTCGTCCTCGGCGTGCGGCCGGTAGGCCGAGCGCACGATCTCGCCGGCGACCTCGTAGTTCTCGTCCTCGTACGGCGCCGGGTCGGCGACCGGTCCGCCGCGGCTGTTCGGCGCGTACACCGGGTCGCCGTAGTTCTCGTACCGCATCGCGCCGTCCTTGTTGTAGGAGTGCACGGGCACGATCGGCCGGTTGATCGGCAGCTGGAGGTAGTTCGGCCCGATCCGGTAGCGGTGCGTGTCCGGATAGCTGAACAGCCGGCCCTGGAGCATCTTGTCCGGGCTGGCACCGATGCCCGGGACCAGGTTGGCCGGTTCGAACGAGGCCTGCTCGACCTCGGCGAAGTAGTCCGCCGGGTTGCGGTCCAGCGTCATCCGGCCGACCTCGATCAGCGGGTAGTCGCCGTGCGGCCACACCTTGGTCAGGTCGAACGGGTTGAAGCGGTAGTCGGCCGCCGCCTCGAACGGCATCACCTGGACGTGCAGCGTCCACGACGGGTGGTCGCCGCGGGCGATCGCCTCGCGCAGGTCGCGCAGGTGGAAGTCGCGGTCCTCGCCGGCCATGGCGGCGGCCTCGGCGTCGGTGAAGTTCTCGATGCCCTGGTCGGTCAGGAAGTGGTACTTGATCCAGAACTTCTCCCCGCCCGCGTTCACCCACATGAAGGTGTGGCTGCCGAAGCCGTGCATGTTGCGCCACGTCTTCGGGGTTCCCCGGTCGGACATCAGGAACATCACCTGGTGCGCCGACTCCGGCGAGAGCGTCCAGAAGTCCCACTGCATGTCGTGATCGTGCAGGTGGGTGTCCGAGCGGCGCTTCTGCGAGTGGATGAAGTCGGAGAACTTGCTCGGATCCCGGATGAAGAAGATCGGCGTGTTGTTGCCGACCAGGTCGTAGTTCCCGTGCCGGGTGTAGAACTTGATCGCGAATCCGCGCGGGTCGCGCACGGTGTCCGGGAAGCCGAGTTCGCCGGCGACCGTGGAGAAGCGGATGAACATCGGGGTCTCGCGGCCCGGCTGGAACAGATCCGCCTTGGTGAACCGGCTCACGTCCTGGGTGACCCGGAACACGCCGTGGGCACCGCCGCCCTTGGCGTGCACCACCCGCTCCGGGACCCGCTCGCGATTGAACTGGGCCATCTTCTGGATGACGTAGTGGTCCTGGAGCAGCAGCGGACCGTTGGGGCCGACGGAGAGCGAGAACTCGTCGCTCGGGGCGGGAATGCCCGCGTCGGTCGTGGTCGTGGGGCGTTCGGTCATCGCCGATATCCCTTTCGTGGTCTCGGGTCGCACGCGAGTGAGGCTCGACTGCCCCTTATGCCCGATGTGCTCTCCGATACGCCTGGCCGGCGGAACAGCACGGGGTGTGCGGCGGTTGCACCTCAGAGCACGAATACGCCTGCGTGCGGAGCGGCGGACGGGGCGGGACACGGGCCGGAACGCGGCCGGGAACGGGCCGAGTGACGGCCGAGAGCGGGCCGGAGAAAGGGACGCGGAGTGGACGCGGTAAAGCTGTCGGTATTGGACGTGGCACCGGTCGGGACGGGATATTCGGCGACCGAGGCGCTACGGACGAGTACCGAGTTGGCGAAGCGGGCCGAGCGGTGGGGCTTCCATCGGTTCTGGGTGGCGGAGCACCACAACATGCCCGGCATCGCCAGTTCGTCCCCGCCGGTGCTGCTCGCGCACCTGGCCGCGCACACCACCACGCTGCGGCTGGGTTCGGGCGGGGTGATGTTGCCCAACCACGCGCCGCTCGTGGTGGCCGAGCAGTTCGGCACGCTCCAGGCGCTGCACCCCGGCCGGATCGACATCGGCATCGGTCGGGCCCCGGGCACCGACCAGGTCACCATGCGCGCCCTGCGGCGCGGTGGCGGCGCCGAGTCGGTGGACGAGTTCCCGCAGGCGCTCGGTGAGCTGATCGGCTTCGTCACCGGGCGCTTCGCCGAGGAGCACCCGTACGCCCGGATGCACGCCGTGCCGGGTCCCGCGTCCGGGATCGAGGCGGGCGGCGAGTTCGCCACCGCGGAGGCGCCGGTGTGGCTGCTGGGGTCCAGCGGTTACAGCGCGCAGCTGGCCGGGATCCTGGGGCTGCCGTTCGCCTTCGCGCACCACTTCAGCGGACAGCACACGCTGCCCGCGCTGGAGCTGTACCGCGAGTCGTTCCAGCCGTCGGCGTCGCTCAAGGAGCCGTACGCGATGATCGCGGCCGGGGTGATCGCGGCCGACACCCGGGAGCAGGCCAAGCGGCTCGCCTTGTCCCAGGCGTTGTCGATGCTGAAGCTGCGCAGCGGCAACCCCGGGCGCATCCCGTCGCCGGAGGAGGCCGAGGCGTATCCGTGGACGCCGGCCGAGCGCGAGTTCGTGGAGAGCTACCAGCGGCAGCACATCAGCGGAGACCTGGCCGACGTGCGGGCGGGGATGCGGGAGTTGCGCGAGCGCACACAGGTGGACGAGTTGATGGTGATCAGCAACGTGTACGGGCACGACGCGCGGATCCGGTCGTACGAGTTGATCGCGAAGGCCTGGGGGCTGATCGAGGAGTGAGGGGCGCACCGCCCGGCGGTGGGAGCCGCCGGGCGGGCGTGGGCCTCGGCTCGGCGGGCCCTCGGGTCGGTGGCCTCGGCGCGGCCCCCGCTCAGCGGACCGTGACCTCGATGTGGTGGTGGCCGGTGGCGCCGTCGGGGATCACGTCGGCCGACGTGTCGGTCTGGACCGCACCGGTGCCGTCCGTGGCGCGCACGCGCAGGGTGTGCCGGCCCGGGGTGGCGTCCCACGTCCACCGGTATTGGCGCCACGTGTCGGTGGTGGTCTGCGGGGCGAGTTCGGCGGGTTGCCAGGGGCCGTCGTCGACCCGGATCTCCACGGCGGTGATGCCCCGATGCTGGGCCCAGGCGACACCGGCGACCGGGACGGGGCCGGCGCGCAGGTCCGCCGCGTCGCGGGGGGTGTCCAGCCGCGACTGGGTCTTGATCGGGGCCAAGCGGGCCCACCCGAGCCGCACCCAGTAGGCGCTGAACGCGGCGAACCGGGTCACCTCGATGTCCACGATCCACTTGCACGCGGACACGTACCCGTACAGGCCCGGCACCACCATCCGGACCGGGAAGCCGTGCTTGATCGGCAGCGGCTCGCCGTTCATCGCGTACGCCAGCATCGCGTCGCGCCCGTCCATGACCTCGCGCAGCGGGGTGCCGATGGTCATCCCGTCCGGCGACCGGGAGACGATCTGGTCGGCGCCGGGCCGCACGCCCGCCTCGCGCAGCAGGTCGGCCAGCGGGGTGCCCAGCCACCGGGCGTTGCCGATCAGGTCGCCGCCCACGTCGTTGGAGACGCAGGCGAGGGTGATGTCCCGCTCGATCGGGAAGCGGGCCCGCAGTTGTTCGTAGCTCAGCCGGATCTCCCGGTCGACCATGCCGTGGATGCGCAGTTCCCAGTCCTCGGCGCGCAGTTGCGGCACGGTGAAGGCGGTGTCGATCCGGTAGAAGTCCGCGTTCGGGGTCAGGTACGGGGTCAGCCCCGGGGCGACGAAGCCCGGGCCCGCCGGGGCCGCGGCGCTGATCGGCCGGGGCAGCGTGCCCGCGACGCCGGCCCGGGACTTCTCCGCGTTGAAGCGGGCGTGCTGGAGCATCCGACCGCCGAACCCGGCCACCGCGGCCGCGACGGCGGCGCCGACCACGAGTACGGTGCGGCGCGCGGTGTCCGGGGCCGGTTCGGCCACGTCGTCCTCGGGCGCGACCGGCAGCGGGCGGGCGAGCGGCCGGCGGTCGACCAGGTCCGGGCGGGTGAGCAGGACCAGCGCGAGCACCCCGAACAGCGTGCCGACCAGCGTCGGCGCCAGATCGGCGGCGCGGTACGAGGGTCGGTCGGCGGCGGCCCACGCGGCGAAGCCGCCGAGCGCCAGGACCCCGGCGACGCCGTAGCGGAGCCGGCGCGCGGCGAGCACCCCGAGGCCGGCCGCGAACAGCGCGAGCAGCACGGCGATCACGGTCAGCAAGAACGCCTTGTCGCCGGTCCCGAAGGTACGGATCGCCCACTCGCGCGGCCCCGTCGGCGCCCGGTCGGTGACCGCCCCGCTGATCGTCACGAACGGCGTGGCCTCCGGTCGGACGAACGCCGCGACCGCCTCGGCCACCCCCACCGCGACCGCGGCCGACACCACGCCGACCACCGCGGCCCTGATCCCGCCGGCACGCCGCACCACGCCCACCTCACGCTCGAAATCCGCCTCCCCTCATCCTGACGCCCCGACCCGGACGGTGGCCGAATCGCCTGCTTACCGTTGTGTGACGAAGCGTCGGCGGCCCGGCGGCCGCAAACCCGCGAGTTTGTTGCAAACGCCTTGCAATAAGCTTGGTCGGTTCGTGTCGCCACCGTATGGGGAGTTGTCGTGAGCACCGCCGATCGGGAACGGGTCATGTCCGACGCAGAGCTGATCCGGGCCTGGGTCGGCGGGTGGGCGGTGGCTCGGGCGGTGACGGCGCCGGTCGCGGTGGACGGCGGGTACCGGCTCGACGTCGGACTGCCCGGGCATCGGGTGCGCTACGTGTTCTTCGACCCGGACCGGCCCGCCGAGGTGGTCCGCACCCGGACCGAGCCCGGCACCTGGATCAAGACCCTCGCGCCCGTCGAGCGGGTTCGGCCCGCGCTCACCTCCGCGTGGACCGTGGGCGAGCCGGAGTACCCGATGACCGGGCCGCTGCGCCGGCAATCGCCTGCGGCGCCGGCCGGCTACACGATCGAGGTCGAGACCCGGGACGAAACCACCTTCGGCCGGCTGCTCGCCGCCGACGGGGCGGTCGCGGCCCACGGACGGATCGGGGTCACCGGGGACACCGCGGTGGCCGACCAGATCCACACCGACCCCGCGCACCGCCGGCGCGGCCTGGGCAGCGTGGTGATGACCGTGCTCGCCGACGCCGCCGCCGCGCGCGGCGCCCGGACCGGGGTCCTGGTCGCCACCGCCGCCGGACGGGAGCTGTACCGCACGCTGGGGTGGACCCAACACGGCGTGCTCACCGCCGCGTGGATCCCGGAGCAGCAAACGGGGACCGCCGAGGCCGCGCCGGAGCCGCCCTCCGCTCAGCCGCGCGCCGCCAGGTAGGCCCGCTTCACCTGCGCCCACCGCGCCCGCTGCTCGGGGGTGGACCGGCCGCGCAGTTCGGCGAGCTTGAGCAGGTTGGCCTCCGCGTCGGTGGTCAGCGTCTGCGCCTCCGCCGCGTAGTGGTCGTCCAACAGCCGCTCGACCTCCGCCTCGTCCAGGACCGGCAGGATGCGCTCCGCCAGCTTGTTGGTGTCCCGATACGAGCCCTGCAACCGGAACGGCGGCTCGGTGCGCGCCGCCTCGGACTGCGCGGCCGAGGCGATGTAGGCCCGGTTCGCCGCGAGCACCGTCTCCACCACGTGCAGCAGTCGGCGCAACACGGCCAGGACGCGGTCCAGTTCGGTCGCGTCGTACGGGTGCGCGAGCCGATCCGGGCGCGCGCTGCCATCGCCCCGGGCCAGCCGGATCAGCAGGTCCAGATCGGCCCGGTCGCGCCCGGCGATCGGGGCCAGGACCGGGTTGGCGGTCAGCGCGTTCTCGATGTGGCTGAGCGCGAACAACTCCTCGCGCCCGCCGAGCACATCGCCCAGGTTCCACACGTCGGCCCGGTTGGCCAGCATGTCCGGGATCCGAAAACGCGCGCCGGACTCGGTGTACGGGTTGCCGGCCATGCACACCGCGAAGCGTTTCCCGCGCAGGTCGTAGCTGCGCGACTCGCCGTCACGCACCCCCTCGATCCGCCGCTGCGCGTCACACAACGAGACGAATTTCTGCAGCAGTTCGGGTGAGACGTGCTGGATGTCGTCCACGTGCAGCAGCACGTTGGCGCCCAGTTCCAGGGCGAACCCGATCTTCTCCACCTCGCGCCGCGCGGCGGCGTCCGGCGCGGCGGCCGGGTCCAGGGACGTGGTGCGCGCGCCGAGCGCGGGGCCGTCGATCCGGACGAAGAGCAGGCCCAGTCGGGCGGCGACGTACTCCATCAGCGTGGTCTTGCCGTAGCCGGGCGGGGACAGCAGGAGCAGCAGCCCCTGGCTGTCGGTGCGCCGTTCCGGCCCCGCGGCACCCAGCTGCTTGGCCAGGTTGTCGCCGATCAGCGGCAGGTAGACCTCGTCGATCAGCCGGTTGCGGACGAACGCCGACATCACCCGGGGGGTGTGCGCGTCGAGCCGCAGCCGCTCGCGGGCGGCGGCCAGCAGTTCGGTGCGCCGGCGCTGGTACGCCCGGTACGCGGGCACCCGGGTGTGGCGGAACTCGTCGGTGCGCGTCAGGAACTCGTCCAGCCGCAGGTCCAGCGTGCCGCCGCTCGCCACACGCGGGTGCGCGCCGAGCAGGCCGGTGACGGTGGCGGAGATCGGGGCGTCGACGTGGTGTCGCTCCAGCGCCGCCCCGCACACCTCGACGGCGACCGCCTCGGCCAACTCCGGGGGTGGGTCGGTGTCGAGGCGGGCGGCGTAGGCGCCGAGCCAGGCGCCGACGAGTTGGTGCCGGGCGGCCAGGTCGCCGTCGAGGGCGCGCAGGTCCTCGGCGAAGTCCTTGGCCGCCGGGGCGTCGTCGCCGCCGAGCGAGGCGCGGAAGCCGGTCAGGAGCGTGCGAGCGACCGCGCCGGTGGCGAAGCGCGGGCCGCCGGCGGCGAGTTCCTCGAACAGGTAGGCGCCGATCGTGGTGCCGGGCGTGCTCGGCGGGGCCAGCGCCTCGGTCAGGAACCCGGTTGCCCGCTCGCCGAGTTCGGCGGCCAGGTCGGCGACGGCGGGGATCGGGCCGAAGGTGTCCCTGGCCCGGCCGAGCGACTGGGCCCGGGTCGTCCAGCGTTGCCGGGCGTCGGCGGCCACGCCGTGCGCCCAGTACAGCTGGGCCGCGGCCCGTACCTCCGGCGCGAACCGCAGCAGCCCGGCCCCGGCGCGCAGGCGCAGTACGGCCGCGAGCAGCGCGGCGGCGTCCCGATCGTGCACCCCCCGGTCGTAGCCCTCGCCGGGGCGCGACAGCGCGATCCGGCGCACCTCGGCGAGCAGTTCCTCGGCCGGCAACGCGTCGATCGGGCGCCCCTCGGTCTGCGCGAGCACCACCGCCGCGAGGTATTCGGCGCGGTAGACCCGCGGCGACTCGGAGCCCAGCGGCTGGTCGTGGAAGACCTGATGGGCGGCGGGCAGCGGCTCGCGCACCACCTCGCGGTAGTCGGTGCCGGTGATCGCGAACGCGAGGGTGTCCCCGTGTGGGACCAGGGTCAGCTCGATCGGGCGGTCGTGCACCGCGAACCGGTGCCGGCCGAGCCGTACGGTGCCCGCCGCGTCGTACAGTTCGGCGCGGTCGCGCAGGGCCCGGACGGCCTCCTGGCGGGCCGCGGTGAGCCGGCCCTCCAACTCGCCGGCGCGGACCGGGTCGCCGAGGCGGCGCAGTTCCCCGGCGGTGGAGCGGACCTTGCCGACCAGGGCGTCGGAGGCGAACCAGGTGTTGATCTCGTCGATGCTCGCGAGGGTGGTGATCCGGCGGGCGATGGTGGTCAGGACGCGCTGTGCGGAGTCGGCGAGGCGGCGGCCGTGCCGGGCCCGCTCGTCGAGTCGGGCCTGCTTGCGGGCGGTGAACGCGTCGTGGACGCGCTCGCGTTCGACGCCGATCCGGGCCAGGTGCTCGTCGAGCGCGCCGAACCCGGCCTCCAGGTCCTCGATCCGGGCCAGCAGCCGGGCCAGGTGTTCGTCGCACTCCTCGGGCGTCTCGGCGGCGGCCAGCGCGCCGACCACGGTCTGCTCCAACAGCGCCATCTCGGCGGCGAACTCGGCGCGCTGCTCGGCGTCGAGCAGGTCGCGACGGCGCGCGTCCAGGGTCGCGCGGGCCCGGTTGACCCCGCCCAGGACCTCGCCGATCCGGGTCAGGATCGTGGTGCGCACGCCGGCGTCGGTGCCGTCGAGGGTGCCGATCACCTCGGTGACCACGCGCATCCCGTCGCCCTGTTCGTCGATCCGGGCGGTCAGCGTGCCCGCCTCGGCCACGGTGGCCGCCGCGGCGGCCTCGGCGGTCAGCTCGTCGACGATCCGGTGGGTGGCCACGAAGGCGTCGTCGTCGGCCAGGAACGCCACCGCCCGCCGGCCCGCCTCGGCCAGTGCCGTGACCAGCACGGCTTCCGCCTCGGCGAGCGCGTCCGCGTCCAGGTGGCGAAGGTCCCGCAGGCTCGCCAACCGGCCCTGCGCGTGCCGCAGTTCGCCGAGCTGTCGGACACAGGCGGCGGCGCTGTCCGGCACCTCGCCGCGCACCCGCCGGGTCAGCGCGGTGGTGCTCGCGACCGCCTCGGCGAGCGCGTCGGCGGCGATCCGGCGCAGGTCCAGGACCCGGCGGAACTCCTCGACGACATCCGCCGCGGCGCCGCGCACGGTGGCCAACGGTGCGGCGAGGGACCCGAGTTCGGCGTCGCCGAGCCAGTGGTGGGTGTCCTCGACCCGGGCCGCGGCGGAGGTGATCGCGGTGAAGACGGCGGTCGTGGGCGCCGTCTCCTCGGCCATCGCGGCGATCGCGAGGCAGGCGGCGATGCCGCGGACCAGTTCCGGGTTGCCGATCCGGGCCAGTGGGCCGCTGCCCGGCGGGCGCGCCGCGGCGTACGCGTCCGAGGTGTACGGCGTGTCCCACATCTGGACGGTGTGCGTGCGGGTGGGTTCGGCGTCGAGGACCCGCAGGATCGCCATCGTGCCGTCCGCGAAGAACGCCCGGCCGTGCCCGACGATCGGCGCGGCGGCCTCCTCGCGGATCACGTTGTAGGACAGCAGCGTGACGCGGCCCTCCGCCCGGGCGTGGAACACGTACAGCACGTCCTCGCCGTTGGGCGAGCGCACCGTCGCCTCGAACTCCGCGTCGGTGGTGTCGATGTCGAAGGTGCGTGCGCCGCCCGTGCTCGGGTGATAGCCGCCGGGGAAGACGATGCCCTGGTCGTCGGGCAGGCGCCGGCAGGCCGCCGCGATGCCGTCGAGGCGGCGCACCTCGGCGGTGCGCGTGTTGTACACCAGGTGGCGCGGTTCGCTCTCGTTGTACGGGCGCACCCGGACCAGCAGCAGCGGTCCGACCCGGGCGTGCGCGACCTCGGCGTCGGCCAGCGACTGCAGCGGGTCGTCGACGGGTTCCGCGTAGACGCCCTCGGCGGTCTCGGTGTCGTTCTCGACCTTGACCACGAGCCGACCGCCCGATGTGGACAGGTACAGCGTGTCGGCGATCGTGATGTGCGGGTGCCGGCCCGGGACGTGGTCGGCGCGGGTGCTCTCGGTCCAGGCGAAGTCGTACGCGTCCGGGAGGACGTGCTCGCGCTCGCCCTGCGCGTCGAGGTAGGCGGGGGTGCCGTCGGGGGCCAGTCGCCAGCGCAACACCCGGATGTCGGTGGGGCGTTCGCCGACCCGGAAGACCGCGAGCAGGTGGGTCCCGATATCGCGCAGTCGCAGCAGCCGGGCGTCCCGGAAGTAGCGGTACAGCTCGGTGAAGTCCTGCCGGAAGCGGGTGTCGTCGAGCAGACCCGGAACGGCGTCGGTCGGAGCGGGCACGAAGCCCTCCGGGGTGCGCCGGTACAGCGCGAACACGTCGGCGGGCCCGACCTCCTCGCCCGACCCGCCGTCGGTGTTCCAGCCGGCCAGGAGCAGGCCGCCGACCTGGACGATGTCCCGTGCCACCACGGCCCGTTCGGTGTGCAGCCGGTGAGTGTCGGTCAGCGCCGGCGCGCCGCCGCCGCAGGTGAGCACCCGGCGCTCGTTCAACTCCCGTGCCCGCGTGCCCAGTTCCCGGGCGGCGGCGAGCAGTCGCCCGCGTAGCACCTCGTAGGTCCCGGGCTCGGCCTCCGGGCCGCCCGCCTGACCGCTCACGTTCGGGTCAACTCCCTCGTCCGGCACGGTGATCGCGCATCCCCGCTACTTGGCCAGGCCGTTGAGCCGGACCGGGGCGGTCAGGTCGGCGAGTCGGGTCTCGCCCAGCCCGCCGGCGCGGACCGCGTCCAGCAGGCCCTGGAGGGTGGCCGACTGCGGTCCGCCGCCGGCGATCAGCGCGCCGAGCGCGCCCGCGAGGGTCAGGTCGCGCACGCCGCCGGAGCCCAGGCCCGCGGCCAGCGCGCCGAGGTCGTCGACAAACGTCGAGCCGTTCGGGTCCAGCCAGGAGGCGGCCATCGTGCGCACGGTGTCGGAGCGGTCGACGAAGGCGTCCACGCTCTTCCCGGCGGCCATCGCGCCCATGATCCGGTCGAAGAACACGCTGTCCCCGCCGACGATGTCGATCTTGGCGTTCTCCAGGCCGGTGGCCAGCACGGTGGCCTGCGCCTCGGCGATCTGCCGGTTCACCTCCAGGCCGGCGAGCCGGATCTCCTTCTCCGCCTCCAGGCGCAGTCGGTATTCCTCGTGCACCCGGCTGGACTCGTCGAGCGCGGCCATCGCGGCGGCCTTCTCGGTCAGGCCCTCGGCCTCACCCTTCAGCCGCTCGCGCAGCCCGTCGGCGCTCGCCAGCGCCTTCTCGCGGGTCACCGCCGCCTCGGCGTGGCCCCGCTTGGACACCGCCTCGGCCATGCGCTCGGTCACCTCGGCCTCGGCCAGGCCCACCGCGGCGGCCTCGGCCCGCTTGCCCTCGGCGGCGCGGATCGCGGCCTGGGTGTCCAGTTCGGCCGACTTGCGCCGGGCCTCGGCCATGGTGAGCTGCTCGGCCGCACGGTGCCCGGCCGACTGCTCGGCGGCCTCGGCCGCCTTGATGTCCTTGACCAGTCGTCCCTGGGCCTCGGCCTCGGCGTGGATGATCTGCGCCTGCCGCTCGCGTTCGGCCTCCTCGACCATCCGCAGCTTCTTGATCTCCTCCTCCTGCGCGGCCACCGTGCGCTCGACCGCGATCCGCTCGCGGATCACCTCGGCGATGTCCCGCTTCTCCGCCTCGACCTCCTTGTCGCCGGCGATCCGGCGCAGCTGGGTCTCCCGCTCGCGGGCGATCACCTCCAGGAGGCGGTCCTTCTCGATGCGCTCGTTCTCCACCGCGATCACCCGCTCGCGGTTCTTCTGCGCGACGGCGACCTCACGCTCGCGGTTCTCGTTCTGGATCCCGAGCGTTTCCTCGGTCTTCATGTGCGCCGACTGCGCGCGCAGCCGTTCCTCGGCCTGCACCCGGGAGGTCTCCGCCTCCTCGCGGGCGCGGCTGATCTCGATCTCGCGGCGCTGCTTGATCTCCGCGTCGGCCTGGCGGCGTTCCAGTTCGAGCACCGTCTCGCGGGCCTCGACGTTTTGCCGGGTCATCTCCTTCTCCTCGGTGCGCTGGTACTCGTTGGTGCGCACGTGCTCGATGGTGGTCAGCTCGGTGATCTTGCGAATGCCCTGGGCGTCCAGGATGTTCGCGGCGTCGAGTTGGCTCATCGGGGTCTGTTCGAGGAAGTCGATCGCGGCGTCGTCGAGGTGGTAGCCGTTGAGGTCGGTGCCGATCACCGCGAGGATCCGGTCCCGGAACTCCTCGCGCTTGGTGTACAGGTCGACGAAGTCGAGTTGTTTGCCGACCGTCTTGAGCGCCTCGGCGAACTTGGCCGCGAAGAAGTCCTGGATCGCCGCCCGGTCGCTGGCCCGGTCCGCGCCGATCGCCTGGGCCACCTTGATCACGTCCTCGACGGTCTTGTTGACCCGGACGAAGAAATAGATGTGGATGTCCGCCCGGATGTTGTCCCGACAGATCAGCCCCTCGCGCCCGGTCCGGCGGATCTCGATCGTCTTCACCGAGATGTCCATGGTCTCGGCCCGATGCAGCACCGGCAGCACCACGGCGCCGGTGAAGGTGACGTCGACCGTGTTGGCCTTGGAGATGATCAGGGCCTGGCCCTGCGAGACCTTGCGGTAGAGCCGGGTCACGGCGAGGAAGACGACGAGCACGACGAGCAGGACGACGGCGACGAGCACGCCGATGCCCACGGTGATGGCATCCATCAGTGAAATCCCCTGGTCGAACGGGACGTTGGTGACCGCACGGGCAAGGGCGCGCGGCGGCGGACGGGCGGGGCGGAAGGCGGGCGGGCGGGCGCGGGCCCGTGGACCGGCTCGGGCCGGCCGCAGGCACGGAAGGGGTCAGCCGGTGACGCGGTCCGGGTCCAGCGCGCTGTCGAAGCGGGTGACCCGGAAGAACTCGCCGGCGACGTCGTAGTCGAAGATCAACGCGGTGTTGCCGGAGACCAATCCGCTCTCGTCGGTGCGGACCTGGAGGAGCGCGGTCGAGCCGT
This sequence comes from Embleya sp. NPDC056575, assembly GCF_042793325.1. NCBI lineage: Bacteria > Bacillati > Actinomycetota > Actinomycetes > Kitasatosporales > Streptomycetaceae > Embleya > Embleya sp. NPDC056575. The sequence continues at coordinate 17,992 of NZ_JBHTVA010000035.1, forward strand.
CCTCGGCCCGGACCTCGGCCTGACCGAAGTCGTGGCCCACCCGACCGGTCCGGATCAGGCAGGTACGACCGACGAAGTCGGTCCGCAGGGAAGGCCGTTCGGGCTTGAGGAAACGGCGGCCCAGCGCCCGCGCGAGGCACGCGGCCAACCATCCGGCACCGAGCGCCGCGGGGAGCGCCGCGGCGCGCAGCCACCACCGCTCGGTCAGCGCGGTACCGACCAGGCAGCAGAACCAGGTCACGGTGATCGCGAACGAGATCGTCACCGTGACCGGGACACCGGCGGTGTCGCCCGGGCCGTGGTCCCCATGGCCCCCGTGACCGTCATGACCCCCGTGGGCCCAGTGCCCGCCATGATGACCACCCCCGGTGCCGCCATGGCCCACGGCGACACCGCCGATCAACACCAGCAGCCAGTAGGCCGCCACCACGACGAGCGCGAAGCTGAACAGGACGGCGGGAAACGCCAGTGCCGCCCGCACGAAATCCCCCACCGTCCCACCCCCTCGGCCTGTCGTGCGCCGTCATGGTGGCACCGCCGCCGACACGCGCGCATTGCCGGAAGCCGGCAGTGTTGGCCGCTCCTTGACGTCCGATCCGCGACCCGGGGAAAGCGGGATCAAAGAGAAGTACCCGGCCAGCCCAAGACGCGGGCACCGAGCGCCGCGGTCTCCAGGGTGTAGCGCTGCAACGCGTCGCCCGGGTCGTATCCGGTCAGCGTCCGGATCCGCTCCAGCCGATAGGAGAGCGTGCGTACGCTGATCCGCAACCGGCGGGCGGCCTCGGCGTTGACGTAGCCCGCCGCCGCGCAGGCCGTGATCGTCTCCAGGAGCGGGGCCGCGCCGCCGCGCGCGTGCACCAGCGGCCCGAGCGCGGTGCGCACCAGATCGGCCATCGCCGCCCGGTCGCGCAGCAGTACCGGGAAGACCAGCAGATCGGCCGCGTCGAGCACCGGTCCCGGCAGGTCCAGCCGCTCGGCCAGGTCGAGCGCGCCCAGCGCCTCCTCGTAGGACAGCACGACCCCGCCCGCGCCCGGGTGCGATCGGCCCAGGGCGACCCGGTCGGCGCTCTTCCGGTCGCCGCCCGACCAGGTCACGTACTTGGCGAAGGCGGCGAGCACCGGCCGCTCGTCGTCCGGCGCGACGCACACCAGTCGGCCGCCCTTGGTGGTCAGCAGCACGTCGCGTTCGCCGAATCGGCCGATCAGCTCGCGCTCGACCCGGCGGACCAGCGGGTGCGCCTCGTCGTACGCCACCTCGCCCACCGCCACCGCGACCGCGTGCGCGCGGGCCAGCCGCAGCCCGAAACGCTCGGCGCGCTCGGCGAGTCGGCCCGGGTCGCTGCGGCCGTACAGCAGGTCGTCGATGAACTCGCGACGGGCGGCCTCCTCCTGGCGGACCGCCAACCGCTGGGCCCGCTCGTGGCCGGCGCCCAGCGCGCCGATCGCCGCCTCCGAGGCGGTCAGCACCGCCTCGCCCGCCCGGGCCGCCTCGCCCACGTTTCCCGCGCGGGCGACGCCCGGCAGCGTGGTCCACACCCGGCGGGTCTCGCGCAGGTACAGGTCGACCAGCGCGCGCCAGTGGTGTCCGGCCTCCGCGGCCCGTTCGCCGAGGTCGGCCAGCACGTCCAACTCGGCGCGGCGCAACAACCGCCCGGTGGTGGAGACCTCGCCGAGCAGTTCGGCCCAGTCGTGCAGGAACTCGGCGGGTATCGCGTCGTCGCTCTTCACACGTTTTCCCCCGTACCCCGTAGCCCCGCTTCGCTGCCGGAAATCCGGCACGAAGACGCTACCAACCTTGCCGAATCCCGGCAGGGACGGGCGGACGCGGGCACGGGCGGCCGGGGGCGGCGGTCAGCCGATCAGCTCGCCCACGATCGGGGCCAGTGCGCGAAACGCCTTGCCCCGGTGGCTGATCGCGTTCTTCTCGGCGGCGGTCAACTCGGCGGCGGTGCGGGTGTCACCGGCCACTCGAAGGATCGGGTCGTAGCCGAAGCCGCCGGTGCCGCGCGGCTCGCGGGTCAGCGTGCCCTCGAACCGACCCTCGACCACCCGCTCGGTGCCGTCGGGCAGCGCGAGCGCCGCCGCGCACGCGAACCACGCCTCGCGGTGTTCGTCGGCGATGTCGGACAGTTGGGCGAGCAGCAGCCGCAGGTTGGCCGTGTCGTCGCCGTGCGTACCGGCCCAGCGGGCGGAGAAGATCCCGGGCATCCCGTTGAGCGCGGCCACGCACAGGCCCGAGTCGTCGGCGATCGCCGGGAGTCCGGTGGCCCGCGCGATGGCGTGCGCCTTGAGCAGCGCGTTGGCCGCGAAGGTGAGCCCCGTCTCGGGCACGTCGGGCACGTCGGGATAGGCGTCCATCCCGACGAGTTCGACGTCGAGTCCGACGTCCGCGAGGATCTGCTGGAGTTCGACGACCTTGTTGGCGTTGCGCGTGGCGAGTACGAGACGGCTCATGGCGCAAAGCCTAGGGTCGCCGCCCGCCACCGGCCGAACCGGGCGTACGGATCACCCCGTCCGGGCGCGGACGCCCGGATCGCCGCTTCGCCGGCGAGTGCGACTACTTGGCGTAGTCGTGGATGTTGCCGGCGAAGTCGAAGACCAGCGTGGTCTCCTCACCGACCACCCATGCGTCGTGGCCGGGGTCGCAGACGAAGACGTCGCCCGCCTTCAGGTCCTTCTCCTCACCGTCGTCCATGCGGATGTGCATGTGTCCCTGGGCGACGTAACCGTTGTGGTGGAACCGGCAGCTGTCGGTCCCGGCGATGGGCCCGACGTCCTGCGACCACCGCCAGCCCGGCTCGAATCGGGCAACGCCGAAATCGATGCCTTCCAGACTGACCACGTCCAGGTGACCGTGCGGTATGTCGCGGCTCTCGTCGGCTTCGTTGATCGATCGCACAGCGAGCATGGTGGATCATCTCCTTCGGAGGTCACCACTTCCATCGTGCGCCTCGGCGCGGACGATCGCGAACGCACCGCGGCGCTCCCCGTGTGTCCCGCTCGATCCGCTCGAACCGCCGCCCCCGGGCGAGCTACTTGACGCAGATCGTGGTCAGGTTCTTCGCGCCGTTGATCAGCGGCTGCACGTCGCTCGCGCTGAGGTTGCCGCCGTTCGCCGCCTTGGTGCTGAGCTGGGTGATCACGTCGCCCAGGCCGTTCGCGGCGTTCTTCGCGTCGTCGGAGTCCAGGTCCTTGGTCTTGTCGTTCAAGGTCTTCTGGAGGTTGTCGAGCGCCTTGCGGGCGGCGGGCGGGTCGTTCAGCACTTTGCCGAGATCGGAGACGTCGTTGGTGAGGTTCATCGCCAGTTCGGCGCACGAGATCGCCTTCTGCGCCTCGCTGCACGCGGCGGTGGCGAACAACGCGCCCGCCATGGCGGTGGCGGCGATCGTGACGCGCAGGACCCGGCGCGGACGGTACGTGGCGCGGAACATGGTGCTCCTCGTCAGGGACGGGCCGTCGGGCCCGGTCGTGGCTGCCACTGATCGGGATGACCAGGTGCCATGACCGTACTGGTGTCCCGGGCCGCGCCGGGCCGACGGTCGCACACCCGGTGCGTGTCGGTTGCGTGTACGTGACACTCGCAACCGGCGCGTGACCACCGTTTGCCACGGTATGCCGGGAACACCCCCTCGGGGCACCACCATTGCCGCCCGCAGGCCCCGGGACCCGAGGTCTGGGCCTCGCCGCCTCCGGGGCTGCGCCGTTCGGCCGCTCAGCCCTCCAGGGCGCGCTGCTGAAGCGCCGTCAGCTCCGCGCAGCCCAGGGTGCCCAGGTCCAGCAGGTCGTTCAGCAGCGCCCGGTCGAAGGGCTCCTTCTCCGCGGTGCCCTGCACCTCGACGAAGCGCCCGTCCCCGGTGCAGACGATGTTCATGTCGGTCTCGGCCCGCACGTCCTCCTCGTACGGGAGGTCGAGCATCGGTACCCCGTCGATGATCCCGACGCTGACCGCCGCCACCGACCCGATCAGCGGGTTGGCGCCCTTGCGGGTGAGCTTGTGCTCACGTGCCCAGGTCACCGCGTCGGCAAGCGCGACATAGGCCCCGGTGATCGCCGCGGTCCGGGTGCCGCCGTCCGCCTGGAGCACGTCGCAGTCCAGGTGGATGGTGGTCTCGCCGAGCGCCTTGGTGTCGATCACCGCACGCAGCGAGCGGCCGATCAGCCGCGAGATCTCGTGGGTGCGCCCGCCGATCCGGCCCTTGACCGACTCGCGGTCGCCGCGGGTGTGGGTGGCGCGCGGCAACATCGAGTATTCGGCGGTCACCCAGCCCTCGCCGCTGCCCTTGCGCCAGCGCGGCACACCCTCGGTGACGCTGGCGGCGACCAGGACGCGGGTACGGCCGAACTCGACGAGGACCGAGCCCTCGGCGTGGTCGAGCCACTTGCGCTGGAAGCCGATCGGGCGGAGCTGCTCGGGGGTACGGCCGTCTACTCGTGACATGCCTCCAGCCTAAGCCGTGGCAGGTGCCGTTCCGGACCGCCCGGCGCCGGGCTCAGACCGTGTGCGAGGCATCCGGCAGGGCCAGGTCGACCGCGCCGGTGAAAGTCTTGCGGGCGTCGTCGAGATTGCGCTCGCGACTGGTCCACGGCGGGATGTGGGTGAGCAACAGCCGACCCACGCCCGCCCGTTCGGCATGCTCGCCGGCCTGCCGGCCGTTCAGGTGCACGTGCGGCAGGTCTTCTCGGCCGTGCTCGAACGACGCCTCGCACAGCAACAGGTCCGCGCCGCGCGAGATGCGCACCAGGTCGTCGCTGACTCCGGTGTCACCGGAGTAGACCAGCGATCGCCCGCCCGCCTCGATCCGGAAGGCGTAGGACTCGACGGGGTGCGGCATCCGGTCGGCGGTGACCCGGAAGGGGCCCACGTCGAAGGTGCCGGTGACCACCGTGCGGAAGTCGAACACCTCGGCCATGCGCCCGTTGTCGATCGCGCCCTCGACGTCGTAGGCGCGCGCGATCCGCTCGTGTGTGTCGGCCGGCCCGTAGACCGCCAGCCGGGGCAACTCCCCCGCCGGACAGTACTTGCGGGCCACGAAGTAGCAGGCGAGGTCGAGGCAGTGGTCGGCGTGCAGGTGGCTGAGCAGTACGGCGTCGATCGAGCCGAGCGTGGCATGGCGCTGGAGGGCGCCGAGCGCGCCGTTGCCGAGATCGACCAGGATCCGCACCCCGTCGGCCTCCAGGAGGTAGCACGAGCAGGGGCTGTCCGGTCCGGGATAGCTGCCGGAACACCCGACGACGGTAAGTTTCACGCGAGCGCTCCGAACACGTCGACGCCGGCGACCCCGAGCACACCCCGCGTCGGCCGACCGGCCACATGCGGCGACCACTCGAACCCGGCCCGGGCCACGGGAGGGCCACCGACCCCGGAATCGACGATCCCGCTCGGCGCGCCGCTGGATACGAACACCACCCCCCGAGAGTACGCAGAGACCCCCCACGCGCCCCCACACAACGCCCCCGGAGTAACCGACGTCATACCGCCCACCCCACCCGCGCACCGGCGGACGGCGGGAAAGTCGACGACCGCCCGCTTCGGCGGCCTCAGGGAACGAGCAGGATCCGGCCGCGTTGGGTGCGTTCTTCCAGCAGTCGATGGGCCTGTACCGCCTCGGTCAGCGGGAGCGTCGTGTGAACCGCCACGCGCAGCCGGCCCGACGCGAGGTGTTCGGTGAGTTCGGCCACCTCCTCGCGGGCCCGTTCGGGGGCGGCGGCGCGCCACGCCAGGAGGGAGAAGCCGGCCACGGACCGGAGGGCGAACAGGTCGGTGAGCGCGATGCCGGACACGTCGCCGCTCGCCGCGCCGTAGACCACGACCCGCCCGAACGGCGCCACCACGTCGAAGCCGCGGCGCAGGATCTCCCCGCCCACCGAGTCCAGCACGACGTCCACACCGCCGGGCACGACCTCCCGCACCCGCTCCGGCCAGTCGGCGGCGGAGTAGTCGACGGCGAAGTCGGCGCCGTACGCCCGGACGAAGTCGAACTTGGCGGCCGACCCGACGGTGGCGACGACCGTACCGGCGCCGAGCAGTTCGGCCAGTTGCACGACGAGGTGGCCGATTCCCCCGGCGGCGGCGTGCACCAACACCGTCTCGCCCGGGGCCAGTCGCCCGGTCCGCACCGCCCGCAACGCCACCGGCGCGGCCAGCGGCAGCGCGCTCGCCACACCGGCGTCGAGCCCGTCGGGCACCACCACCGCCCACTCGGCGTCGGCGAGCACGAAGTCGGCGAACGCGTCCTCCGCCAGCGCGGCCACGCGCGCACCGACCGGCGGCCCGCTCACCCCCGGGCCGAGCGCTTCGACCCGGCCCACCACGTCACCGGTGAGCATCCCGGGCAACGGCCGCCGGAACAACGGACCGGCGGCGGGCCCGCGCCGGAACCGGGTGTCGACGAAGTTCGCGCCGATCGCCTCGCACCGGATCAGCACCTGTCCCGGGCCGGGCGTCGGCACGTCGGCCTCCTCCACGGTGAGGACTTCCGGATCGCCGTACTCGTGATAGCGGACTCGTCGCATTCGACCCTCCGGGCGGCAGGAGAACATGGTGGATACCCGACCCGGCGCCAAACTGGACCACCGGTCAAGTTGACTTCGAACGTACTGGACCGCCGGTCAAGTTGTCCATGGATCACAAGCCTCGACCAGTGATGAGGAACGCGATGCCCGAAGCCCCCACCGACCGCCCCGAACGCGCCGACGCGGCCCGCAACCGGCGCGCGATCCTGCGCGCCACCGAGGAACTGCTGGCCCGGCACCGCCCGGAGCGGATCTCGATGGAGCAGGTCGCCGCGGCGGCGGGCGTCGGCAAGGGCACGGTGTTCCACCGCTTCGGCAGCCGGATGGGCCTGATGGAGGCCCTGATGGCGGAGCGCGCACTCGCCCTGACCGCGGCGGTCACCACCGGCCCGCCGCCGCTGGGCCCCGGCGCCCCGCCCGGGGAGCGCCTGCTCGCGTTCCTCGACGCCATCGTCGACGTGGTCGCCCGCAACAAGGGCCTGATGGCCGCGCTCGGCCACGCCGCGAGCACCACCCCGAAACCGGCCGCCGACCCCACCGAGGATCCGCGCACCGCACACCCGGTCTACGGGTTCTGGCACGGACACATCGCCGATCTGCTCGCCGCCCGCCGCCCCGACCTCGACGCCGAGACGCAGGCCCACCTCCTGCTCGCCGGTTTGCAGAGCCAATCGGTGTTGCGCCTGCTCGAACAGGGCGAGGGCGAACGAGTCGCCGCCGCCGTACGCACCCTGGCCCAAGCCCTGCTCACCGCCGCCTGAACACCCGCGCCCCCAACGCGTCGAGGCCGCCTCCACACCCCCGGCGCGAACCGGGAGGCGGGAAGCGGCCTCGATACGGGAACAGGGAAGAGGGCACGAAGAGCGAACAAGCGAACAGGAGCCTCAGGCCCAGAGTTGCCCGTGCAGCCCCTCCACCGCGGCCTCGGTCGACTCGGCCGTGTAGATCCCGGTCGACAGGTACTTCCACCCGCCGTCCGCGATCACGAACGCGATGTCGGCGGACTCCCCCGCTTTGACCGCCTTGCGCGCGATGCCCAACGCGGCGTGCAGCACCGCGCCGGTCGAGATGCCCGCGAAGATGCCTTCCTTCTCCAGCAGTTCGCGAGTGCGCCCGACCGCCTCGGCGGAGCCCACCGAGTAGCGCGTGGTCAGTACGTCGCCGTCGTACAGCTCCGGCACGAACCCCTCGTCGAGGTTGCGCAGCCCGTACACCACGTCGTCGTAGCGCGGCTCGGCCGCCACGATCGTCACGCCCGGGACCTTCTCGCGCAGGTAGCGCCCGACGCCCATCAGCGTGCCGGTGGTACCCAGACCCGCCACGAAGTGGGTGATCGTCGGCAGGTCCTCCAGCAGTTCGGGGCCGGTCGTCGCGTAGTGCGCGTCCGGGTTGGCCGGGTTCCCGTACTGGTACAACATCACCCAGTCGGGATGCTCGGCCGCCAGCTCCTTGGCCACCCGCACCGCGGTGTTCGACCCGCCCGCCGCGGGTGAGGCGATGATCCGCGCGCCCCACATGCGCAGCAGCTCGCGGCGCTCCTCGGAGGTGTTCTCCGGCATCACGCAGACGATCTCGTAGCCCTTGAGCTTGGCCGCCATCGCCAGCGCGATGCCGGTGTTGCCCGAGGTCGGCTCCAGGATCGTGCACCCCGGCGTGAGCAGCCCGTCCCGCTCGGCCGCCTCGATCATGTGCAGGGCCGGGCGGTCCTTGATCGAACCGGTCGGGTTGCGGTCCTCCAGCTTTGCCCACACCCGCACGGTCGGCGACGGCGACAACGTCGGCAGGCCGACCAGCGGGGTCCGGCCCACCGAGTCGAGCAACGATTCGTAACGCATCAGATCGAGCCGCCGGCGACCGCCGGAAGAATCGTCACGGTGTCGCCGTCGTCCAGCTTGGTGGTCAGACCGCCGGTGAAGCGCACGTCCTCGTCGTTGAGGTAGACGTTGACGAAGCGGCGCAGTTCGCCGTTCTCCTCGACGAGCCGAGCACGCACGCCCGGGTGCCGGGCCTCCAGGTCGACCAGCAGGTCGGCGAGCGTGGCGCCGCTGCCGGGCACGGCCTTCGCGCCGTCGGTGTAGGTACGGAGGATGGTCGGGATGCGGACCTCGATGGCCATGGATGCGCTCCTCTGGTTGTGACGCGAACGGAGAGAACGCAGTCCGGACGCGGGCCGCACCCCCGACGCTCCATCGGAGGCGGTGGGGCGGGGGGTCGTTCATATGCGCCGGTGCTGCGGGACGTGCCTGCTGCCTGGGGTGCCTGGTGGGCCGATCCGACTTCGGGATCAGCCCACGCGCGCAGCGCGACAGAGGGCGCTGGAGAGTCGGCACAGGTCGACGTGCAGGCGTGCGACGAGGAAGGCACCCGGGGCTCCGCCCGGCACCGCTTCCGTCGTATTCACGCCCGCATAACGCATATGGTCATGCTAGCCATTCCCCCGGGGCGCTCCGATGTGATCTCGTATTCCGGAACATCCCATATCGACGGGTGAGACGACGGCGGGGCGAGGGTGAGCCGGCGGCGGGCCGTCGCCCACCGTTGCCCGGTCAGTAGGCGTCCACCACGTTGACCTCCTCCTCGGTGATCACGCCGTCGACGATCCGGTACGACCGGAACTCGTAGGTGTCCTCCTCGCGCGTGGACACGAGCACGTAGTGCGCGTTCGGCTCGGACGCGTACGACACGTCCGTGCGCGACGGGTACGCCTCGGTCGCGGTGTGCGAGTGGTAGACGATCACCGGCTCCTCGTCCCGGTCGTCCATCTCCCGGTAGAGCTTGAACAGGTCGGCCGAGTCGAACTCGTAGAACGTGGGCGAGCGCGCGGCGTTGAGCATCGGGACGAACCGCTCGGGGCGGTCGCTGCCCTCGGGCCCGGCGACCACGCCACACGCCTCGTCGGGGTGGTCGGCACGGGCGTGGGCGACGATGCGATCGCGCAGGGCTGCGGTGATGGTGAGCATGCCCCGAGCGTACTGAGCACCCGCGCGACCCGCGTGCCCCCGCGGCCGGCGCCGGCTCCACCCCCGCGCTCACGCCCGCGCCCCGTGCGCGCGCCGCACCGGGATGTACGCCACCACCAGGAACGCCACCCAGATCGGCACCACGTACAGCGCGATCCGGGTGTCCGCCGAGAAGCCGAGCAGGACCACCACCATCGCCAGGAACGCCAGCACCGCCCAGCCCGTGTACGGCGCGCCCGGCATCCGGAAGCCGTGTCCGGTCAACCGCCCCCGGTCCACCGCGCGCCGATAGCGCAACTGGCAGCCGACGATCATGCCCCACGTCCACAGCGCGCCGACGGTGGCCACCGAGGTGATGTACATGAACGCCCGGTCCGGGACCAGCGCGTTGACCAGCACCCCCACGCCCATCACGATCGCCGAGACGGTGATCGCCATGGCCGGCACCCGCTGCGAGCTGAGCCCGCTCACCTGCGGCGGCGCCTGCCCGTCCACCGCGAGCGTGCGCAACATGCGACCGGTCGAGTACAGCCCCGAGTTGCACGAGGACAGCGCCGCGGTGAGCACCACGAAGTTGATGATCGCCGCCGCGGCGGGAATGCCCACCCGGTCGAAGACCAGTACGAACGGGCTCTCCTTGGCGTGGAAGTCGGTCCACGGCGCCAGCGAGAGGATGATCACCAGGGCGCCGATGTAGAACAGCCCGATCCGGAACGGGATGGTGTTGATCGCGCGCGGCAGCACCTTCTCCGGGTTCTGCGCCTCGCCCGCGGTCACTCCGACCAGTTCGACGCCCAGAAACGCGAACATCACGATCTGGAGCACCAGCAGGGTCTGTCCGACGCCGTTGGGCGCGAACCCGCCGTCGGACCACATGTGCGATACGGACGCCTGGTCGCCGGCCTCGCCGAAGCCGAAGATCAGCACCCCGATGCCGATCAGGATCATCCCGATGATCGCGGTCACCTTGATCATCGAGAACCAGAACTCGAACTCGCCGAACAGTTTGACCGAGATCAGGTTGGCCGCGAACAACACGAGCAGCACCACGAGCGCGGTCACCCACTGCGGCACCGCCGGCCACCAGTACTGCACGTAGACACCCGCGGCGGTGATCTCCGCCATCCCGGTGACCACCCACATGATCCAGTACGTCCACCCGGTGACGAACCCGGCGAACGGACCGAAGAACTCCCGCGCGTATTCCGCGAAACTGCCCGCCACCGGGCGGTACATCAACAACTCGCCCAGCGCGCGCATGACGAAGAAGATCATCACGCCGGCCACCGCGTAGGCGGCGATCAACGACGGCCCGGCCTTCTCGATCGCCCCGCCCGCACCGAGGAAGAGCCCGGTGCCGATCGCCCCGCCGATGGCGATCATCTGGATCTGCCGGCCGTTCAGCCCCCGCTCGTAGCCCTCGGCGTCCGCACCGGGCCCGGCCCCCGAGGCGGTCGATCCGGCTTCGGTCTCCGTCATGATCGCTCCCGTTCGTCGGTACGGAGGCCGTATTACCAACGATGGGGGGTGGAAACCGGTATTCCGATTGTTCCGGCGTGTTCCTTTGGCCGGGATGGCCGGTTCGGTCCGTGTGCGCCCGGTGTGGGTCTACAACGCTCCGAGCAGCGAGTCCTGGAGGCCGCCCAGCCAGTGGAACACCGCGAACAACCACCGGCGCGGGTCGTCGTCGGCCAGCTTGGCCTCGAACTCCTCCATGTCCTCGGTGACTTCCAGTCGTGTACCGATCACCAGGCGCAGGTCGTTGAGGGTGCCGAGCCAGGCCTGCACACCCGCCGCGTCCAGCACCACCCGGTGCTCGCGGCCGCTCATGACCTCGTCCTCCTCGGCCGGTACGGTCAGGTCGACCAGTTCGGCCAGGTCGGCGAGCACGATCCGCGCGTTGTCCCGCTTGCGCAGCCGCAGGTCGGTCTCGGTGTACCGGCGGAACTCGGCCGCCGCCTCCACGTCGTCGGCGTAGGCGTCCGGCAACAGGCGGGCCAGCGCCGGATCGTCCGGAGTGGCCGGCACCTCGGTCGAGCCGAGTCCGGTCAGGCCCAGTTCGGCGGCCAGCGGATCGACCGCCTCGTCGTCGGGCGAGACCATCTCGACCAGTTGACCGCACAGATCGGCCAGCACTCGCACGTGCATGTCCTCCAGGACGATCTCGGGCCGTCCCGAGCGTCCGCGCATGAAGAGGCCGTTCACAGGCTGTGCAACTCCCGGAGAATATGGGCGAGGAGAGGGTGCGGCGGGCGCCCGAGGGGCCGGCCGGGTCGTGCGAACCGCGCGGGCGTCACTTGTCGTGCTGGATGGTCGCCCACAGCCCGAACCCGTGCATCGCCGTGGTGTCGCGCTCCATCTCCTCGCGCGTCCCCGACGACACCACGGCCCGACCCTTGTTGTGCACGTCGTGCATCAGCTTCTCGGCCTTGCGCTTCGGATAGCCGAAGTAGGACTGGAAGACGTAGGTGACGTACGACATCAGATTGATCGGGTCGTTCCAGACGATGCACACCCACGGGGTCTCGGCCCGGACATCCTCGTCGGGCTGATGCTTCTCGACCTCGATGGGAGCGACACTCATGGGTCCCATGCTGCCATCAGCCCAGGGCCCGGGCGAACCGGCTCGACGGGGCCGGCGTGCCCGGATGTGACCCGGGGCGTACCCGTCCCCCCTCGGATACGGCAAAATCCCGCGCATGTCCTCTGCGCCCGCACCGGGTTGGTACCCGGACCCGGAGATCACCGGCCACATCCGTTACTGGGACGGCGGTGCCTGGGTGCCGGACAGCAGTCGGCCGGCCGAGGAACCCGGCCGGCCCGCCGACGGCCCGACCGCCGACGCGGGCGGCGCGGCCGGTGGCGCCGCGATCCGGGCCAACGCGCCGGAGGCGATCGGACAGGGCGGCCGGGTGATCCGCGGCGAGGTGTTGTCCACCAGCACGGGCGCGCCGTACGACATGTCGTCGACCGGGATGTACGCGCCGCCGAGCGCCGAGCCGGGACCGGGCGGCGCGGGTGCGCCGCGTTCGGGGGCGGCGGGGGCGACCGGTGGGGCGAGGGGGGCGACGCCGCCGGGTGAGACCGTGCCGCCGCCGCGCGCCGACGGGGAGGCGGGGCCGTGGCGGCCGGTACAGGCCGATCTGTTCGGCAGCAACGAGCGGCGGCCGGCGCACCTGGGCCGGCGCCTGCTCGCCCGGATCGCCGACGCGCTGGTGCCGCTCGCGGCCGGCATCGCGGTGGCCATCCCGATCGTGCCGGACGCGGTCGACCACATCCGGGACAAGATCGACCGGGCCCGGTACGAGGGTCGCGACACCACGGTGTGGCTGCTCGACGGCACCACCGGCACCGCGCTCGCGATCGTGCTCGGCACGGTGCTCGCGGCGGCGCTGCTGTACGAGGCGCTGCCCACCTGGAGGTGGGGCCGCTCGCTGGGCAAGACCCTGTTCGGCCTGCGGGTGGCCGACCTGGACAGCCACGACACCCCCACGCTGTGGCAGTCGGTACGGCGCTGGCTGGTCCTGTACGTCCCGGGCGTATTCGTGCTCGGCGTGCTCGGCGCGCTGTGGGGGCTGTTCGATCGCCCGTGGCGCCAGGGACTGCACGACAAGGCGGCCCGCACGTTCGTCGCCCGGGACTGACCGGGCGGGCGGGCGGGGGGTCGGGGGCGGGTGAGGGTGGGCAGGCGGGTCGAGCCCGACGTACCCCACTCGCCCGACTCGCCCGACTCGCCCGTCCCGTCACCCGTCACCCGTACAGACGCGACACGCCAGGGTTGGTCGAAGGCGTCACGCTCACGTCGGCTTTTGTCCGCTTTACTCGGTTTTATGACAGGAAGCCCACCGCCCCCGCCGCCTTCCGACCCGTCCGGCAACGACCCGACGCGCGGGAATCCGTATGGACAACAACCACCGGCCGGCAACCAGCCTCCGTACGGACAGGACCCGACCGGGCAACAGCCGCCCTACGGACACGATCCGTCCGCGCAGCCGCCGTACGGCCAGGACCCCACGGGCCAGTACCCCTACGGCCAGGGCGGCCCGTACGGCCAGGAGCCGACCTACGGCGCGGGCACGGGCGGCGGCGGGTACGGGGGCGGGCCGACGCTCGGCGGGCCGCTGCGCCGACTGGTCGCGCGGATCATCGACAGCCTGATCGTCGGCGTGGTCGCCGGCCTGATCTCCTGGCCGGTCACCGGCAACGAATACGACGACGTGTCGTTCGGCACGCAGTTCGCCTCGGGGCTGATCTTCTCGCTGCTCTATTTCCTCTACGACGGCTTCCAACTCGACCGGTTCGGCCGCACCCTCGGCAAGCGGGTGATGGGCATCCGGGTGGTTCGGGTGGCCGACGGCGGGCCCATCGCGGGATCGATCGCGTGGACCCGCGCCGGCGTGTACAGCCTTCCGCTCATCGTGCCCTGTCTGGGCACGTTGTTCTGGCTGGTCAACGTCCTGTGGCAGTTCTGGGATCAGCCCTGGCACCAGTGCCTGCACGACAAGGCCGCGCACACCACGGTCATCCGCGGGGCGTGACCCGAGCCGAGTGATGCCGGGCTCGGATTCCGAGTACTGCCGTCGTCGTGCCGAGCGCGACCCCGATGCCCATGGCGACGGCAGCCCCCGCCACGGTGCGCGGTTCCCATGCCGCGAGTAGTGAGACCGTCAAGACGATCGTGACGAATACGCCGTAGCCGAGTCGGAAGAGATCTCCTCTTGCCACGACGCACCACCTCCCCTGCACCCCTTTGTGCACGCCCCCCTGTTTCACGCTACTGCGCGCGACGCGCAATGTAAGCATTCGATTGCGATCGGGATTTATCGATCCCGACTCCGGGCACCCTCCCGCGACCGATCGGGGTGGTGATCCTCGATCTCGGACCGCCCGAGCCCCGGAGCCTCCTCGTGAATCCCAGGCGCGTCACTCCCGCCCTCGTCACCGTGCTGTGCGCGCTGCTGATCCTCGCCGCGGTGCCCACCCCCGCGGCGCCGAGACCCGACGAACCGGCCGCGGGGGCCGACTCCGGGGCCTTCGCCGAACGTGACCACGACCTGTCGCACCCGTTCAGCGAGCGGCGCCGACAGCGGCGCGACGCGGCGGCGCGGGCGATGACCGAGGACCCGGGGCTGACCTCGCGCACCGTGCCGGCGGGGGAGGCGGGCAGCGCCGAGACCCGACCGCCCGCCGAGTCGCGGGTGTTCGTGATCCTGGTCGAGTTCGGCGATCGCCTCGACGGCCCGAACGGGCAGCGCCACGGCTCGCACCCCGGCCCCCGGCACAACACGATCCCCGCGCCGGACCGGGCCCAGGACACCACCACGATGTGGCGGCCGGCTTACGAACGCGACCACTACCAGGACCTGTTCTTCGGCCCGGGCACGGTCGCGCCGTCGCTGGCGTCGTACTACCTGCGGCAGTCGGCGGGGCGCTACTCGATCGACGGCGAGGTCGCCGACTGGGTGCGGGTGCCGTACAACGAGGCGCGCTACGGCAACGACGCGTGCGGCAGGCACGTGTGCCGGGACGTCTGGGCGCTGGTCCGCGACGCGCTGAAGGTCTGGTACGACGCGCGGGCCGCGGAGGGGCCGAGCGCCGCGCGGATCCGCGAGCGGCTCGCCTCGTTCGACCGGTGGGACCGGGACGACTTCGACGGCGACGGCAACTTCGACGAGCCCGACGGCTACCTGGACAACGTGGAGATCGTGCACGCCGGCGTGGACAAGGCCCAGGGCGGCGGCGAACAGGGCCGCGGCGCGATCTGGTCGCACCGCTGGTACGCCGAGGCCGACCAGGTGGGCCGCACCGGCCCGGCCGGCAACCGCGCGGGCGGGGTGCCGATCGGGGACTCGGGGATGTGGGTGGGCGACTACACGATGCAGCCGGAGAACGGCGGACTGGGCGTGATCGCACACGAGTTCGGCCACAACCTGGGCCTGCCGGACCTGTACGACCGGGGCGACTCCACCGACGGCCCACCCGGCTTCTGGTCACTGATGGCCCTCGGCGCCTACCTCGGCGACGAGGACGGCGCGGGCTCCCTGCCGGGCGCCCTTTCCGCGTGGGACAAGCTGCAACTCGGCTGGCTGGACGTCCGGGTCGTCGACCCGACCCAAAAAACCGTGGTGCAACTGGCCCCCAACCAGTCCACGGGCGACCCCCAGGCCCTGCTGATCCCACTGCCCCCACGCCCCAACGGCGCAAAACGCTGGTACATCGTCGAGAACCGCCAATACGTGGGCGCCGACACCGCCCTGGTCGACGGCCCGTACCAACTCACCGCCGGCAAACGTGTGGCCACCCACTTCCCCTACGGCGAGGGCGTCCTGATCTGGCTGTGGGACACCGCGTTCACCGACAACGACGTCTCGCGCCACCCGGGCGAGGGCCTGATCCTCCCGATCGACATCCACCCGGAACCCCTCCGCGACCCAACCGGCAAACCCCTGCCCACCCGCTTCCAAACCGCCGACGCGGCCCTGACCGCAGAATCCGAACAAACCTCCGCAATCACCCTGGGCCGGCTGGGCACCTTCCCGTCCCGCCCGGGCACCCCAACCTTCACGGACTCAGCCACGTACTGGTCCGGAGCCTCCCCCACAACAGGCGTAAAGGTCCCCCACACCGGCGTACAAATCCACACGGAAGGCCCCACCAGAACGGGCGGCGCAACAAGGGTCACAATCACCAAGTCCACGCCCTGACAACGCCCACTGGGGGGTCGCCGAGTGCGTCGGGAGTTGACGGCGCGCGTTGCGCGTCGAGGTGCGGGGTGGGGGGTGCGGGGTGCCGGTGCGGCGCCGGTCCGAGTCGTGGGGCGGGCCGCCCCCGGAGTGGGGGGCTCCGAGACCCGGGCTCCCGACGAGGCGCGCGTATTGGCCGGCGAAACCGCCCGGCAGCGGGGAAGCGGGAGGGTGGTCCGGTCGGGTTCTCCGGAGGCCGTTCCGAGTGGGCCGGCTGTTGGCGGCAAGACTCGCGCCTTGGGTCACGGGCGGCCGGTCCGGGGCTGGTCAGAGCCCGTGATGGGCCGCCACCGACTCTGACAAGCCCCGGACCGGCCGCCCCCGGCGCAACCAACGCACAAGCTCCGCCTCACCCCCCAAGCCAGGCCACTCAGTCCGGCCGGCGTTTGAGGCCGCCTCACCCCGCGAGCGGCTCGCCCACCAGTTCCACGCCCGCCCCCCGCAGCTGCGCCAGCGCTGTCGCCGTGCTCGACGGGTCCACCCCGGCCGTGAGGCTCAGGAGCACCCGTGTGGCGAAACCCTCGCCTACCGCGTCGAGGGCCGTTGCCCGGACGCAGTGGTCCGTGGCGATGCCCACCACGTCCACCTGTGTGACCCCCCGCTCCCGCAACCACGTGGCGAGGGACGTTCCGTCGGGGGCGGCTCCCTCGAAGCCGCTGTAGGCGGCGGCGTGGGCGCCCTTCGAGAAGACCTCCTCCACCCGCCCCGACTCGACCGCCGACGCGAACGCCGGGTGGAAGAGCGCCCCTTCCGTCCCGGCGACGCAGTGCACCGGCCAGGACCGCGCGTAGTCCGGCGTCGCCGAGAAGTGCGCCCCGGGGTCCACGTGGTGGTCCCGCGTGGCCACGATGTGCGCATACGCCGGCGTCTCCGCGTGTACCGGGTCCGGCGGCTGCTCGGCCGCGTTGGCCGCCACGTGGTGCCGGATCGCCTCGGCCACCGCCGCGCCGCCCGCGACGGCCAGGCTTCCGCCCTCGCAGAAGTCGTTCTGTACGTCCACCACGATCAATGCCCGGGTCATCGCCACCTGCCTCCTCGTGACCGGCCCGTCGCCACCGACGAACCCGCTCGCGCCTACTCGTAAATGGTCGGAAGTACCGGTTCCCCGCGCGAGAGCTGCGTAGCCGAAAGCGGCAGTTCCTCACGCGAACGCTCGTGCCGCGCCCGCGCCGCCGACAGCGGCTCGCGCCCGACGATCTCCCCGCCCAGCACCAGCGGGACCAGCAGTTCCCGCTCCCCCGGCACCGGCTCCGCGTCCGCCCGGAACGGCCGCAGCACCTCGGCCTCGGCCACCCCGTCCGCGTCGTAGCGCCGCACCGCGCTCTTGCGGCCGCCGTGGCTGGGCTTGCCCGGCGACTTCTTGGCCACCGGCACCAGCGGCGCGTCCGGCTCGTCGCTCATCGCGCGCGCGACCAGCTTGTACACCAGCGACGCGGTCGGGTGTCCCGAGCCGGTGACCAGCTGCGTGCCCACCCCGTAGGCGTCCACCGGGGCCGCCCGCAGCGAGGCGATCGCGTATTCGTCGAGGTCGCTGGTGACCACGATCCGGGTCTTGGCCGCGCCGAGTTCGTCGAGTTGCGCCCGCACCCGGTGGGCGAGCAGGAGCAGGTCGCCCGAGTCGAGGCGGACCGCGCCGAGTTCGTGCCCGGCGACCTCGACCGCCGTCCGCACCGCGGTCGCCACGTCGTAGGTGTCCACCAGGAGCGTGGTGTCCGCCCCCAGCGCGGCCACCTGCGCCGCGAACGCCTCGCGCTCGTCGTCGTGCAGCAGCGTGAAGGCGTGCGCGCTGGTGCCCCGGGTCGGAATCCCGTACCGCTGCCCCGCCCGCAGGTTGGACGTGCTCGCGAAGCCGCTGATGTACGCGGCGCGCGCCGCGGCGACCGCGGCCTCCTCGTGGGTGCGGCGCGAGCCCATCTCGATGCACGGCCGCCCGGCCGCCGCCGAGGTCATCCGCGACGCGGCGGCGGCGACCGCGGCGTCGTGGTTGAGGATCGACAGGATCAGCGTCTCCAGCACCACCGCCTCGGCGAAGCTGCCCTCGACCACCACCAGCGGCGAGCCGGGGAACCAGCACTCGCCCTCGGCGTAGCCCCACACATTGCCGGTGAAGCGGTAGCCGGCCAACCAGTCCAGCGTCGCCCGGCCGACCACGCCGGCCTCCTCGAGGAAGCCCAGCGTCTCGTCGTCGAAGCGGAAGTTCTCGATGGCGTCGAGCAGTCGCCCCGTGCCGGCGGTCACGCCGTAGCGGCGCCCGTCCGGCAGCCGGCGAGCGAAGACCTCGAACACCGAACGACGGTGCGCCGCACCGCTGCGCAGTGCGGCTTCGAGCATCGTCAGCTCGTAGTGATCCGTCAGCAATGCCGTGGTTGCGGTGTCCATGTCGTCAGCATAACACGATTACGCGTCAGTTTGACGATTACTCGCAAGAGTGGCGCACATCACGGAAATTCCGCCACAACAGCCCGCATTCATCCACCACTTCGGACATTTACCCGATCCGATCCTCCTCCGGCGTAGGCGCCCACGTCGACCCGTTGATGTGCGTCCCGCCGCCCACGAACAGGGTGTTGCCGGTCACGTAGCGCGAATCCTCGCTCGCCAGGAACAGCGCGACGCCGCCGATGTCGGTCTCCGGGTCGCCCAACCGCCCCATCGGATTCAGCGCCTCGGCGGCCGCGGCGGCCTCCGGGTTCGCCCTCGCGTACGCCTCGAACGCCTCGGTCCTGGCCCCGGGGCAGATCACGTTGGCCCGAATCTGGTGCGGCGCCCACTCGCGCGCGGCCGAGCGGGTCAGCGCGCGCAGCGCCTCCTTGCCGACGTTGTACTCGGCGGTGAAGCGGTGCGCGTTGACCCCGTTCAGGCTGGCGATGTTAATCACGCTGCCGCCGCCCGCGTCCCGCATCGGCTCGAACGCCGCGCGCATCGTCCACCAACCGGCCCACATCGCCATGTCCAGGCCGTGCCGGAACTGTTCGTCGGTCTTGTTCTCGATCCGGTTGATCCGGCCGCCGCCCCACGCGTTGTTGACCAGCGTGTCGAGGCGTCCCCAGCGGGACAACGCGGCCTCGACCAGTCCGACCGCCTCGGCCTTGACCGTGACGTCGGCGACCACCGCGAGCGTCTCGACGCCGAACGTGTCGGTGATCTCGGCGGCCACCCGCTCCGCCGTCTCACCGCGGATGTCGTTGACCAGGACCCGACACCCCTCGGCCGCGAATCGCCGGGCGATCCCACGCCCGATGCCGGCGCCCGAGCCGGTGATCACCGCGACGTGGTCCAAAAGACGTCCTGCCATGCGCTGCCTCCCACGGGATCGTTGTGCTCTCGTGGGTTCGGTGGGTATCGGCAACCGCGCGACAAAACAAGGGCGTACCGGTGGAACCGCAGGTCAGCTGGGTCGCCACTGGTGATCGCAGTCCCGGCACTTGCGGTCCCCGTACGGCATCGAGGACACCTTGCCCGAGCCGCACTCGGGACAGGTCGGCCCGTCCGCGGCGGTCGGCGGTCGCCAGCGCGCGGCGCACGAGCCGCAGACGTAGTCGCCGACGATGTCGGTACTCACCTTGGTCGAGCCGCACTTGCCGCACTGCACCTCGACGTGCCGCCGCTTGCGCGGCGCGGCGCGGCCGATCGCGGCCTGGCGTTCGCGCTGCGCGGAGAAGCCCCAGTAGGAGCGCAGTCGATCGGCCATGTCCGGGCGCAGGTCGCCGCCGTCGCCGGCCGGGACCTCGCTGCGTGGCTGCTCGCTCATGATCGGCACGGTAGGGCATGCCGACCGGCGCGAGAAGCCGGTTCACCGGGCCCGCGCCGGGATTTCGGGCCCGAGTCCCGGTTCGCCGGGCCCGCGCCCCGGATATCCCGTCGACCCCGGCGAAGCGTCCCGTTATCGTCGGGGGCATGGAGATCCACGAGCAGCGAGCTACCGGCGTCGGGCCGGCGAACCGGGCACGATAGCGCGCCTCGGCCCGGCTCGGCGTGTGTGTACCCCCACCGCCCGCTGCTCTCGCGAAGGCCGATGCGCCATGCTCTCTCCACACATCCGCTCCACCTTTCTCGACTTCTTCACCGCGCGCGGACACCGCCCGGTGCCGTCCGGTTCACTGCTGCCGCCCGATCCGAGCCTGCTGGTGGCGAACGCGGGGATGAACCAGTTCAAGCCCTGGTTCCTGGGCGACGTCGAGCCCGAGTTCCCCCGCGCGACCTCGGTCCAGAAGTGCGTCCGCACCGTCGACGTCGACAACATCGGGTACACCCGTCGACACTCGACGTTCTTCGAGATGCTGGGCAACTTCTCCTTCGGCGACTACTTCAAGCCGGAGACCATCGCGTTCGCGTACGAACTGCTCACCGAACACTTCGGCCTGTCCCGCGACCGGTTGTGGATCACCGTGTACGAGGACGACGACGAGTCGGAGCGGATCTGGCGTGCGGTCGGCGTGCCGTCGTCGCGGATCCAACGGATGGGCGCGGCGGACAACTTCTGGTCGATGGGCGTGCCGGGGCCGTGCGGGCCGTGCTCGGACGTCACCTACGACCGCGGTCCGTCGTTCGGGTCGGACGGCGGACCGGCGGTGGACTCGGAGCGCTTCGTCGAGTTGTGGAGCCTGGTCTTCATGCGCGGCGTGCGCGGCGAGAGCGGGCCCGACGGGAGCTTTCCCGTCCTCGGCGAACTGCCGCGCACCGGCGTCGACACGGGGCTCGGGCTGGACCGGCTCGCGGCGATCCTCCAGGACGTGGGCGGCGCGGTCGAGACCGACCTGCTGCGGCCCACGCTCGCGGTGGTCGAGGAGTCGGCGGGTCGGGGCTACTCCCCCGTCGATCGCGAGGATCCCCACCGGGTCTCGTTCGAGGTGGTCACCGACCACGCGCGGGCGATCGCGTTCCTGCTCGCGGACGGCATCCGGCCGGACAAGGAGGGCACGGGGTACGTTGTGCGCCGGCTGATGCGACGCGCGATCCGGCACGGCCGCCGGCTCGGCATCGAAGGCGCGATCCTGCCGCCGATCACCGCGAGCGTGGTACGCAACCTGGGCCCGTCCTGGCCCGAACTCACCCTCGCGGCGCCCCTGATCGAGGAGGTGACCGCGCGGGAGGAGGAGTCCTTCGACCGGGTCCTCACCCGCGGCACCCGCCTGGTCGACCGCGCCATCCGCCGCCGCCTGGCGACAGGTGAATCCGACCTGCCGGCGGAAGCCGTATTCACCCTCTACGACTCCCACGGCTACCCCCCGGACCTGACCATCGAGGCGGCACGCGAGTCCGGCCTGACGGTAGACCACCCCCACCTACGCACCCTCCTACCAACCCTCCCCCCGAACCCAACCGGGCAGTAACAAAACCCGCTCCCGGCTCGGTGGTCCTCAAACGCCGGACACGCTGAAACGCGTGCCACATCGCACGTTCGCCACCCCGAAGCGCAGCCGGTCGACCCGGGTCACCCAGCCCGTCCGGCGCTTGAGGACACCCGGGCCGGAGGCCGGCCCGCCGCGAGGCAAGCCGCCCCGGCCCGCCCCCACCCCGCTCAATCCCGCCCCATGCCCGCCTCCGCCGAGGCCGTCATGGTCTGCACGCCCACCACCCGAAGCAGCGCCAACTGCTCCGCCGCCCGGCTCCCCGGCTCGGCCGTGTACACGATCAGCCGCTGATCCGCCTCGGCCGCGACCAGCACCTGGCACCGCACCGTGATGTCGCCGATCGACGGATGTCGGAACGTCTTGTCCGTCGACTGCCGCACCGCCACATCGTGCGCGGCCCACAACTCCGCGAACTCCGCCGACCCCGCCGACAGTTGCGCCACCAGCGCCGCCGCCCGGGGATCGCCGGCCCGCCGCCCGACCGTGGCCCGCAGATCGGCCACGTGGGTACGGGAGGCGGCATCCGCGTCCTCCGCCCGGAAGCGCGACCGCGAGTCCGGCTCGGTGAACCACCGCACCAGGATGTTGCGTCCGACCCCCGGCCCCATCAACGCGACCGCCATCGTGTTCTGCGCGAGCACGTCGCCCAGATCGGAGATCACCTGCGCCGGCACGTCGTGCAGCCGATCGAGCACCAGCAACATCGCCGGCGGCACGTGCGCGTCGCGGCCCGACGAGCGCCCCGGCGGTACCTGCCCGGCAAGGTGGAAGAGGTGATCGCGACCGTCCTGGTCCAACCGCAGCGCGCGGGCCAGCGCGGCGAGCAGGTGCGACGACGGGTTGGGGACCCGGTTCTGCTCCAGCCGCGCGTAGTAGTCGACCGACATCCCGGCCAGCCGCGCGACCTCCTCGCGCCGCAGCCCCGCGGTGCGCCGCCGGGAGCCGTCGGGCAACCCCACGTCGGCCGGGGACAACCGCTCCCGGCTGCGCGTCAGGAAGCCGGCGAGTTCGCGTCGATCGCTCATGCCCCCAGCATCGGCCCTGGCCGAAGCGGTATCCAGGGACCATGTGTCCCTGGATCCGCAGTGCCCGGACGACCCGCCCGAGGTCGACGAGTCCGCGGTCGAACCGGACCGCCCGACCGCCGGCGGCGTGGACGGCGCCGCCGGGCGGCGGGGGCGTACATCGTGAGGGGAGCCGGTCAGGCGGCTCGGCGGATCGCGGTGACGAGACGGGCGGTGGCCTGCGCGCGTGCCTGTCGACGGCGGCGCAGCGCGATCGCCGCGACTCGTACCTCTCGACTGTCCCGCTTCTCCACGACCGCCACCTCCGAACGCACCCCGGTCCGCCCGAGAGGGCGACACCGTGCGCCCCAGCAGGGGCGACGTATCCAAACCTAGGTGTCGTACCCCCATTCGGGCGTCGGCCGGGAGTGCCGATCACGCCTACTACCCGAGGACGACCCGAACCCCGACGTACCCCCGGGGCATGCCACCCCGGGAGCAGTCGACAGGACCTCCGAGGGAGCAGCGGGTGCTCCGGATGTCCCCGCTCCGGATCCCCCGCTCCGGGTTCGCTCGGCCCACCCTCAGACCACCTTGCCCGGGTTGAGGATGCCCAGCGGGTCGAACGCCGCCTTGATGCCGCGCTGCACCTCGACGCCCACCGGCCCCAGTTCCTCCGCCAGCCACTCCCGCTTGAGTACGCCCACGCCGTGTTCGCCGGTGATCGTGCCGCCGAGGTCCAAGCCCAGTCGCATGATCGCGTCGAACGCGAGACCGGCCCGCTCGACCGCGGCCGGGTCGGTCGCGTCGAAGATCACGATCGGGTGGGTGTTCCCGTCGCCCGCGTGCGCGCACACCCCGATCACCGTGTCGTGGCGCTCGGCGATCGCGGCCACCCCGTCGAGCATGTCGCCCAGTCGCGAACGCGGTACCGCGACGTCGTCGATCATGCTCGTGCCCAGCCGCTCCAGGGCCGGCAGCGCGAGCCGGCGGGCCTGCATGAACATCGCCGAGTCCTCGGCGTCCTCGGCGGTGAACGCCTCGAACGCGCCCGCCCCGGTACAGATCGCCTCGATCGCGGCCAGCTCGGCGGCCGGCTCCGGGGTGTCCACGGCGATCAGGAGCAGCGCCGCGCTGTGCTCGGGCAGGCCCATGGCGGCCAGCGCGTTCACCGCCCGCAGCGTGGTGCCGTCCATCAGCTCCATCAGCGAGGGCGTGTGCCCGGCCGCCATGATCGCGGAGACCGCGCGGGCCGCCGAGGCGGTGTCGGCGAACTGGGCCACCGTCACCAACGCGGGCGGCGGGGTGGGGCGCAGCGCCAGGGTGGCCCGGGTGACCACGCCGAGCGTGCCCTCGGCGCCGACGAACAGGCGGGTCAGGTCGTAGCCCGCGACACCCTTGGCGGTCTGCCGCCCGGTGTGCAGGACCCGCCCGTCGGCGAGCACGACCTCCAGGCCGAGCACGTACTCGGCGGTCACGCCGTACTTGACGCAGCACAGCCCGCCCGCGCCGGTACCGATGTTGCCGCCGATCGTGCAGGTCTCCCAGCTGGAGGGGTCCGGCGGGTACACCAGGCCGAACTCGGCCGTGGCCTTGGACAGGTCGGCGTTGACCACACCCGGCTCGACCACGGCGATCCGGTCCACGGGGTCGACGCGCAGGATCCGGTTCATCCGTACGAGCGACAGCACGATGCAGCCGTCGACCGCGTTGGCCCCGCCCGACAGCCCGGTCCGGGCGCCCTGCGGGACCACCGGCACCCGCAGCCGGGTGGCCACTCGCATCACGTGCCGCACCTGTTCGGTGGTCTCGGCGAGGACCACCACCCCAGGGTTACCGGCCGCACACAGGCCGGCCATGTCACGCGCGTACGATGCGGCGATGTCCGCGTCCGTCACCAGGACGTGCGCGGGTAGATCCTCCCGCAGCGCCGCGATCAGGTCGGTCGTCATGCTGCCTCCCGGTGTGGCCGTGAATGGCCCCAGGGTAGGCACCGGGAACCGAGTACACCGAGGGAGGGCACCGTGCAGATCGACCGGTTGGATGCCGCGCTGATCAGGTTGTTGGTGGACACGCCGCGGATCGGTGTCGTGGAGTGTTCGCGCCGGCTCGCCGTGGCGCGCGGGACGGTACAGGCGCGCCTGGACCGGCTGCGCGAGGGCGGCGTGATCAGGGGCTTCGGGCCGGACGTGGACCCGGCCACGCTCGGCTTCCCGGTGACCGCGTTCATGACCCTGGAGATCCGCCAGGGGCAGGGGCGTGACGTGCGCAAACACCTGGAGTGTGTGCCGCAGGTGCTGGAGGTGCACACGATCACCGGTCGGGGCGACCTGCTGTGCCGGATCGTGGCCCGCTCCAACGCGCATCTGCAACAGGTGATCGAGGGGATCGTCGAGCTGGAGGCGGTGGTCCGCGCCTCCACGACGATCGCGACGGAGAACCCGGTGCCGTATCGGGTGTTGCCCCTGGTCGAGTGCGCGGTGACGGAGGGGTGAGCGGGGGCGACGGG
Source organism: Embleya sp. NPDC056575 (assembly GCF_042793325.1). Taxonomy (NCBI): domain Bacteria; kingdom Bacillati; phylum Actinomycetota; class Actinomycetes; order Kitasatosporales; family Streptomycetaceae; genus Embleya; species Embleya sp. NPDC056575. Next base: position 43,075 of record NZ_JBHTVA010000035.1, read on the forward strand.
CGGCGGTAACCGCCGGCGGTCGGCACTCGGCGTCGCGCCGACCGTGGTCGCGCTGGTGTCGTACGCGCCGCTCCCGATCGTGCGCAACACGATCGTCGGGCCGGCCGGGGTCGATCCACAGCTTGTGGACGCCGCACGCGGGATCGGGATGACCGCGTGACGATCCCGCTCCGGATCGAGCTGCCACCGGCCTGGCCGGCGCCGCACAGCGGCATCCGGGTGTCCCCCGGATGATCATGGGCATCGCGGCGATCGCCGAAGCCCACCCAAGCCCGACGTCAGCCGAACGACCATCCGGCCCGGCCGGCGATCGAGGCCGAAGGCGTCAACACGACGGAACCTTGCCCCCGGCGTTGAGCGCGTTCAACGCATCGACCGCCCCCGAGAGCGTCTCCACCGGAATCAGCTTCAAGCCCGAATCCCCCACCCGCCCGGCCTCGCCGCATTCACCCTTCGGCAGGATGAACACCGTCGCCCCCGCCCGCTTCGCCGCCAACAACTTCATCGGCAACCCACCGATCTCGCCGACCTTGCCGTTCGTGTCGATCGCCCCCGTACCGGCAATCGTCCGCCCGCCGGTCAACGGCCCCTCGGTCATCTTGTCCACGATGCCCAGCGCGAAGAACAGCCCGGCACTGGGCCCGCCGACATCGGACAGGTGCAACGTGACCTTGACGTCCTCCGGTGACTTGCCCAGATACCGAAGCGCCGCGACCGTCGCGCTGTCCTGCGACTTGACCATGTCCTTGACGTTGGTCTCGACGACCTGCTCGACCGATTTGCCGTCCGGGTAGATCGACTTCCGAGGCACCACCGACTCCTCCTCGTCCCACCACGCGGAAAGCAGCGACCCGAGGCGATGCTTCTCGTTCCGCCCGCTCGCGTGGATCGTGGTCAGCAACAGGTGCCCGGTCGTCGGGTATACGGGAGCCGGCCCCGAGATCTCGACCACCGGCCGCCCCCCGTCGTCCCCGAGCGTGTCGGCGACCGAGCCCGGCGTGATCAGGACGTACGGCATCGGCACCAGGAACGCGAAGCCGAAAAGGCATGCGACGAGGAGCAGAGACACCGGCAGGGTGAGCTTGGTTCGGGCCACGCTTGGCAATTAAACACGGCGCGACAGTCCACGCCGTACCGGACTCGCGTCACCGCCCCCGCAGGCACCGCTCCGACCCCGACCCTACGCCGCGGACACCCGCACGCCGCCCAGTTCGTTGGACAGTTCGGCCGCCGCCTCGGCCACCCGACGCCCCAGGCGTTCGGTGTCCAGGTTGCCGAGCGAGACGATCCCGACGCTCGATTCCACCGCCGCCAGGTCCGGCACAGCCGCGGCGATCCCCGGCACCGTGTTCCGACCGTCGCCCGGGGCGTACACATAGGACCTGGGCCCGTCCAGCCCGGCCATCACCCGACGCGCGGCCAGGATCGCCAACCCCGCCGCACCCGCGTCCAGCGCGTGCCGCGAGCCGACCCGGTAGGCCACGTGGTAGTCGGTCCAGGTGGGTTCGGCCACGGCGACCACGAGGGCCTCCACGCCGTCCACGATGGTCAGGTGCGCGGTGGCCCCGGTCTCCTCGGCGAGCCGACGCAGACACGGCACCGCCGCGTCGCGGACCAGCGGGTGGGCCCGACGGGCCAGTTGCAGCGCACCGAGGCCGAGCTTCGTACGTCCGCTCTCGTCGCGGCGGACCAGGCCGTGTTGCTCCAGGGTGGCGAGAATGCGGTAGACGACGGTGCGGTTGACACCCAGTGCGGCGGTGATGTCGTACACCGACAAACCGTCCGAGGCATCGGCGAGCAGTTCGAGGACCTTGAGTCCTCGGTCCAGGGTCTGTGACGTCTCGGCGACCACCGGCCCCCCTCCCTTCGCGTGACGTTGCATTACGTCCAGCGGCGGCGTTCGATCCCCGAACGGAACGCCACATTCGCGAGGCTGTGCGGCGCCAGATCATGGGGCCAGGACACGTACTCGTCACCATTCGACGGGCAGGCCGAACGGGTTCCCACGCCCACGCAGGACGGTTTCTCCTGTGCGAGGCGTCAGAGGATCACGCTAACCAGAGGGGGAAGCTTTGGCACCGGATATCCGAGATACGGACAACTAAAATATCAGATGTATCAGGACATAAGTCACAAATAAACCAATCCACAACATGCGATCCTCGCCACGTTGCGCGCAGGGCGGCATCCGGGCAACTCCGTACTCACCAGTCGGACATCGCGTCCCAACCCCTGAGACCAAGAGCAGTCCGCCCCCGACCCCCGAGCGCGCTCCACCACCGAAATCGAGACGATCCCAACCGCCGCCATCGACCCGAAATCACAAGCCTCACCCGGGTCGATCACCCATCGACCGGGGGCGACGCGGGCTCGGACGGCTCGGGCTCCGGCGTCGGCTCGGGCTCGGGCCGAAGCTCGGGCGAGGGCTCAGGCACGCCACACCTCCTCGGCGCGCCACCCCGCCCCCGCACTCACCGCCCCGAAGTGGCCCACTCCCGGATCTTCCCGATCCGCGCCTCCAACTGCCCCGCCGAGGCCTGGGCCACCGCCGGCCCGCCGCACACCCGCCGCAGCTCGTTGTGGATCTGCCCGTGCGTCTGCCCGGTGCGATGGTGCCACGCGGCCACCATCGTGTTGAGTTCCTTGCGCATCGCGGTCATCTGACGATGCGTCACCACCGGGCGCTGGTCGGCCGGTTTCTCCGACAGGTCGGCCTCGTGGTCCGGCCGGCGTCGGCTCTTGGCCACCTGCTTGGCCTGGCGCGACTGCAACAGCATCTGCACCTGGTCGGGTTCGAGCAGCCCGGGCAACCCCAGGTATTCCTGCTCCTCCTCGCTGCCCACGTGCGCCTGGAGTCCGAACTCCGCGCCGTCGAACAACACCCGGTCGAACCGGGCCTCGCTCTCCAGCGCCTCGAACGCGAACTCCTCCTGCTGTCCCGGCTCGTCCTTCTGCGCGTTGGCCTGGGCGAGGAGGGCGTCCTCCTCGTCGTACATCCCGCCCTCCTTCTTCGGGCGGTCCAGCACGTGGTCGCGCTCGATCTCCATCTCGTTCGCGTGCTGGAGCAGCGTCGGCACGGAGGGCAGGAACACCGACGCGGTCTCACCACGGCGGCGGGCCCGAACGAAGCGCCCCACGGCCTGCGCGAAGAACAGCGGCGTCGAGATCGTCGTCGCGAACACACCCACCGACAGCCGAGGCACGTCCACCCCCTCGGACACCATCCGCACCGCGACCATCCAGCGCTCCTCGGAGGCGGAGAAGTCCTCGATCTTCTTCGAGGCGCCGGCGTCGTCGGAGAGCACCAGCGTCGCGCCCTGACCGGTGATCTCCCGAATCATCCGCGCGTACGCCCGAGCCGACTCGTGGTCGGTGGCGATCACCAGACCACCCGCGTCCGGAATGGCCTTGCGCACCTCGCCCAACCGCTTGTCGGCGGCCCGCAACACCTGCGGCATCCACGACCCCTGCGGATCCAGCGCGGTACGCCAGGCCTGACTGATCGCGTCCTTGGTCATCGGCTCGCCGAGCGACGCCGCGATCTCGTCCCCGGCCTTGGTCCGCCAGCGCAGATCGCCGGAGTAGGACAGGAATATCACCGGCCGCACCACGCCGTCCGAAAGCGCGTGGCCGTACCCATAGGTGTAGTCGGCCGACGACCGCCGGATGCCGTCCTTGCCCTCCTCGTACGCCACGAACGGAATCGGGTTGATGTCCGACCGAAACGGCGTACCGGTCAACGCGAGCCGCCGGGTGGCCGGCTCGAACGCCTCCATGCACGCCTCGCCCCACGACTTGCTGTCGCCCGCGTGGTGGATCTCGTCCAGGATCACCAGCGTCTTGCGGTTCTCCACCCGCCGCCGATGCAACATCGGATGCACCCCGACACCCGCGTAGGTGACCGCGATGCCGTGATACTCCCGCGAGACCGGTCCCGACGAACTCGAATAATTCGGATCGATCCGCAGCCCTATGCGCGCGGCGGCCTCGGCCCACTGCTTCTTCAGATGCTCGGTCGGCGCCACGATGGTGATCTGGTGCACCACATGCGCGTCCAACAACTCGGAGGCGATCCGCAACGCGAACGTGGTCTTGCCGGCACCGGGCGTGGCCACCGCGAGAAAGTCCCGAGGCTGCCGCTCCAAATACCGATCAAGGGCCCCCTGCTGCCAAGCACGCAACTTGTTCGCCGTACCCCACGAGGCACGATTCGGAAAGGCCGGGGACAGATGGGACGCGGCTGCGGTACTCACTGCGACGGCTCTGCTCCAGACCGAAAGACAACCAAAGACAAGCGCTCAGGCTACCCGAGCGCCCCATCGGGGCCCTCCGAACACGACCCCATGCCCGGGCGAAACCTCTCCGCTCACCCCTGATTCCGCCCAAATCCCCGGGCCCTTCGCCCACCCAAATCCCATCCACCTCGACGTCCCAGGCGCGTCCCGACAAACCCCCCGCCCCTCGGCGGATCGACGTGTCGGCTTCGACGTCACTCCACGACGGCGGGCGCGTGTGCGCCCAGGATCCGGCGCGTCTCCTCGCCGGCCAACCGGGCGTCCAGGCCCCAGACCGCCCTGGCCCGGTTCAGCTTCGTGGTCAACGAGGCGACGAGGCGGGCCTCGGTCCCCGGGTCGACCGCCGCCGTGATCAACTTGGCGTACCGAACGGTGTCCACGAGGGCCGACTTGACCCGCTCGTGCCGGATGTACGCGGGCAGATCCACAGCGGCCGCCGTCCTCGCGTCGGCCGGCATCGCCGCGAGCCAGCCGCCGCGCACCGCCTCGGCCTCGTCCGGGAGGTAGTCCATCTTGTGCAGGTGCACGGCCAGGTCGTAGAGCGGATCCCCCCACAGGGCCAGTTCCCAGTCGAGGAAGTACGTCCGGCCCGCCGCCACGATCAAATTCTTGCGATGCACGTCGCAGTGCAGCGCGCGAAACACTCGCCCCGTCAGCGCGGGCCAATCCGCCTCCACCCGGTCGAGCGGATCCGCAGGCACCCCCAGGGCCGCGTACAGCGCCGCGTACGGCTCGCGAAAGCGCCGCCAGACGTCTGCCGTGACCGCCGACAGCCGTGCCCCGAACCCGGCCGTATCGCTCTCCTTCGGCCAATCGGCGGGCAGGTCGGGCAGGGCGTCGTGCGGCACCTCGGACATCGCGCGGAAGAAACGCACCACGTCTCCCGGCAGGTGCGCGGGCACCGCCATACCGCGCGGCGCGATCGTGTCCACCACGTCACCCGCGATGAATCGGTGGATCTGGAACACCGGATCCGCCGAGACGTGCAGGACCTCGGGGACCGCGGCGACCCACGGCGCGACCGCCCGGATCACGTCCTGCTCCGGCCATACGCGCAGATCCATACCGTCCGCGCCGTGGATCGGGATGCGGACGATCACCGCTCCGTCGTCCGTCTCGGACCGCACGTTGTCGTTGTAGAACCCGGACGCGCTCGTACCCGACGCGCGGGCCTCGCGATAGAGCGTGATCGCATCCGGCGTCATGCCCGCTCCCCCAGGACCCCGGCGATCCAGGCGTCCACTCTCGCCTCGAGCGCGCCGAGTGTGTCGACGGGACGGATCGCGGCCCGGGCCCGGGCCAGGGAGGCCGCGTGCTCCGGTCGATCGAGCCCCGACCTGCGCAGGGTGCACAGCGAGGCGATGACGAGCGTGGGATACACCTCCGCCGCCTCGAACTCCCGAATCGCCCACTCCGCGGTGCCGCGCGCGTTCTCCGGTTCGCCGCGGCGCAACAGCGCGAGTGATCGGACCAGTTGGGCCCGTGCCGTGCCCGACCGGTACCGGGCCCGGCCGAGCACCTCAAGCGCGGTGTCCAGCGACGATTCGGCCTCCGCGGCGCGCCCGCAGCGAAGCAGGGCCAGTGCCTTGGCCGTGTACGCCTTGCCGAGTTCGTGCAGGGCACCGATCTCGCGCTGCGCCGTGATCGCCTCGTCCGCCACGTCGCCGGCGTGTTCGGGTTCCGTCCAGGCGAGGAACTCGGCCCGGTTGACCACCAGGTTCGCGAGATGGACCGCGGATCCGGCCTCCAGATAGTGCAGTTGCGCCTGGTCCAGGCTGCTGCGGGCGGCCGGGAAGTCGAACGCGAACCGTCGACCCAGATGGATCAGCCGCGCGGTGTCTCCGCGCAACAGGTGTTCGTCGCGATGCAGGGTGGCGGTGAGCCCGTTCACCACGGTTTCCGCGTCGCGAAAGCGCCCACCGGCCATGTACAGGTCGGCCGCCCACAACGCTGCGCTGCGGCCCTCGGGAACAGTGGCCCGCTGCCACAACGACGAGTAGCGGGCCAGTGCCTCCGAGGTGCGGCCGAGCACCCGCAACGCATCCGCCCCGGCGAGCCCCAGCCGCACCTGGGCCGAGTCGCCGCCGTCGATGTCGCGCAGGCCGCCGGTCAGCGCCTCGGCGTGCTCGACGTCCCCGACCAGGATCGCGGTCTCGGCCTCGACGCAGCGCGCGGCGGTCTCCAGATCCGGGCGCGGCTGCTCGGCCGCGGCGCAGAACCGCCGTACGTCCTCGACCACCCCGCCCAGCGAGCGGATGCCGCCGCTCGCGGCGATCTCCCCGGTGAGGGCGAGCAGTTCGGCCGGGGTGAAGTCCCCCGCGTGCATGCTGTGGTAGACGACCTCGCGCAGTTGTGCCCCGGTGGTTCTGCGGATGCTCGCCACCGCTGCCCCGGAGACGTCGGCACGGGCGCGCCACTCGGCCCGGAGCACCCGGTGCACGGCCCGGCGCAGCTCCGTCGTCTGGCGGGCTCGCAACTCGCCGGCCATCAGCTGGTGCAGTTGGAACCGCTCGAGGCCGGCCGGCTGGACGAAGGAGTACGCGGTCAACGTTTCCCAGGTCAGACGATCCGCCGCGAGGCCGAACGCGGCCGCGACCGCGCGGAAGATCTCGTAGTCGACGGTGCGGGCCACGGCGAGCACCTCGAGCAACCGGACCTCTTGCGGGTCCACGTGATGCAGGAAGCGTTCCAGGATCTCCTCGCCCGACACGGCGGAAGTGAGCGCTCCGTCGCCGCGATCGGTGCCGGTGTCCGCGTCGAGGGCCAGATTCAGATAGAAGGGCACGCCGGAGCTGGCCCGGGCCAGCGCGGCGCGCTGCCGCGCGTCCGAGACCCCGTGCACTTCGAGGAGTTCGACCCGCGCGGTCATCGGCAGGCCGTCGAGCGGAATGTGCACCGTGTGTGCCATCCATTGGCGGTCGTACGTCTCCCAGCCCAGCGGTTCGCGACTGGCGATCGCCACCACGCCCCGGTCCATCTGCGACACGAGATCGCGCAACCACGCGTCCAGCCCGGCGGTCCGACCGGCCCGGGTGCTGCCGCCCACCAGCGCCTCGTAGGCGTCGACGCAGACGAGGTAGCGCTGCTCCGCACTGGCCAGCCGCAGATCCTCGGCGAACAGGAAGGTCGCGGCGTCGGCGAGTTCGGCGGGATCGAGGTCGTCGAGCCGCTGGAGGGTTTCGTCGTTTCTGAGCCAGCGCCAGCGCTTGAACCTCTCGGACGAACGACCGGCCAGATTCAGCAGCCCGCCGACAGTCCGAAACACCGGCAACCCGCCCACCGCGTCCGCGAGATCGGCCAGGACGTCGCTCTGCTGGCGGGCCGCGACATCGGCGAGTGAGATCTGCAGGTGCGGGTGCAGGCGCTGCCACAGTGCGAGGTAGGCGAGGTCGTAGCGGGGGAAGGCGGCCCCCTGGGCGCCGAAGCCCGACCGTAACACCGCGAGGGCGGCGTCCTGTTCGCGCAGCGCGGGAATCTGCAGGTCGAGCAGCACGGTGCGGGCCTCGGCCGTCGACCGTGCCTGGCACTCCCGCAGGAATCGCGACTTCCCGATGCCGCCGACACCGGTCACGTTCACGACTCGCAGGCCGGCCCCGGTGTCGGTCCACACCGCCTCGAAGGCCGCCGTGGCCTCTTCCCGGTCGACGAACCGCCGCTGCGAGCCTGCGGATCTGCGAAAACGCGGTTGCAACGGCATGAGCCCCCATCCCCGATGGCGCGCGATACCGCACGCGCTCGGGACTCAGGGTAGTCGCAGGAGTCGCTGTCCGTATCCGGAATCTCACCGCCGATCGACGAGCCCACGACCGGGCCGGGGGCTCTCGGTCAGCTTCGGGTGGGGCGGGGGCGGATTCGCGGGGGCAGGAACGTGCCTGCCAGGGCGAGGATGAGCATGATGGCGAAGATCAGGGCGAAGACGCCGCCGTCCTTGCCGGAACCCTCGTGGAGGGCGGCGAAGACGGCGTTGGAGATGCCGATCATGACGATCGTGCCGAGGGAGTCGGCGACCTGGAGGGAGGAGGAGTTGGTGCCGGATTCCTCCGGAGTGGACAGGTCGAGGGTCAGGACGCTCAGCGAGGCGACGGCCAGGCCCATGCCGATACCGCCGAAGAACCACCCCGCGGTGACCGTGTAGGGGGTCATGCCCGGCAGCAACGCCAGCAGCGCTCCGGCGATCGCGAGCACCACGAACAGGAAGCCGACCCGGACCAGCACGGGACGGCGCTCGTGGGACGAACGACCCTGATACCAGGATCCGATCGCCCAGGACAACGCCCCCACCGTCAGGGTCAGGCCCGCCTCGGTCGGAGACAGCCCGTGTTCGCTGATCAACATCAGCGGAACGAACGACTCGACCGTGAAGAAGGCGCCCGCGAGCACGCCCCGGGACAGGATCACCGTCGGCAGGCCGCGTACCGCGCGCATCGTGCCCGTCGGCAGCAGCCGGGGCACCGTCACGGCCATCAGCGCGGTCCCCGCGACCAGGAGCGGTATGCCGACCACGTCCAGGTCCTGGCCGCCGTACTCCAGCATGCCCGCGCCCAGCGCGGCGCCGGCCGCCGCGCCGATGCGGCGTCGGTTCATTCGCACGTCCGGGGCCGACTCGCCCGCCATCCGCTCCAGTTGCGGCAGCATCATCACGATCGGCAACACCACGAGCACCGGGATCGCCAGGAACACCCAGCGCCAGCCGAGATGGTCGGTGACCAGGCCGGACACCGGCGGCCCGACGATCGAGGGCAGCACCCATGCCGCCGAGAAGGCCGAGAACACGCGTGGGCGCAGCGCCGACGGATACGCCTTGCCGACCACCACGTACAGGGACACGATCACCAGGCCGCCGCCGAGGCCCTGGACGGCCCGGCCGGCGATGAAGGGCCACATCGACTGCGCGGTGCCGGAGAGTACGAGGCCCGCGGCGAACGCCCCGATCCCGCCGAACAGCGGCAGCCGCGGTCCACGCGTGTCACACCACTCGCCGGAGACGACCATGGCGAGCAGGCTGGTGGTGAAGAAGCTCGAGAACGCCAGCGCGTACAGCTGCACCCCGTCCAGTTCCCGAACCGCCACCGGCATCGCGGTACCCACGGCCATCGCCTCGAAGGCGATCAACAGGACGACCGACACGATCCCGAGCGTCAGATGCCGGTAGGGCCGGGTCAACACCCCCGGCTCCCGCCCCTCGGATCCTGCGGCGCCACGTCGTGCGGCGGACTTCGACTCCCCTACGGCTGTCACCGAGACAGCCTAGGCCCTGTCACATCAACCGACTTATCAATGCAATCACCCCACTTTCTCAACGAACCACACCCAAGGCGGGCCACGTCCCTGTGCACGCGGGGACCGCGACCGGCAACACGGCGAGGGCCGCATCAGGGCACGACGGCGCGTGGCGTCGGGCTCGAGCCGGGGCGAACGCAGCGGGGCGAGCCCGAAGGCCGCCTAGGACACGGCGGATGTCGTGAGCCGCCGCAGGCAAGGTGTGATGCGGAGCCCGGGAGCGGAAGGCGACGGACAGGTCGGTCGTGGTGGGCGTGGCGCGGGCAGGGTGCGACGAGCAACCGCCGCACGACAGACCGACAGACGCCGCGAGACGAAACGGCGGGCCGAGCGCGACGGACGTGGCGCGCACCGAGCGGGCATGGCGGGGCGGCGGGCATCCGGGATCGGCAGACGTCGCACCGGGCACGCCGGGAGAGCCTGGCGCGCCGGGCGTGGCGGGTTCGGGGCTCGGTGGGGTGTGGCGGCGCCGTGGGGCGAGGCGGCTCGCCGGTCCGGGCATGTCGCGCTCGGAGGCGCCGGGTGGGCGGCGCCCGAGTGCGTTCCGTCGTGTGACACCCCGGCATGGGCGCGCGAGCCACCATCGGCAGGCGCGGTCCGTACCGTGGCGGCACCGGCGGGGGCGTCAGTCCACCACTACGTCTCTTGGGCGCATGGGGAGGCGGGGGAGTTCCAGGCCGGTGGCGTTGCGGACGGCCGCGGCCAGGGCGGCCGGGACCGGGACGATCGCGGCGTCGCCGAGGCCCTTCGCGCCGAAGGGGGCGCCCGGTTGGGGCTCCTCGATCCACGCGGCGACCCGCACCGGCGGTACGTCCCACGGCCCGGGCGGCGCCCACACCGCCTCGGCGTCCTCCGTCAGCGCCAGCCCCACCCCCATCGCCACCGAACCCTCCACCCGCACCCGGGCCTGCGCCGGATCCAGCACCCGCCCCGCGTCGTAGGACCCGGTCACGTCCACCACCCGGATCGTGCCCAGCTCCGGATCCAGGTCCACCACCACCCGACACGCCGAAAACGCCACCGCCGGGTACGCGTTGCCCTGCCCCGCGTCGTCCAACGGCTCCGTGCTCGGCGCCCGACACGCGCCCGCCGTGGTCACCGTCGCCGTGTCCTCGTACATCACATCGACCGGCAGGTCGATCAGCCCGTCATAGGACCGGATCCGCCCGTCGCGCACATCCAGCAACCGCGCCGTCATCCCGTACCGCGCCGCCACCGGCGCCAACAGCCGCTCCCGGATCTCCCGCGCCGCCTGCTCCACCGCCCCCGCGGTCAGCCACGTGTGCCGCCCCACCCCCGGCGCCCCCGCCGTCGGCAGCGCGGTCCCGGCCTGGAGCACGATCGCGTCCGGCACCCCCAGCACCTCGTCGACGATCTGCCGCACCAGGGTCACGAAGCCCTGCCCGACCTCGACCGCCGCGCACGTCACCGTCACCACCCCGCCGTCGAGCCGCACCGTCGCCGTCGACGACTCGTCGGCCCCCTCGATCCCGAGCAGCGGCATCAGCCCGACCGCGTACCCCGTCCCGCGCAACGTCCCCGGCGCGGGCGCCGCCGCCGGCGGCGCGGCCTCGGCCACCGCCCGCAACGCCGCCCCCACCGGCACCGGCCCGTCCAGCACCTGACCCGTCGTCAACATCGTCCCGGTGCTCAGCGCGTTGCGCAGCCGCAGCTCCACCGGGTCCATCCCCAGCGCGTCCGCCAGCTTGTCCATCTGCGCCTCGTGCGCGAAGCACACCTGCACCGCGCCCGGCCCCCGCATCGCCCCGGCCGGCGCGTTGTTGGTCCGCACCGCCCACGCATCCACCGCCGCGTACGGCACCATGTACGGCCCCGCCGCACACCCGATCAACCGCCCGACCACCTCCGCCGACACCCCGGCGTACGCGCCGCCGTCGAGGATGATCTGCGCCTCCACCGCGAGCAGCCGGCCGTCCCGGTCCGCCCGATGCGTGTACTTCATCCGCGCCGCGTGCCGATGCCCGCCCGCGCGCAGCGACTCGGCCCGATCGAGCACCGCCTTGACCGGCCGCCCCGTGCGCAGCGCCAACAGCCCCACCACGGCGGTCAGTCCGACGTCCTCGCGACCGCCCCCGGAGCCGCCCGCGCCGGTGGGCATCAGCCGGACCATCCCGGCCGGCAACCCCAGACACTCGGCGACCTGGTCGCGGTCCGCGTGCGGATACGGCGTGGCCACGTGCAACTCGACCCCGCCGTCGGGCGAGGGCAGCGCGAGCGCGGCGTCGGTGGCCGGATTGGCCTGATACTGCGCCGGCACCTCGTACAGCCCCTCGACCACCACCTCCTCCACGGGCGTACCGTCCCGACGCACCCTGACCGGCCGCCCGTGCCGCAACGCGATGTGCCGCAGCACGTTCCCGTCCGGATGCAACGGCGGCCCGGCGAAAGCGTGTTCGGGGTCGACGGCCGGCTCCAGCGGCTGGTACGACACGAGCACCGCCGCGGCGCCGGCCCGCGCCGCCTGCAACGTCTCCGCCGCCACCGCCGCGACCGCCTCCCCGGCGAACCGCACCACACCGTCGGCCAGTACCGGCCGATCCGCCACGATCGCCCCGTGACACGCCCCGGCGGGCAGGTCGGCGGCGGTGACCACACCGCGCACCCCCGGCACCGCGTAGGCCGCCCCGGCGTCGACGCCCAGGATCCGCGCGTGCCGATGCGGCGAGCGCACCAGCACGCACCACAGCAGGCCCGGCGCCCACAGGTCGCCGGTGTACGAGAACCGCCCCCGGGCCTTGGCGTCACCGTCGGGGCGCGGCGCGGATTCGCCGATCACCGGGTCCGCCCGCTCACTCGGCGCCGCCGGACGTCGGCGGCGCGATCACGTTGAACATCATCGTCGAGTGCGTCTCCCGAGGCACCCGCCGGCGCGCCGCGATCCGCACCGCGTCCACCATCGGATGCGGCCCCGCACACCGACACGGGTGCCCGTCGAGCGCCCGCCGGATCTCCACCTCGCTCGGCTCGGGCACCCGGGCCAGCAGCGCGCACACCGACGCGACCACACCCGGCGCGCAGAACCCGCACTGCACCGCGCCGGCCTCGATCAGCGCGCGCTGTACGTCGGCGGTCTCCGGGTCGTTGTCCAGGTCCTCGATGGTGCGGACCTCACGATCGCCCAGCGTGGCCGCGGCGATCAGGCACGCGGCCACCGCGACCCCGTCCAACTGCACGGTGCAGGTGCCGCACACGCCCTCCCCGCAGCCGTCCTTGGCACCGGGCAGGCCGAGCCGCTCGCGCAGCACGTACAGCAGGTTCTCGCCGATCCAGGCGTTCTCGATCAGCCGGGCCTCGCCGTTGACCCGCAGCACGTACGACGTCGTCGGGGTCGTGTCGCCCCCGAGGACGTCCCCGAATCCGGGCCCGCTCATCCGCCGAACGCCCGTTGTACCGCGCGCCGCGCGCACACCGCGACCACGTGCCGCAGATGCGCCCGGGCGGCCCGCTGCTCGGCATCGGGGCGCACCTCGTCGGCGACGAGCCGGCCGAAGTCGGCCGCGTCGCGCCCGTCCGCGAGCCGCCCGGTACGCGCGTCCATCCGCCCCGCCAACCACCGCTCGGCCTCGAACGCGCGCACCGGCCCGGGATGCGCCCCGCCGACCGCGCAGCGCACGTCGCCGACCACGGGCCCGGCCACCAGGGCCAGGGTCAGATACCGGCCCGCGCCCACCGGCGCCTTGACGAACTCCTGCACCCCGCGCAGCAGCGGCACCCGCACGCCGGTGATCAACTCCCCCGGCCGCAAAAGTTGTTCGGCGATCGGACCGGACCGGGGTTCGAGCAGGTGCGGTGCGACCTCGCGCACCCCGCCGGGCGAACGGCACGACACGGTGGCCTCCAGGGCCGCGAGTACGGGCAGCGAGTCGGCGGGTCGGCCGCTCGCGAGGATGTTGCCGCCGAGCGTGCCCATCGCGCGGACCTGCGCGGTGCCCACCTCGTTGGCGGCGGCGGCCAGCGCCGGGACGAGCGCCGCCAGGTCCGCGTCCGCGAGCCGGGCCCAGGTGAGCCCGGCGCCGAGCATGGCGAAACCGTCCTCGTAACCCCATCGCCGCAGGTCGGCGACCTTCGCCAGGCCCACCAGGGCCGACGGTCGCACCAGTTCGGCGTTGACACGGGGCATGAGGTCGGTCCCCCCGGCCACCGGCAGTGCCCGGGGATCGCGCGCGAGGGCGTCCACGGCCTCGTCGAGCGACAACGGCATCAAGATCGTCGCGTCCACAGCGCCGCCCACCCTATTGCCACGCGGCCACGAAACGAGCGGACCCGGCCGAGATTTGAGCCAACCCGAAACCCCGCCCGGTGAACCGGGCCCCGGAACCGAAACACAACGGGTGAAAAGCGAGTCGAATCCCGCCCCGACCGGCACCACCCGCACCCACCCGAGCCACGACGCGACGCAAGAGGCGCCGACCGAATCGGTCGACGCCCCACGCACACCTCAGCGACTGCTACTACCGCTACCGCGACCGCTACTTCTTGCCGCCGCTCTTGCCACCGCTCTTGTCCTTGTCACCCGACCCGCCCGCGGGCATGGTCTCGTAGATCTCCTTGCACATCGGGCAGACCGGGTACTTCTTCGGGTCGCGACCCGGTACCCAGACCTTCCCGCAAAGGGCGATGACCGGGCTCCCGGACATCGCGCTTTCCATGATCTTGTCGCGCTGGACGTAGTGCGCGAAGCGTTCGTGGTCACCGTCGCCGTGGGAGAGCTTCGGCGTCTCCTCGATCAGCGTGCCGGTGCCCGTCCCGTGCTCCGGCTCCGGGAAGCTCTGGGGAGTGGTCATACCCCCCAGGATAGCCAGACGCCGACGGCATCGATCGGCGCGTGCGCACGAGCGCCGAGCCCGCGCGTGACCACCCCCGCGGGCGCCCCCGCGACCACCCCACGACCGCGCTAATTCAGCGTCGGATCCTCCGGGTACGTGGCGACCATGGCCAACTCGCCCACCTGCCGCCGCAGTACCGCCCGCCACAACCGATCCGGCGTCGGCGTGAAGGCGTCGCCCGGCTCGGAGTCGACCACGTACCACGCGCCCGACCGCAGCTCGGTCTCCAACTGCCCGGGACCCCACCCCGCGTAGCCCGCGAAGACCCGCATCGACCCGAAGTCGGCGGCCACCAGCTCCGGCGGCACGTCCAGGTCCACCAGCCCGAGACCGCCGTGCACCCGACGCCACCCCAGCGGCTCCGCGCCGCCCGGCACGGAGGCGATGGCCAGCGCCGAGTCCATCGCGACCGGCCCGCCCTGGAACACCACGGACGGCTCGCTGACGATCTTGGACCAGGGCACGAGCACGTCGTCGACGTCCACCGGGCTGGGGCGGTTGATCACCACGCCCAGGGTGCCGTCCTCGTCGTGCTCCAGGAGGAAGACCACACACCGGTCGAAGTTCGGATCGGCCAGCGCGGGCGTGGCCACGAGCAGGCGTCCGGTGAGCGATACCTCGGTCATAGGGCTCATGATCCCGCAACCGCCGCGTCAGAGTGCGCCGCTCGGCGAGGAAGTCGGCCGGCGAGGGCGAGTCCGACGCCGATCCCGCACACGTCCGCGAGCACATCGAACGGGTCGCCGCTGCGGTGCGGCAGCAGGAAGTGCTGGACCAGCTCGCTCTCCACCGCGTGTCCCACGAGCAGCGCGCCGAGCGGCAGCACACCGATTCCGACACGCCGACCCGTCCAGGCAATGGCGGCGAAGGAGAGAAAATGCACGATCTTGTCACGATGTGGAACGAACGGCGCCGGGTCACCCGGACTGCCGGGATTGAACAGGAGGTAGAGATTCACCAGCACCGCCACCACGAACGCGCAGTACGCGAGCCTGCCGCCCCTCGTTCCCCCGGCCATCCCCACTCCTCGTCCACGGGCCCGAAGACCCTTTTCCCCGGGCCCTTCGGCACCACAACCCGCCACGGCACCGACGCGGATCCGACTACCGTGTAGCGCTGTCGGCCCATCTTCCCTGTCGGTTCCGGCACCCACAGAAGTGCGAGGATTCATGCAAGACGACGTGCTCTTGGTTCACGGCGGTTCCCCGCTGGAAGGCGAGGTTCGGGTCAAGGGCGCCAAGAACCTGGTGCCCAAGGCGATGGTGGCCGCACTCCTGGGCGAGGCGCCGAGCCGACTGCGCAACGTCCCGGAGATCAGCGACGTACGCATCGTCAAGGGCCTGCTGCAACTGCACGGCGTCGCGGTGCGCGACGGCGACGAGCCCGGCGAACTGCTGATGGACCCCACCCAGGTGGAACAGGCCAACGTCGCCGACATCGACGCGCACGCCGGCTCCAGCCGCATCCCGATCCTGCTCTGCGGCCCGCTGCTGCACCGCCTCGGCCGCGCGTTCATCCCGGATCTGGGCGGCTGCATGATCGGCGACCGGCCGATCGACTTCCACCTGAGCGTGCTGCGCGAGTTCGGCGCGGTGATCACCAAGCGCCCCGAGGGGCTCTACATCGAGGCGCCCAACGGCCTCGAGGGCGCGAAGGTGCGGCTGCCGTTCCCCAGCGTGGGCGCCACCGAGCAGGTGCTGCTCGCGGCGGTGCGCGCGGAGGGCACCACCGAGCTGTCCAACGCGGCGGTGGAGCCGGAGATCATAGATCTGATCTGCGTGCTCCAGAAGATGGGCGCGATCATCTCGGTCACCACCGACCGGGTGATCCGAATCACGGGCGTCGCCAAGCTCGGCGGCTACGACCACCGCGCCCTGCCGGACCGGCTGGAGGCGGCGTCCTGGGCCTGTGCGGCGCTGGCCACGCACGGTGACATCTACGTCCGCGGCGCCCGCCAGCTGGACATGATGACCTTCCTGAACGTCTTCCGGCAGGTCGGCGGCGCGTTCTCGATCGACGACGAGGGCATCCGCTTCTGGCACCCGGGCGGGCCGCTGAACGCGATCGCCCTGGAGACCGACGTGCACCCCGGCTTCCAGACCGACTGGCAGCAGCCGCTGGTGGTCGCGCTGACCCAGGCCACGGGCCTGTCCATCGTGCACGAGACGGTGTACGAGCGGCGGCTCGGCTTCACCTCGGCGCTGAACCAGATGGGTGCCACGATCCAGCTCTACAGCGAGTGCCTGGGCGGTACGCCCTGCCGGTTCGGCCAGCGCAACTTCCAGCACTCCGCGGTCATCTCCGGGCCGGCCAAGCTGCACGCCACCGACCTGGACATCCCGGACCTGCGGGCCGGTTTCTCGTACCTGATCGCCGCGCTCGCCGCGGAGGGCACCTCACGGGTCACCGGCATCGACCTGATCGAGCGCGGCTACGAGGACTTCCAGGCCAAGCTGGAGGCCCTGGGCGCCCGCGTGGAGCTGCCCATGCGGGTCGCCGAGAGCGTCGCCTAGTCGCTCGTCGGCCGTTTCCCGCGGCCCCTCGGATCACGATGGCCCCTTCCCGGGGCCTCAGGGGCCCGAGGAGGGCCGCGCAGGCCGCTCGGGCCCCACAACGCCGGAAGGGCGGCTTCCCCAGCGAGGGAAGCCCCCCCGCCCGGGTGACCCCCGGCAGCTAGGGGCGTACATGACCGGTGGCGCCGCCGGGAGAGGAGAGGCCGCCCACAAACAGACTCC
>NZ_JBHTVA010000035.1:60241-115871 GCF_042793325.1 Embleya sp. NPDC056575
ACCCTGGCCCTCACGGAACGCCCCCCCCCCCGAAGCAAACCCCCCCCCCCCCACCCCGCCCCCCCCCCCCCCCGGGGGGGCCCCCGCGGGGGCGGGGGCCCCCCCAGGCGCGGCAGCCCCCCCCCCGCCGGCCCCCCCCCACCCCCCGGGTGGGGCGGATCCCCCCGGGGGGCCCCCCCCCCTTCCGGTTTCCACCGGGGCTGCTACGGACTTACTTGCCCGAGGCCGCGGCCTTGAGCTTCGAGCCCGCCGAAACCTTGACGCCGTAGCCGGCGGGGATGTCGATCGGGTCGCCGGTCTGCGGGTTCCGCGCGGTGCGGGCGGCACGGTGGGTGCGCTCGAAGGTGAGGAAGCCCGGGATCGAGACCTTCTCGTCGCCCTTGGCGACGATCTCGCCGACCACGTCGGCGAGCGCGCTCAGTACGGCGTCCGCGTCCTTGCGGGTCACGTCGGCGCGCTCCGCGAGGGCGGCCACCAGCTCACTGCGGTTCATGTGTCACTCCCGTGTCTTGCTGACCTCCGCCGACGACCACGGAACGTGGTCGCAAACGTGGTTCAGTCCAACTCGCTGTTCTTGCCCCGGGGACGAATCCTGCACTCATCCATGCCCGGAAGCTAATCAAGGACACGCCAAATCACTGGGAAAGCCCCGTGATTTCGCGGTTCCGGCAGATTACGGGGCCGTTCGGGGGGCCCCGCAACCGGGATACGGACCGACAGTACGACGATCATCCCGCAGGGTTCTGACGCTCCGCCAACACCGCGTCCCGCACCGCCGCGGCGACCACCGAGGAGACCTCCGGGTGGAAAACGCTCGGGATGATGTAGTTCGGGTTCACTTCGTCGTCGGAGACCACCGACGCCAGCGCCCGCGCGGCGGCGAGCAGCATGTCGTCGCTGATGTGCCGGCTCTGCGCGTCCACCAGACCGCGGAAGACGCCCGGGAAGACCAGCACGTTGTTGATCTGGTTGGGGAAGTCGCTGCGCCCGGTGGCGACCACCGCGGCGTGCTCCAGGGCCGCCGCCGGGTCCACCTCGGGATCCGGGTTGGCCAGCGCGAACACGATCGAGTCGGCGGCCATCGCGGCGATGTCGGAGCCGTCGAGTACGTTCGGCGCCGACACGCCCACGAAGACGTCGGCACCGACCACGGCCTCCTTGAGCGTGCCGGTCAGGCCCTGCTCGTTGGTGTGCTCGGCGATCCAGCGCAGGTCCGTCCCCAGGTCCTCGCGCCCGGTGTGCACCACGCCGCGCACGTCCGCGACCACCACGTGGCCCGCGCCCGCGGAGAGGAGCAGCTTGAGGATGGCGGTGCCGGCCGCGCCCGCGCCCGACATGACGATGCGCACGTCCTGGATCTTCTTGCCGACCACCCGCAGCGCGTTGGTGAGCGCCGCGAGCACCACGATCGCGGTGCCGTGCTGGTCGTCGTGGAAGACCGGGATGTCCAGCGTCTCGCGCAGCCGACGCTCGATCTCGAAGCAGCGCGGCGCGGAGATGTCCTCCAGGTTGATCCCGGCGAAGCCCGGCGCCATCACCTGCACGGCCCGGACGATCTCGTCCGGGTCCTGGGTGTCCAGGCAGATCGGCCACGCGTCGATCCCCGCGAAGCGCTTGAACAGGGCCGCCTTGCCCTCCATGACCGGCAGCGCGGCCTTGGGGCCGATGTTGCCCAGGCCGAGCACCGCGGAGCCGTCGGTGACCACCGCGACGGTGTTGCGCTTGATGGTCAGCCGGCGCGCGTCGTCGGGGTTCTCCGCGATGGCCAGGCACACCCGCGCCACGCCCGGGGTGTAGACCATCGAGAGGTCGTCGCGGTTGCGGATCGGGTGCTTGGACTGCATCTCGATCTTGCCGCCGAGGTGCATCAGGAAGGTGCGGTCCGAGACCTTGCCGAGGGTGACGCCCTCGATCTCGCGGATCGCCTCCACGAGCCGGTCGGCGTGATCGGTCGAGGTCGCGGCGATCGTGACGTCGATCCGCAGGCGCTCGTGGCCGGACGCGGTGACGTCGAGCGCGGTGATCGACCCCCCGGCGGATTCCACCGTGTTGGTGAGCCGACTGACCGACGGACCCCCTGCGGGGACCTCCAGCCGAGCCGTGATCGAGTACGAGGCGCTGGGCGCTGCGGGCATGAACTCTTTCTCCTCCGATCGCTGCGACGCCCGTCTCCGCCGACGTCGCATCGCTCCCGATGGTCTCACTTCGTGGACATCGGCGTGCCGGCCGGGGCGAGCGGGAGCCCGCCTTACCCGGACCCCCCGACCACGCAAACTGTGATCCTCGTCCTTCGCCGATCTCCCGGCGCCGGCGGGAGGGTCGGTTACGCTGGTGAACGACACCGGCTCGATCCAAGCCCCCGGGCCCAACCATTAGTCCCTACGAGGGACCACTTGCCGAGAGGCGAGCATTGGCGGGTCGGTGTCCTCGACGAAACGAGACGGCGGCCCTCCGGGGCCGCCGTTTCGGCGTACGGAACCTCGCACCGGCGGCAGTCCCGATCCGCACGTGCGTGTCACGGGCATCCGCCCGGGCATGCGAAAAGCCCGGTGTGCGGGCACACCGGGCTTTTTGTTCAACAGGGGTGGAGGTGGCGGGAATTGAACCCGCGTCCTACGGTGCGGAACCAGAGCTTCTCCGAGCGCAGTCCACAACGATTTTCTCGGCCCCGGTGTTCACGTGGACAAGACACCGACGGGCCCAGTTACTGTTTTTTGTCCCGAACGACCCCGTAACCGGGTCGGGCGGTGAAGTCCCCTAGATTATGCCAGGGTCCGGGGCGGGGACGCACCCGGTCTGACACCTTCGGATACTCGCTTAGGCAGCGAGGGCGAAGGAATCGCGCTTGGTATCGGCGATTATTTGTTTGCGACATATGGTTAACGAGATCATTGTCGCTTCCTCGGCTCGCTTCCTCTGCTTCGACAGCCGCAGTCGAAACCGATCACCCCCTATTGAATTTTCAAGCAACCACCCGAGGGTGTCCTGCTCGAACGGCCCGACTCGCCACACATGCTCGAGCCGAACCAGGCACATCGTACGGTCCAACGTCGGACCGGTCCACTTCATTCCCCGCCGGTCACCCTCGCCGCCGGTTCACTGCCGACGCCCGCGCACGTACTTGGACATCACGCGCTCCGTCTCCCGCTTGTCCTGCTGTTCGCGCAGGGTCTGTCGTTTGTCGTAGTTCTTCTTGCCCTTGGCCAGCGCCAGTTCGAGCTTCGCCCGGCCGTCCTTGAAGTACAGGCTCAGCGGCACCAGCGTGTGACCCGTCTCCTGGGTCGACTGGACCAGCTTGTCGATCTCGTGCCGGTGCAGCAGCAGCTTCCGCTTGCGTCGCGCCGTGTGATTGGTCCACGTGCCCTGGGAGTATTCCGAGATGTGCACGTTGTGCAGCCACACCTCGCCGCCGTCGATGCTCGCGAAGCCGTCCACCAGGGACGCCTTGCCGGCCCGCAACGACTTGACCTCGGTGCCGGTCAGCACGATCCCGACTTCGAGGGTGTCCTCGATCAGGTAGTCGTGCCGCGCCTTCTTGTTCTGGGCGATGAGTTTGCGCCCGATCTCTTTCGCCATGATCCCTGCATTCTCGCGCATGGCCGCAAGCCCATTACCCCGGAGCCGGGCCGGCCGTCACAACCACAGTGCCGGGTCGACGAAGTCGCCGTCCACCAGCACCTCGAAGTGCAGGTGCGCGCCGGTGGACCAGCCCGTGTCGCCGGAGCGGCCGACCTGGTCGCCCCGGGCCACCCGCTGCCCCTCGCGCACGGTGATCCGGGACAGATGGTTGTACGTCGTGGTCAGCGCCACGCCGCCGACCCGCCCGTGGGAGAGCACCACGCGGTAGCCGTACGCCGCGTTGTAGCCGGTCTGCACCACCGTGCCCTCGCGGGCGGCGGCCACCGCGGTGCCCTCGGGGACCGCGAAGTCGGTGCCGGTGTGCAGCTTCGTGTACTCCAGGATCGGGTGGTAGCGCATCCCGAAGCCCGAACTGATCGAACCGCGGACCGGATAGGACAGCGCGCCGCCCGTGGCCGAGGAGGACGTCTGCGCCCCGGCGCCCCGGGCAGGCGCGTTACTGCGGTTGACCAGCTCCGTCAGCCGCTTCTGCTCGGCGCGGATCGCCTCGTAGCGCTGCTGGTCGGCCGCCTTCTCCTCGCGCGCGGTGGCCAGCGCGCGCTCGCGCTGCGCGCCGAGCGCGGTCACCCTCGCCGCCGCCTCGGTCGCGGTCTTCTCCAGCGCGAGCACCTCGGCCAGGTTCCGCCCGGCCTCGGCGTGCCTGCGCCGGGCCTCCTCGCGGCGCCGCTCCAGCTCTCCCCGGCGGGCGTCCACCGCGTCCCGGGTGCGCTCCAGGCGCGCGATGGTCTCGTGGTCCGTCTGCACCATGCGCCGATAGCCCTCCAGGCTGCTCAGCAGCTCCGCGGGGGTCTGCGCGCGCAGGATCATCGACAACTGCGCCATCTGCCCGCCGCGGTACGCCCGCCCCACCAGCTGCGCCACGTCGTCGCGCACCGCCTGCGTCGAGGCGGCCACGTCGCGCAACTCGGCCTCCGCGGTGGTCACCGCGGCCTCCGCCAGCTCCACGGCGTGGCCCAGATCGGCGGTACGGGCCTGCGCCTCGGCCACCTTCGCCCGCGCGGCGTCGGCCGCGACCCGGGCCCCCGGCGCGGCCGCCTCGGCCTCGGCGTACGCCTTCTCCGCCGCGGTCAGCCGGGCCAGCGACGCGTCCAGGTCGGCCCGCATGTCCCGGGCCGCCACATCGGCGCGCTGCTTCCGGGCCCGCACGTCACCGTCGTCGTCGCCGTCCGCGTACGCCGGCACGAAACCCACCGCGGCGGCCGTGATCACCACGAGCACCGACAATCCGAGTCGCCTGGTCCGAATTCTGCGCATGATCACAAGAAACGCGGAATGCACACGAATCGCCACTGAACACACCGGTATGGAAGTAATACGAACCCACACGGAACCCATCCGGACGCATACAGACGTTCGAGCCCCCCCCCCCGCCGTGGCGCTGCGGGGCTCTCGGGCCGCTCCGGGTACCCGGTGTCCGGCCGGTGCTCAGACCTTGAGGTATTTCAGCAGGGTGAAGAACGACGCGATCGCCGACATCACCGCGCCGAACACGATCAGCCACGGCAGGGTCATCAACACCGGACCCCAGCCGATCAGATCGAACGCGCTGAACTGCTGGCCGAGCCCCTGTTTCACGCCGAAGTAGAACCCGGCGCTCAACAACCCGGTCGCCATCAGGCCGCCCAGCAACCCGGCGATCGCGGATTCCATGATGAACGGCAATTGGATGTACAGGTTCGACGCGCCGACCAGGCGCATGATCCCGGTTTCCCGGCGGCGGCTGAACGCGGACACCCGGGCGGTGTTGACGATCAGCAGGATCGCCACCAGGAGCATGAAGACCATCACCCCGAGCGCCGCCCATTGCGCGTTCTTCAGCAGTTTGAAGAACGGCTCCAGGATCTTGCGCTGGTCCTGGACGGACTGCACGCCCGGGCGCCCCTGGAACGCGCTCGCCACCACCTGGTACTTGGTCGGGTCCTTCAATTTGACCCGGAAGGATTCCGGCAGCTGATCGGCGGTCACGCTGCCGGAGATCGGCGATTCCTTGTTCTGCTCCTTGAAGTGCTGGAACGCTTCCTGCTTGGTCTCGTAGTAGGTCTTCTCCACGAGGGGCATCCGGCTGAGTTCCGCGCGGAACCCCTCGCGCTGCTCGTTCGAGACCTCGCCGCCCTCACAACCGGGCCCGTGGTCGCTCTTGCCGCACAGGAAGATCGAGACCTCGACCCGGTCGTACCAGAAGTCCTTCATCTCGTTCACCTGAACCCGCAGCAGCAGACCCGCTCCGGCCAGCGTGAGGGACAGCGCGACACTGACGATCACCGCGATCGTCATGGTCAGGTTCCGGCGGAGACCGACTCCGATCTCCGAGAGGACGAACTGGGCGCGCATGATGTCCTAGTCGCTAGGGGCGCGGCCGGATTGCCGCGCCGGGGTGGTCCGGTGGATCAGTGCTGGTAGCCGTACACGCCGCGAGACTGGTCGCGGACGAGTCGGCCCTGCTCCAGCTCGATGACGCGCTTGCGCATCTGGTCCACGATCGCCTGGTCGTGCGTGGCCATCAGGATCGTGGTGCCCGTCCGGTTGATCCGGTCGAGCAGCTTCATGATGCCGACGCTGTTCTGCGGGTCGAGGTTGCCGGTGGGTTCGTCGGCGATCAGGATCATCGGCCGGTTCACGAAGGCCCGGGCGATCGCCACGCGCTGCTGCTCACCACCGGACAGCTCGCCGGGCATGCGCTCCTCCTTGCCGCCCAGCCCCACCAGGTCCAGAACCTCCGGTACCACCTTGCGGATCGTGCCCCGAGGCTTGCCGATCACCTCGAGCGCGAACGCGACGTTCTGGTACACCGTCTTGTTCGGCAGCAGGCGGAAGTCCTGGAAGACCGTGCCCACCTGGCGGCGCAGCGCGGGCACCTTCCAGTTGGACAGTCGGCCGAGGTCCTTGCCCGCCACGAAGATGTTGCCCAGGGACGGCCGTTCCTCCTTGAGGACCAGCCGCAGGAAGGTGGACTTACCCGAGCCCGAGGACCCGACGAGGAAGACGAACTCACCCTTCTCCACTTCGAGGGAGACGTCGTGCAACGCGGGGCGCGGCTGCTTCGGGTAGGTCTTGCTGACGTTGTCGAATCGGATCACGGTTGCATCACGGTGCGCCAGTGTAGGGGGCAGGGCATGCAGCTGGGGGCACAGAGGAGGCCAAGGGACCACACCGTCGGGAGCCGGGCGCCCAGGCTCGAACGGAGTGGTCGTCGGGCATGGCCATTCCGTGAGTGTAAGCGGCACAGTGGAGGGCGACGGGAACTTCCCGCCGCGTCGTGAGCGTTATGTGTATCGATGCGTGATAGCGGAGCAATCGAGGCGGAGGAGTCGAGATGACCTTGGACCGCCTGGTGTGTGCGAACTGCGCCGGACTGGTCACGGAGGGTCGTTGCCCGACGTGTCGAGCCAGTCGCGAACGCCTCAGGGGCTCCGGCGGGATCAACCCCGCGATGGTGGCGGCACTCGCCCTGCTCGTGCTGGCGTGTGCGCTGCTGCTGGCCCGCGTGGGCGGCTGAGCCGCCCGAAGCGCGCCGGCGGCCGGGAGAGACCCCGCAACAGCCGAGACCGGACACGACGAAGGCCCTGGGTGCCCCCAGGGCCTTCGCGCTGTGCAGCGGCGCTCCGCGGCTTCCGGAACCCGAACCCGCCCTTGCCGGCAGCTGTCCGGCGCGGACCGATCCGAGCGGGCGCCCCGTTCTCGGGCCGGGCACAGGGCCCGACCGCGTACCGCGGGTACCGCCCACCGCCCCCGGTTCCGGGCCGACCGTTTCACAGACGCACTCGCGATGACCGCGGTGCGCCCGGCTCGGAACGCCGGGACGGCGGATTCAGTGCCCCGGCACCGCCGCGCCGGGGCACAAGTCTTCGACTCAGGCCGCGGGGGCCTGCTGCCGGCGCCGAAGCCGCGCGGGGAGCACGGTGAAGGTGAAGCCACCGGCCGCCATCGCGGCACCGCCGACGATCAGGAACGCCATGTTGGCGCCGGAACCGGTCTCGGCCAGTTCCTTCTTCGCGGCCTGCTGCGCCGGCGCGGTGTCGCCGCCGCCGAAGTCGCGGACGGGTGCGTTCTGCTGGTCGTTGCCGCTGCTCGTCCGGGTGTTCCCGTCGCCGCCGCAGTTCAGGTCCAGCCCGCCGGAGGCGTGCGTGGCGTCACAGGTGTTGCCGCCGGTGCTGCCGCCCGAGTTGCCCTTGCTGGTGTTGCCCGAGCCGCCCGAGTTGCCCTTGGTGGTGTTGCCCGAGCCGCCCGAGTTGCCCTTGGTGGTCCCGGCCGAGGTGCCCGAGGACGTACCGGTCGAGGTGCCCGTCGAGGTACCCGTGGAGGTACCCGTCGACGTACCGGTCGAGGTACCCGTCGACGTACCGGTCGACGTACCGGTCGAGGTACCCGTCGAGGTTCCGGTGGACGTACCCGTCGAGGTGCCGGTCGAGGTGCCCGTCGACGTGCCGGTGGACGTACCGGTCGAGGTACCCGTGGACGTTCCCGTCGAAGTACCCGTCGAGGTTCCGGTGGACGTACCGGTCGAGGTACCCGTGGACGTTCCCGTCGAAGTACCCGTCGAGGTTCCGGTGGACGTACCCGTCGAGGTACCCGTGGACGTTCCCGTCGAAGTACCGGTCGAGGTACCCGTCGACGTACCGGTGGAGGTCCCCGTCGAGGTGCCGGTCGAGGTACCCGTGGACGTGCCGGTCGACGTGCCGGTCGACGTGCCGGTGGAGGTGCCCGTGGACGTGCCGGTCGACGCACCGGTCGAAGTACCCGTCGAGGTACCGCCCGGACCACCCGGGCATGTGTGCGTCTGCTCGCACCCGTCGTCCGGACCGCCGTCCGTCGCGCTCGCCACGCCGGCGACCGCGAAGGACGCGCCCGCCGCGAACAGCGCAGCGGCGGCCATCCGAGCCGTCCGGACGCGCATTTTGGTTGACATCAATTAACCCCCAGTTGGATGAGATCCCCGTATCCGCGCCGGCGCGGGTGGGGTCCCAAACGCCGTTGGGCATCACCCGACGCGCGTCCGTGCCATCTGTCGATGCGCTTCGGACTCCCCTGATCGGATGCGTCGCGGTAATGCCGCTGTTCAGACTGGTAACCGGGCGGATGCCGCGTCAAGGGCGTTCGGAGAGGGTTGCGGGGGTTAATTCCGATTCGCCGCGAAAATCGGCACGAAAGCGCAACGCCACACGGCCCGGGACCCCCACCGAATCGTGGGCGTCCCGGGCCGTGATATCGACTTGTTCACCGGAATTTCCGGCGGCCGGTCTCGGCTACGCGGCGGCGGTCTGCTGGGTTTTGCGCCAGCGGATACCCGCCTCGATGAAGCCGTCGATCTCGCCGTCGAGCACCGACTGCGGATTGCCGACCTCGAATTCGGTGCGCAGGTCCTTGACCATCTGGTACGGGTGCAGGACGTAGGAGCGCATCTGGTTGCCCCAGGACGAGCCCTCGCCCTTGAGCGCGTTCATCCGGGCCTGCTCCTCCTGGCGCTGCCGCTCCAGCAGCTTGGCGGAGAGCACCGCCATCGCGGAGGCGCGGTTCTGGATCTGCGAGCGCTCGTTCTGGCAGGACACCACGATGCCGGTCGGGATGTGCGTGATCCGCACCGCCGAGTCGGTGGTGTTGACGCCCTGGCCGCCGGGACCGGACGAACGGTAGACGTCGACCCGCAGTTCGGACTCGTCGATGTCGACCCGGTCGCTCTGCTCGACCACCGGCAACACCTCGACGCCCGCGAACGAGGTCTGTCGGCGGCCCTGGTTGTCGAACGGCGAGATGCGCACCAGGCGGTGCGTGCCCTGCTCGACGGACAGCGTGCCGTAGGCGTAGGGCACCTTGACCGCGAAGGTGGCCGACTTGATGCCGGCCTCCTCGGCGTAGGAGGTGTCGTAGACCTCGGTCTGGTAGCCGTGCCGCTCGGCCCAGCGGGTGTACATCCGCAGCAACATCTCGGCGAAGTCGGCGGCGTCCACGCCACCGGCCTCGGAGCGGATGGTCACCAGCGCCTCGCGCGCGTCGTATTCGCCGGACAGCAGGGTGCGGACCTCGAGTTCGCCGACGGCCTTGTGCACCGCCGCCAGCTCGCTCTCGGCCTCGGCGCGGGTGTCCGCGTCGTCCTCGGCCTCGGCCAGCTCGAACAGGACGTTCACGTCGTCGATCCGGCGGCGCAGGTCCTCGACCCGGCGCAGTTCGCCCTGGAGGAACGACAGCCGGCTGGTCACCTTCTGCGCGGCCTCGGGGTCGTCCCACAGATCCGGCGCCGCCGCCTTCTCGTTGAGAGCGGCCACGTCGGCCCGCATCTTGTCGAGGTCGAGGACGGCCTCGATCGACCCCATGGTCGACTCGACGGACTTGAGCTCTTCGGAAGGATCAACGGCAGCCACGCACCCATCCTAAGTGGACGACGGCCCGACTCGGGACTCAGCCCGCGTCGGGGGTCGACGCGGCGCCTTGCAGGCGGCCGTTGTCGGCGCGGACGTACACGTCGACCCGGTCGGCGCCGACGGCCGCCGCGGCGGGGGCGTCGGCGCTGGCGGTGTTCGGGTCGACCGGCCGCCAGCCGCCCTCGCCGGGCACCGCGCCGAGCAGTCGCCCGTTGCCGTCCCGGGCCAGCACGACCAGGCCCCGGGCCTGGCTCCAGGCG
The DNA here is from genome assembly GCF_042793325.1 of Embleya sp. NPDC056575. Taxonomy (NCBI): domain Bacteria; kingdom Bacillati; phylum Actinomycetota; class Actinomycetes; order Kitasatosporales; family Streptomycetaceae; genus Embleya; species Embleya sp. NPDC056575. The sequence goes on from NZ_JBHTVA010000035.1 coordinate 70,497, forward strand.
GCGGCCGGGCGCGCGGACGCGGCGAGGTTGACCCGCTCCGGCTCGCGCCAGGTACCGTCGACGCTGGTGATGTGCAGCACCGCGTGGTCGCCCGCGCGCACCACGAAGGCGTCCAGCGTGCCGGGGCCGCTCGCGGTCAGCGCCGGCGCCGCCTCGATCCGGCCCGCGCTGGGCACCGTGGTGAAGCCGCTCCAGCCGCCGCCGGTGAGCGACCCCGCGGCCAGGCCGTCGCTCGCGGTGCGGGCCACGATGTCGATCCGGTCGCCGGTGGCCACCGCCGCGGGCGCGCCGGTGAGCTTGGTCTTGGTGTCCGTCCTGGTCCATTCGCCGAAGCGGCCGTCGGCGAACGTGGCGCGATACAGCAGCTTGTCGCTCGCGCCGACGGCGAACACGTCCATCCGGCCGGGTCCGGTGGCCACCGCCGCCGGGTCGTCGGTGGTGCGGAAGGTGGGCAGCCTGCGCCATTCGCCCCAGCGCGCGCCGTCGCCGGAGACGTACCAGAGGCCGCCGTCGCCGTCGCGCTGCACGAGGTAGCTGCGGTCCGCGTCGACCCGAGCCGCGGCGGGGCCGCCCTGGAGCAGCACGGGCGCGGCGGGCAGCGGTGCGAACGCGGCCCACGCGTAGCTGCCGGGGGCCCGCTGCGGGGCCGGTCCCTCGGAGCCGCGGGTCGGTCCGGGCGCGGTGTCGGTGGGCGATCCGGTGCTTTGTCCGGCGGGGCGGGCCGGGTTGTCGTCGTCCTTGCCCAGCCACATCGCGCCCGCGCCGATCACGACCACGGCCAGCACGCCGCCGAGCACCGCGACCCACCGGCGCCGGCCGCCGCGCGCCGGTTTGCCGCGCCGGTGCGACTGCACCGGGACCGCCTCCTCGAACACCGGGCGGGTCAGGTTGGTGTGGGTGTCCCGGCTGCCGTCGGCGGCCTCGGAGATGCCGGAGACCAGCGGGACCACGCCGGCCGGGCGCGGCACGGGGGTGTCCTGGCGGCCCGCGGTGCCGTTGGGGTCGGGCACGTCGAACGCGGGCAGGCCGATCAGCGCGGGCAGGGCCGAGCGCAGCCGCTCGCCGAACTCGCGGGCGGTCAGCCGCGCGGCGGGCGCCTTGGACAGGCACGACGCGAGCACCGCGGCGAGCGGGTCGGGCAGGCCGGGGATGCCGGGCACCGGTTCGGTGACGTGGCGGCGCAGCACCGCGCCGGGGTGTCCGCCGCCGAACGGCGTCCAGCCGGTGAGCAGTTCGTACAGGACGGTGGCCAGCGCGTACACGTCCACCGCGGCCGTCGGTTGCAGGCCCTCGATGATCTCGGGGGCCAGGTAGTCGGGCGTGCCGATGATCCGGGTGGCCCGGGTGCGGCGGGGCGCGTCGACCAGGCGGGCGATGCCGAAGTCGGTGAGTCGGGCCCGGGAGACCCCGCCCGAGGTGTCGATCAGGATGTTCTCGGGCTTGACGTCGCGGTGGATCACCCCTTCCGCGTGTGCGGCGGAGAGGCCGTCGGCGACGTCGGCGACGATCGCGGCGGCCAGGCGCGGGGTGAGTACCCGTTCGCGCTCCAGCCGGGCCCGCAGGTCGGGGCCGATCACCAGGTCCATCACCAGGGCGAGGTCGGTGCCGTCGACGACCAGGTCGTGCACGCCCACGATGTTGGGGTGGTCGAGGCTGGTCAGCGCGGTGCGCTCCTGCACGAAGCGGGCGACCAACACCTGGTCGGACGCGAGGTCTTCGCGCAGCAGCTTGATCGCGACGGGTCCCTCGGGGCCCTCGCCCTGCCAGACGGTCCCGCTGGCGCCGCGCCCGAGCACCTTCAGGGCGACGTATCGGCTACCGATCTTGCGTGCCAAAGCAGCTCCGTGGACCCAGCGAGCGTGGTGCTCACAGCGGACTTCCCCGACCGCACCCTACGCGGCCGACCCCCGAATGCGGGGACCGTCGGGCAGGACGGCGTGTACGAGGCCGTCCTCGCGGCGACCGGGGGATGACTTCGCGTCAGTTCTTGCCGCCACCGCCGCTGCCGTCGCCCTTGTCGCCGCCGTCGTTGCCGGTGACGAAGTCCTTGACGTCGTCGTACCAGCCTCGAACGGTATCGAAGGTGTCGATGGCGGAGTTCACCCAGTCGTGCAGCGGGCTGAACCAGTAGACGGCGAACAGGACCGCGCCGATGATCACCAGCCGCAGCAGGCAGCCGATGGTGCAGCCCACCCCGGGGATGCTGGTGAGCCGGAACCGCCGCCGGCGCGGCTCGCGTTCGCGGCGGTCGCGCGGCTCGCGCTCCCTGGGCTCGTCCGGCTCGCGCACGGCGCGCGGTCGGCGCCGGGGCTCACGTTCGGCCTCCTCGTCGCGGCGGTAGCGCGGCGGGGGCGGTGGGGGCGGCGGGCCGGGATCGGCCTGCGCGGGCGGGCCGGGCCGGCTGTGCATCGGCTCGGCGTAGGCGGGCGGCGGGTGGTGCGGGGCCTGCTGCGGCGGTTGTTGCCGTGTGGGCGGCGGTTGTTGCGGCTGCGGGTAGCCGGGCGGCTGCGTGCTCATCACCCGGGTCGCGTTCGGCGACGCGGGTGGTACGGGCGGCGTCGGCGGCGGAGTGGTCGGCGCGCTCGGGTAGCCGGCCCGGGTCTGCGGGAGCGCGCGGGTGGCGTCGGCGGCCCCACCGCCGCCGGCTCGGGCGCCGAACGCGCTCGCGGCCAGCACCTGTGCGATCGAGCCGTCGTCGGGTCGCGCGCCGGAGACCACGTCGGCGGCCATCCGCAACGCGCGGCCGAGACCCGCGGCGTCGGGCCGCACCTCGGGCTGCTTGGCCAGACAGCGCTCGGTGATCAGCCAGTAGGCGTCGGGCATGCCCGCCGGCCGCGTCGGAATCTCGGTCAGGTGGTGGTGCAGCAGCGCGATCGGGTTGGTGTCGCGGAACGGCGGGTGTCCGGCGACCAGCTCGTAGAGCACCACGCCGGCCGCGTAGACGTCCACGGCGGGGGTGAGCGGGCGGCCCTCGGCGGTCTCCGGCGCCACGTAGCTGGGGGTGCCGACGAGTTCGTGGGTGCGGGTGAGCGCGGGCGAGTCGGCGAGCCGGGCGATGCCGAAGTCGGTCAGCATCGGGTAGAGCGAGTCGCCGTTGCGGGCCAGCATGATGTTGGCCGGTTTCAGGTCGCGGTGTATCACCCCGTCGGCGTGTGTCACGCTCAACGCGTCGCAGATCTGAGCCATCGTCAGCGCCGCGGGGGCGGCCGGGAGCGGGCCGTTGTCGCGCAGGTAGGTGCGCAGGTCGGGACCGTCGATCAGGTCCATCACCAGGGCGAGCGTCTCGCCCTCGACGACGAGGTCGCGCACGTGTACGAGGTTGGGGTGGCGCAGGTTGAGCAGCAGTGAGCGCTCGCGCAGGAAGCGGGTGACCACGTCCGGGTCGGTGCCCAACTCCTCGCGCAACACCTTGACCGCGACCACCTCGCCGGAGTCGCGCACGCTCGCGCGCCAGACGGTGCCACTGGCTCCGCGCCCCAGGGTCTCCTGGAGCAGATACTTGCTGCCGACCGGCCGGTCCACGCCGCTCCCCACTGTCCTGTCCGCCACCTGGGCGGTGGTGCCGGGTTGCCTCCCACCCTAGGTGGTACTCAGGTACGGACGCATCGACCGCAGGTACGGTTCGGCCGGCCGGGTCGAACCTTGTCCGATCGGGTTCTCGGCGGATACTCGACACGGGGTCGACGTCGGGAGGTCGGCGCGGTGGGGTCGGAGTCGCTCCCGTGTTCGGGCGATTCGCCGGCGACCCGGTCGTTTGCGGTCGAAATTCGGACAAGAACCTTCGTCCGTCCGGCCGTGGGCGACATGGCGGTCGTGGGTGCGAGGATGCCTCTTGTTTTCTGCTCGGAGGAGGGAGGGCGCGCATGCAGATCCGGCTCACCGTGCACGGACCGCAGCGGACCGGACCGGGCGCCGACGTGCTCGTCACCGCGCCGTCCGGTACGACCTTCGCGGGGATCGCGGGCGCGCTGCGGACCGCCTCCGGCACCGACGGCCAACGTTTTTGGGTGGGCGACGTGCGGCTGCGCGACGACACCCCCGTGGGCCGACCACCCCTGGTGGACGGCGCCCTGATCACCGTCGACGCGCTCGGTTCCCCCTCCCCCTCCGCCGGGTCCGCGCAACTGCGGGTGGTCGGGGGGCCGGACGCGGGCGGTGTGCACCTGCTGCACCAGGGCGGGGTACGGATCGGCCGCGCGCCCGAGGCCGAGGTGCGGCTGGGCGATCCCGACCTGTCCCGGCTGCACGCCGAACTGTGGATAGAGCCCGGTCGCATCCGGGTCGCCGACCTCGACTCGACCAACGGCACCACCGTGGACGGCATGCCGGTCGGGCGCGAGCCGGTCGACCTGCCGCCGGGATCGCTGCTGCGGGTCGGCGAGTCCACCCTGCAGACGTTCCCGCCCCAGCCCTACGGCTCGCCCGACGACGCCTCCGGCGCCCCGGCGCGGGCCGACGGCACCGGCCACATCGAGGTCCGCCGGGTCGCCCGCGCGCGGTTGCCGGTGCCCGCCCGGGCCCGCTTCGAACTGCCCGAGGAGGCGCCGGGGCGGCGGCGCCCGTTCGCGCTGCGCCGCCGGGCCGGCGGGACCGAGCGCGAGACGATCGAGGCGGCGGCCCGCTCGGCGCTGCTCGACGAGGTGCGCTGGCGCCGCGACCAGTCGCCCGACCCGGCCACGCTGCTGCTCGACGCGCTGGCCACCGGCGAGCCGGGTCCGGTGGGCCGGTTGTGGGAGCGTGCGGCCGGCCACCCGGAGGCGCTGAGCGTGCGCCTGGGGGTCGGCGACCTGCCGTCGCGGGTGACCCTGGTGGAGCCGCCGACCTCGGCCGGCGACGGCGCGGAGCGCAGGCTGACCGCGTTCTCCGTACCGGTCACCGTCTCGCTCGAGGACACCGTCCTCGGCCTGGCCGGACCGCGGCTTCGGCTGCTCGGTCTGGCCCGCTCCGTGGTCGCCCAACTCGCCGGGCTGCACGGGCCGCAGGACGTCGAACTGGTCGTGCTGTGCGCCGACGGCGCCACCGCCGGCGACTGGTCCTGGGCCCGCTGGTTGCCGCATCTGCGACCGGGTGAGGGCCAGGACTGCCGGCTCCTGGTCGGCCTGGGCCCGGAGCAGGTGCTGGCCCGCGCCGGCGAACTGCTCGACCGCATCGACACCGCCGAGCGGGTGCCGGTCCGACGCACCGTGGTCGTGCTCGACGGCGCCGGCCGACTGGCCGCCCGGCCGGAGATCGTCCGGCTCCTGGTCGAGGGCCCCGCGGCCGGGGTACACGCGCTGTGCCTGGACGAGCGGGCCGAGGACCTGCCGGCGCAGTGCTCGGCGGTGGCCCACGTCACCGGCGAGGTGGGCACCCGGATCGACCTGATCGGACCGGGCACGCGCCGATTGACCGACGTGGTCGCCGACGCGGTGTCCTCCGCGTGGGCGGACCGCTTCGCCCGCGCGCTGGCCCCGTTGCGCGAGGCCACCCGCCGGGTCACCTCGCCGCTGCCCGAGTCGGTCCGCCTGCTCGACCTGCTCAACCTGGACCTGCTCACCCCCGCCAAGCTGCTCGCGGGCTGGCGTGAGGCGGGCCACTCGCCGCGCGCGGTGCTGGGTTCGGACGCGCGCGGGGCGATCACCGTCGATTTGTCCACCGAGGGACCGCACGTGGTGATCGGCGGGGCCGCCCGCTCGGGCCGCTCCGAGTTGCTGGCCTCCGTGTTGTGCTCGCTCGCGGTGGCGAACCGGCCCGACGAGTTGGCCATCGCGCTGGTCCGGGGCCCCGAGGGGCTGTCCGACCTGCCGCACGTGGTGGGCTCGCCGGCCGACGCCGACGTCTCGGCCACGGGCGACGCGATCGCCGCCGTGCGCGACGAGTTGGACCGCCGCGAGGGGCTGCTGCGCGGCACCTCGTTCGAGGCGTACCGGGCGGGCCCGGGCGGAGCGCTGCCCCGGCTGGTGGTGGCGGTGGACGACATAGACCTGCTGGCCGAGTCGTACCCGGGGTGCGTCAAGGGCCTGGCCGAGGTGGCCCACCGCGGCGGCGCGCACGGCGTACACCTGCTGGTGACCACGGGTCGGCCCGCCCGCAGCCTGGAGATCGAGGCCGCGGCGGGCGCCGAACTGCGGATCGCCCTGCGCGTGGACGATCCGCAGTCCTCCCGCGTGCTGATCGACGTCGAGGACGCGGCGGGCGTGGACGAGGACTACCCGGGCCGGGGTTTCGTGCGCGGCCGCGACGGCGCGGTGATCCCCTTCCAGGGCGGCCGGGTGACCGGCCGGATGCCGCGCACGGCGACCCTGCGCCCCACCGTCGTGCGCCAGGAGTGGCAGGAGATGGGCAACCGCCTGGCCCGCCGCCCCACCCCGGTCGGCGGCGGCAACGGCCCCACCGACCTGGCCCTGCTCACCGGCGCGGTCCGCCGCGCCGCCGAGCAACTGGGCACCCCGTCGCAATCCCGCCTATGGCCCAGAGCCCCCCTGCACCTGACCCAAAAAGCCCGATAGCCCAAGGCCCGACAGCCCGAAACCCGGCAGCCACCAAGCCCCACGGGCCCAATCGCCGCCCGAAGCGCGGTAACCCCGCAGCCCGAGCACCGACCGCAACCGGCGGAGCGGGCGGGTACACCGACCCGAGCCGACCGACTACACAGCCAACCCGGGCGCCGGGAACCGCCCCAAGAACTCCCGCACCTCACCCCGCACGCGAGACTCCTCGTCCTCCGACCCCCCGACCACCCGATCGATCCACCCGGCGACCAACGCCATGTCCTCCACCCCCACGCCGCGCGACGTCAGCGCCGGCGTCCCCAACCGAATCCCCGACGGGTCGAACGGCGACCGGGTATCGAACGGCACCGTGTTGTAGTTGACCACGATCCCCGCCCGATCGAGCGCCCGCGCCGCGACCTTGCCCGGCACCCCGCGCCGCGTCAGATCCACCAGGAGCAGGTGCGTGTCCGTCCCGCCCGACACCAACTCGAACCCGCGCGCGGCCAGTTCCTCCCCCAGTCGCCGCGCGTTCGCCACCACCTGCCGCGCATAGGCCCGGAAGTCCTCCGTCGCCGCCTCGCGCAACGCGACCGCGATCGCCGCCGTGGTGTGGTTGTGCGGTCCCCCCTGCAGGCCCGGGAAGACCGCCTTGTCGATCGCCTTGGCGTGCTCGGCGCGACACATCAGCATCGCCCCGCGCGGACCCCGCAGCGTCTTGTGCGTGGTGGTGGACACCACGTCCACGTGCGGGACCGGCGAGGGGTGCACCCCGGCCGCGATCAGCCCGGCGATGTGCGCCACGTCCGCGACCAGGATCGCGTCCACCTCGCGGGCGATCTCCGCGAACGCGGCGAAGTCCACCGTGCGCGGCACGGCCGTACCGCCACAGAAGATCAGCCTCGGCCGCTCCCGCAGGGCCACGTCGCGCACCTCGTCGAGGTCGGTGCGCCCGGTGTCCGCGCGCACCCCGTAGCGCACGCCCCGAAACCACGTCCCGGTCGCGGACACGCCCCAGCCGTGCGTGAGGTGCCCGCCGCTCGGCAGCGCCATGCCCAGCACCGTGTCGCCGGGCCGGGCGAAGGCGAGGTAGACCGCGAGGTTGGCCGGCGAGCCCGAGTAGGGCTGCACGTTGGCGTGCTCCACGCCGAACAGCGACTTGGCCCGCTCGCGCGCGATGTTCTCGATCGGGTCGACGTTTTGCTGGCCCTCGTAGTAGCGCCGGCCGGGATACCCCTCGGAATACTTGTTGGTGAGCACCGTCCCGGTCGCCTCCAACACGGCGGCGGAGACGTAGTTCTCGCTCGGGATCAGCCGCAGCGTGTCCTGCTGCAGGGCCTCCTCGGCCCGCACGAGCGACGCGATCTCCGGGTCGGTGCGGCCGAGTTCGACATGGCGGTCCATCATTCCTCCGGCTCGGTTCACAACGGGATGTGAGCCGGGTGCCCAGGCGGACGACACCTCGTCGGCGGAACCACCGCTCCCCCGTGGTCATTCCACGTGTACGCCAGTCGCGGCACGGTCAGCATACGGAGCGCGACCGGCATCCGTCCCCCCATTACGCACTGATGATCGAAAGTCACGAATAAGGCTCGTTGCGTGGGGCAGGGCTTGTGGCGAACGCCACACCAGGCGTACGACAGGACATCGGAAGGCGACATCTGTCCACCCTCGGGGGAAATTCGTGGCGGAAGTGGTTCTGGATGGGGTCGGAAAGGTTTACACCGATGGCACGAGAGCGGTCACCTCGCTCGATCTGAGCGTTGCGGACGGGGAGTTCCTGGTATTGGTCGGTCCGTCCGGATGTGGCAAGACCACCGCGTTACGCATGGTGGCCGGCCTGGAGGAGATCAGCGAGGGCACGGTCAGCATCGGGGATCGGGTGGTCAACCGGATCCCCTCGCGGGATCGGGACGTGGCGATGGTGTTCCAGAGCTACGCCCTGTATCCGCATCTGAACGTGCGGGACAACATCGGATTCGGGCTCAGATTAAGGAAGTTGCCCAAGGCGGAGATCCGCGAGCGGGTCGACCGGGCGGCGCGGACGCTGGGGCTGGCCGAGCACCTGGGCCGCAAACCGCGCCAACTCTCCGGCGGACAGCGGCAACGGGTGGCGATGGGCCGGGCGATCGTCCGTGAGCCCCAGGCGTTCCTGATGGACGAACCGCTGTCCAATCTCGACGCGAAGCTACGCGTGCAGATGCGCGCCCAGATCGCTCGGCTGACCCGCGAACTCGGCGTCACCACGCTGTATGTGACGCACGATCAGACCGAGGCGATGACGCTCGGCGATCGGGTCGCGGTGATGAAGAAGGGGGTGCTCCAGCAGGTCGCGCCACCCCAGGAGTTGTACGACCACCCGGTCAACCTGTTCGTGGCGGGCTTCATCGGCTCGCCCGCGATGAACCTGCTCACCGGCGAGCTGACCCGCGACAAGGCGGGCGACTTCGCGGTGAGCGTGGGCAGTCAGCGGTTGTCCGTGCCCGCCGAGGTGCTCGCCGCCCGGCCGGCCCTGGGCGGATACGCCGGGCGGTCGCTGATCGTCGGCATCCGGCCGGAGGACCTGCACGACGCCGCCTTGGAGGGCGCCGAGCCCGCGCCGGGCGCGGTGTTGCGGGCCGAGGCCGACCTGGTCGAGGCGATGGGCTCCGAGGTGCTGGTCCACGTGAGCGTGGACGCACCGCCGGCGGTGACCGAGGACGTCCAGGAACTGGCACGCGACGTCGGCGCGGAGGAGCAGGTGCCCGATCCGGACGCGGCGCACTCCGAACTCGTGGCCCGCTTCGGCCCGCGCACCCGTGCCCGCGAGGGCGCGGGCGTGGTGATGCGGGTGGCGACCGACCGACTGCACTTCTTCGACCCGGAGACGGGTCTGTCCATTACGGAGGATGCGTGAAGCGGCTTGTGGGCGCCTTGGCGGTCGCCTCGATGCTCGCCATGGGTCTCGCGGCCTGCAGCGACGACGGCGACGGCAAGGACAAGAAGAGCGACTCGACGCCCAGCGGCGGCGGTGCGCCGGTACCCAGGCTCGACGGCACCACGGTGAGCGTCGCGGCGGTGTGGACCGGTGACGAACAGGCCGCGTTCAAGAAGGTGCTCGCCGACTTCGAGAAGCGTACGGGGGCCAAGACCGAGTTCATCCCCACCGGCGACAGCGCCTCCACGTTCCTGGGCCAGCGGGTCGAGGGCAACGCGCCGCCGGACGTGGCGTTCCTGGCCCAGCCCGGCGTACTCCAGCAGTTCGCGCAAAAGGGCTGGATCAAGCCCCTCGCGCCGGACGTCCAGCAGAGCGTGCAAGCCAACTTCTCCGGCCAGTGGCAAAAGCTCGGCTCCTACCAGGACAAGCTCTACGGCGTGTACTACAAGGGCGCCAACAAGTCGCTGATCTGGTACAACGCCAAGGTCTACGAGAACGCCGGCGCGACCGAGGCGAAGACCTGGGACGACCTGCTCAAGAACGCGGGCCTGATCTCCGACTCGGGCACACCGCCCTTCGCGATCGGCGGCGCCGACGGCTGGGTGCTCACCGACTGGTTCGAGAACATCTACCTGAGCCAGGCGGGCCCGGAGAAGTACGACCAACTGGCCAAGCACAAGATTCCGTGGACCGATCCCTCGGTGAAGGCCGCGCTGGAGACGCTGGCCCAGGTCTTCGGCAAGAGCGACTGGTTCCCCGGCGGCTCCGGTGGCGTGCTCCAGACCGAGTTCCCCGCGTCCGTACCGCAGGCGTTCGGCGATCCGCCGAAGGCGGGCATGATCGCGGGCGGCGACTTCATCGGCACCAACATCATCAAGGACACCAAGGCCAAGATCGGCGCCGACGCGAAGTTCTTCGGCTTCCCCGCGGTCGGCACCGGCAAGGCGCCGGTGGTCACCGGCGGCGACGTGGCGGTGGCGATGAAGGACTCCCCCGGCGCCCAGGCGCTGCTGAAGTATCTGGCCTCGCCGGACGCGGCCAAGGTGTGGGCGCAGCAGGGCGGTTACCTCTCGCCGAACAAGAACCTGGACTTCGCGGCCTACCGCGACGACACCACGCGCGGGATCGCGAAGAACCTGATCGCGGCGGGCGAGGACTTCCGCTTCGACCTCTCCGACCAGGCGCCGGCGGCGTTCGGCGGCACCAAGGGCGAAGGCGAGTGGCGCGACCTCCAGGACTTCCTGCGCAATCCCTCCGATGTCGCGGGGGCGCAGGCCAAACTGGAGGCGGACGCCGCCAAGGCCTACTCGGCCGGGTGATCGACGGCCATGAGTGACAAGGCACCCGCACAGGTCGCGGTGCCCGAGAAGACAAAGCCGACGCCCGCGCGCGAGACGCGCGGGCTCGGTTCGGGCACCCTGCTCGGCTGGCTGTTCCTGCTGCCGGCCGTCGTCATGCTCGCCGTCCTGGTCGCCTATCCGATCGTGTGGTCGCTGATCCGCAGCCTGTTCGGCGCGGACGGCTGGTCGGACTTCGTGGGGATCGACAACTACAAGGAACTGTTCACCGACGACAACACGTTCACCGCGCTGAAGAACAACCTGATCTGGGTCCTGGTGGTGCCCGCCGCGGTCACCGCGCTCGGCCTGGTCTTCGCGGTACTCACCGAACGTGTGCGCTTCGCCACCGCGTTCAAGCTGATCGTGTTCATGCCGATGGCGGTGTCCATGCTGGCCGCCGGCATCACCTTCCGACTGGTGTACGACCGCGACCCCGACCAGGGTGTGGCCAACGCGGTGCTGACCAGCGTGCACGACGTGTTCAGCGAGGGCGCGCCCTATCCCGGCGCCCGCCCGCGCAACGACGCCGTACTCACCCCCCAGGGCGGCGGCTTCGTGACCAGGGCCGGTACCGCGGCCGACGGCACCGCGCTGCTGCCGCTGGTGGCGCTGCCCGCGAACAAGATCCCCGGTGACGCGCAGAACGCCCGGCCCGGCGTGCCGCCCGCCGGCGGCCTGGGCGGCGTGGTCTGGGTCGACTTCAGCAAGGGCAACGCCGGCAAACCCGGCGTGGTCGACCCGGGCGAGAAGGGGCTGCCGGGCGTGAAGGTGGAGGCGGTCCGGGGCGGACACACCGTCGCGAGCGCGACCACCGGCAAGGACGGCTCGTTCACCCTGCCCGCGTCCGCCGCCAAGGACGGCCCGGTGCAACTGCGGCTGGCCGCGTCCAACTTCGCCAAGTCGTTCGCCGGCTACGACTGGCTCGGACCGAACCTGATCACCGCCGCGATCATCGGCGCCTACATCTGGATGTGGGCCGGCTTCGCGATGGTGCTGATCGCCGCGGGCCTGGCCGCGATCCCCCGGGACGCGCTGGAGGCGGCCCGGGTGGACGGCGCGACCGAGTGGCAGGTCTTCCGCCGGGTCACCATCCCGCTGCTCGCGCCGGTGCTCGTGGTGGTGATGGTCACCCTGGTGATCAACGTGCTGAAGATCTTCGACCTGGTGTACATCATCTCGCTGGGCTCGTCGCAGAAGGAGGCCAACGTCCTGGCCCTGCAGATGTACATCGCCTCCTTCGGCGGCGGCAACAACCAGGGCCTGGGCAGTGCCATCGGCATCCTGCTGTTCCTGCTGGTGCTGCCGGCGATGTTGTTCAACATCCGTCGCTTCCGAAGGGAGAACCGGTGAGCGCGCCCGCGGCCCCCGACCTGACGAAGCCCGCCCCGCCGCCACGACCGGAGATGGGGATCAAGCGCGGCCTCGCCTCGCGAATCGTCGGCCGCACCGGCGGCGGCCTGGCGGCGGTCCTGCTGGCGCTGATCGCGCTGTTCTGGCTGATGCCCACGTTCGGCCTGCTGGTGTCCTCGCTGCGCGATCCGCAGGAGATGAGCAAGTCCGGGTGGTGGAAGGTGCTCGGCAAGCCGAGCGACCTGACCTTCTCGAACTACGACAAGCTGCTCGACAACAAGGACATGACCCGGGCGTTCCTCAACACGATCTGGATCACCGTGCCCAGCACGCTCCTGGTGATCCTGATCGGCTCGCTCGCCGCCTACGCCTTCGCCTGGCTGGAATTCCCCGGTCGGGACTGGCTGTTCCTGGTCGTGGTCGGGCTGCTCGTGGTGCCGGTGCAGGTGGCGCTGATCCCGATCTCGAAGTTGTACGGGGACACCGGGCTGTTCGGCACGATCACCGGCGTGGTGCTCTTCCATGTCGCGTTCGGCCTGCCGTTCGCGGTGTTCCTGCTCCGCAACTACTTCGCGGGCATTCCGCGCGATCTGCTCGAGGCCGCGCGGATGGACGGCGGTACGGACCTGACCATCTTCTTCCGGGTCATCCTGCCGCTGGGGCTGCCCGCGATCGCCTCGCTCGGCATCTTCCAGTTCCTGTGGGTGTGGAACGACATGCTGATCGCGCTGATCTACGCGGACACCGAATCGGCGCCGCTGACAGTGGCCCTGCAGTCGCAATCCCGGGCGTTCGGCGCCAACATCGACGTGCTGGCCCCCGGCGCGTTCCTGTCGCTGATCGTCCCGGTGCTCGTGTTCTTCGGCTTCCAGCGCTACTTCGTGCAGGGCGTGATGGCGGGCGCCGTGAAGTAGTCGACCGATGGGCGACGGCCGCGGGGCGGTCCGGTGACTTCCGGACAACCGCCTCGCGGCCTCGGCGTTTCGTGCCGGACTCGTTACGGATACCGCCGTCGGGAACGCGATTCCGTGTGGCATCGTCCGAAGGCGTAGGGTGCCACCCCTGTTGCGGAACCGGTTCGGGGGCGCATCAAACGGGGGGCAAAACGTCATTTCGGGGGAACAATGAGGGGAAGTCGTCGGATCGGTTTTCTCCGCACGCTGCTGATCGCGTTGGCCGTCGAGACACTGCTGATGAGCGTGGGCGCGGGCACGCTGGCGGTGATGTCGTTCGCGGTGCGCGACGACCGCAAGAGCCTGGACGGGCTCGGCGATCTGCTGCTGGTCGCGTCGGTGTTGTGCGCGGGCATCGCCGTGATGTGCGGTTTCGGCGTGGTCGGGGTGCGCGAGGCGCTGCGGCGCGGCACCGGCGCGCTGGGACGTGCGGCCGCGGTGGGCCTGATCCACGTGTTCGTCGCGCTGGTGGCGATACTGATGGCCTGCCCGACGTGGTCGATCCTGGTGGCCGGTGTGCCGGCGGTGGTCTACCTGCCGTGCTGGTGGGCCGTGCGCGAGCGCAGCCGACACGAACTGCTCATGCTCGAACCGTAGAAGGCTCGCGGAACACGCGCACCACAGGCCGCCGGCCCGGAACCCCTCGGGGTTGCGGGCCGGCGGTCGTTCGCGTCGGTCAGCTCTTGGCGCCCGTACGCAGCAGCGTGCGGATCACCCGCATGGCGACCGACAACGTCGCCAGGTCGTAGCTCTCCGCCTCCTGCAACTCCTCCAGCGTGGACCGCGCCCGCACCAGCACCGGCGCGTTCTTGTCCTCCCACGCCTTGAACCGCATCTCCGGGGTGTCCTCCGGCTCGCCGAAGGCGAGCACGTCGGCGGTGAGCCCGGCCTGCGCCGCGTACAGGTCCTCGCGCAGCGAGGCCCGCGCCATCGACTTCCACCGGTCGCTGCGCGGCAGTTCGATGATCCGGTCGAGCAGGTGCGCGATCGGCAGCCGGTCGGCGATGTCGAAGTACACCTGGGCGACGTCGACCACACCGCGATCGGATTCGGTCGCCACCTCGACGATGTCCAGGGCCGCGTACGCCGAGGACATCCCGGCCACCGCGGTGGCCAGTTCGGTGGGCACGCCCGCCGCGGTGAACTGCTCGTACAGCCCGTCCATCCAGGCCAGGTCCGAGCCGCGCAGCACCTTGGGCAGGTGTGCGACCACCTCGGCCACGCCGTCGCGGAACAGCTCCACCTGCGCGGCGATGTCGATCTCGCGCCGGCTGCCCAGGAACCAGCGGGTGGCCCGCTCGATCAGTCGCCGGCTGTGCAGCCGCAGGGTGGTCTGCATCTCGGCCGGGACCTTGTTGTCCAGTGCCGCGATGGCGCCCATGATCCGGTCCGCGCCGAAGATCTCCCGCGCGGTGATGTGCGCCCGGGCGACCTCCTCCGCCGACGCGCCGGTCTCCTCGCGCATGCGGAACATGAACGTGATGCCCGCGAGGTTGACCACCTCGTTCACCACGACGGTGGTGATGATGTCCCGGCGCAGCGGGTGCCGGTCCATCTGCTCGACGAACCTCGCCCGCAGCGCACTCGGGAAGTAGCGGTACAACTGCCGGGCCAGGAACGGGTCGTCGGGCAGGTCGGAGGCGATCAGGTCCTGGGCCATCACGATCTTCGTGTAGGCCAGGAGCACGGCCAGTTCGGGCTGGGTCATCGCCTGGCCGTTCTGCTGCCGCTCGCGGAGCTGACGATCCGTCGGCAGGAACTCGATCTCCCGGTCGAGGTGCCCGTCGCGAACCATCCGGCGCATGTACCGCATGTGCACGTGCAGCAGGCTGGACGCCTGTGCCACCGCGTTGGCCAGCGCCCAGTTCTGGCCGTAGTTGGCGGCCAGGACCAGGTGGCCGACCTCGTCGGTCATCTGCGCGAGCAGTTCGTTGCGCTGCTTGCCGGTCATGTCGCCGGCGGCGGTGACCTGGTTGAGCAGGATCTTGATGTTCACCTCGTGGTCCGAGGTGTCCACGCCCGCCGAGTTGTCGATCGCGTCGGTGTTGATCCGGCCGCCCGCGAGCGCGAACTCGACCCGGCCCAGCTGGGTGCAGCCCAGGTTGCCGCCCTCGCCGACGACCTTGACCCGCAGGTCGGCGCCGTTGACCCGGATGGCGTCGTTGGCCTTGTCGCCGACGTCGGCGTGCGACTCGCCGCTCGACTTGATGTAGGTGCCGATACCGCCGTTCCAGAACAGGTCCGCGGGGGCCTGCAGGATCGCCTTCATCAGCTCGGCCGGGGTGAGCCGCACGAGTCCGTCGCGCAGCCCGAGGGCCTCGCGCACCTGCGCGCTGATCGGCACCGACTTCGCGGCGCGCGGGTACACGCCGCCGCCGGCGGAGATCAGGCTCGTGTCGTAGTCCGCCCACGAACTGCGCGGCAGGTCGAACAACCGGCGGCGCTCGGCGAAGGAGGCCGCCGCCTCCGGGTTCGGGTCCAGGAAGATGTGCCGGTGGTCGAAGGCGGCGACCAGCCGGATGTGCTCGGACAGCAGCATGCCGTTGCCGAACACGTCGCCGGACATGTCGCCGATGCCGACGACGGTGAAGTCCTCGGTCTGGGTGTCGTGGCCCAGCTCGCGGAAGTGGCGCTTGACCGACTCCCACGCGCCGCGAGCGGTGATGCCCATGCCCTTGTGGTCGTAGCCGGCCGAACCGCCGGAGGCGAACGCGTCGCCGAGCCAGAACCCGTACGACTCGGCCACCGCGTTGGCGATGTCGGAGAACGTCGCGGTGCCCTTGTCGGCGGCCACCACCAGGTAGGTGTCGTCGCCGTCGTGGCGCACCACGTCGGCCGGCGGCACGACCTCGCCGTCGACGAGGTTGTCGGTGATGTCGAGCAGGGCGCCGATGAAGGTGCGGTAGCAGGCGACGCCCTCGGCCAGCCAGGCCTCGCGGTCGCTCGGGTCGGGCAGTTGTTTGCAGACGAAGCCGCCCTTGGCGCCGACCGGCACGATCACCGTGTTCTTGACCATCTGCGCCTTGACCAGGCCCAGGATCTCGGTGCGGAAGTCCTCGCGCCGGTCGGACCAGCGCAGCCCGCCGCGCGCGACCGCGCCGAAGCGCAGGTGCACGCCCTCGACCCGGGGCGAGTAGACGAAGATCTCGAACCGGGGCCGCGGCGCCGGCAGGTCCGGGATCTGGTGCGGGTCGAACTTCAGCGAGAGGTAGTCGTGCGCCTCGCCGTCCTCGCGGTGCTGGAAGAAGTTGGTCCGCAGGGTGGCCTTGATCATCGCCAGGAAGGAGCGCAGGATGCGGTCCTCGTCCAGGCTGGCGACCTGGTCGAGCGCGCCCTCGATGGCCTCCACGATGCCGTCCACCAACTCGGTGCCGGCCTGCTGGTGGCCGGGCGAGAAGCGGGCCTCGAACAGATTCACCAGGAGTCGGGTGGTGTGCGGGTTGGAGACGAGGACACCCTCGATGTAGTCCTGCCCGAAGGTGACCCCGGCCTGGCGCTGGTACTTGGCGTAGGCGCGCAGCACCATCGCCTGACGCCAGGTCAGCCCGGCCCGGAAGACCAGCGCGTTGAACCCGTCGTTCTCCGCACGCCCGGTCCAGGTCGCCGAGAACGCGTCCTGGAACAGCTCCTTGACGTCCTCGGGCTGCCCGTACATCGCCGAGGCGTCGTAGCGCAGGCCGAAGTCGTACACCCACGCCACGGTGCCGTCGGCGCGGTGCAGCTCGTAGGGCCGCTCGTCGACGACCTCCAGACCCATCCGCTGCAGGATCGGCAACACCTCGGACAGCGAGACGTAGTCGCCGATGCGGTAGATCTTGAAGCGCCGCTCGCCCGGCAGTGCTCCTATCGGCTCGTACAGGTGGAGCGTGAAGTCCGCCTCGGGGGTCAGTTCCTCGACCCGCTTGAGGTCGGCGACCGCGGTCCGGGGCGGGAAGTCCGACTTGTACCCCTCGCTGAACGCGTGCGCGTAGCGGCGGGACAGTTCGGACGCGCTCTCCTCGCCGCATTCGGCGACGAGGGCCTCGCCGAAGTCGTCGATCCAGGAGCGGGTGGCCTCGGAGAGCAGGCGCTCGATGTAGTCCACGTCCGGGTCGCCGAGTTCGGCGCCGGTGGGCACCCGCACGGTGAAGTGCAGGCGGGCGAGCACGGACTCGGTGTTGCGCGCGGTGTAGTCGATGACGGAGCCGGCCAACTCGGCGAGCAGGATGTCCTGCATCTTGAGCCGGATCTCGGTGGTGTACCGGTCGCGCGGCAGGTAGACCAGGGCCGAGTAGAACCGGCCGTACTCGTCCTTGCGCAGGAACAGCCGCAACCGGCGCCGCTCCTGGAGGTAGAGCACGCTGATCACGATGTCGTGCAGTTCGTCGACGGCGATCTGGAACAGGTCGTCGCGCGGGTAGGTCTCCAGGATCTGCAGCAGGTCCCGGCCGTCGTGGCTGACCGGCGGGAAGCCGGCCTTGTCGAGGACCGCGTGCACCTTGCGGCGCACCACGGGGATGCGCTGCACGCTGTCGGTGTAGGCGGCGGAGCTGAACAGCCCCAGGAAGCGCCGCTCGCCGATCACGTTGCCGGCCGCGTCGAACTTCTTCACGCCGATGTAGTCGAGGTAGGCCGAGCGGTGCACGGTGGCCCGCGAGTTGGCCTTGGTGAGGATCAGCAACTGTTTCTCCCGGGCCTTGGCCCGGGCCTGGGTGGACAGTCGACTGAAGGACGCCGACAGGTCCTGGTCGGCGCGCAGGATGCCGAGCCCGGTGCCGGGCACCGCGCGCAGCACGTCCTCGTCGTTCTCGCAGACCAGGTCGTACTCGCGGTATCCCAGGAAGGTGAAGTGATCCTCGGAGAGCCAGCGCAGCAGCTCCCACGCCTCGCCGATCTCCTCCTCCGGCAGCGCCGGCGGCGGGTCGTTGGCGAGTTCGTCGGCCAGCCGCAGCGACGTGTCGCGCATCTTGGCCCAGTCCTCGACCACCTCGCGCACGTCGCTGACGATCCGCTGCAACCCGCTCTCCACCGCGCGCAGGTCCTCGCGGTCGGATTCGCGGTCGATCTCGATGTGCATCCAGGACTCGACGAGCGCGTCCTCGGGCACCCCGTGTGCGTCGGTGGTGTCCACGATCTCCAGCAGCTCGCCGGCGATGGTGCGCCTGACGATCAGCTGCGGGTGGATCACCACGTGGATGCTGCGTTCCTGGCGGGAGAGTTCGTTGGTGACCGAGTCCACCAGGAAGGGCATGTCGTCGGTGACCACCTCGACCACGGTGTGCCCCGACGCCCAGCCGTTCTCCTCGACCGTGGGCGTGTACGCCCGGACCCGCGCGGTGCCCTGGGGGCGCTGTGCCGCGAGTCGACAGTGCGAGATCGCCGCACCGTATACGTCGACCGGGTCGCGGTCGATCAGGTCGTCGGGTGCGGTGTGCCGGTAGTAGCGGGACAGGAGGACATCGAGGTCCACCCGGTTCGGGCCCTCGGGCCCGCCGCCTCCGTGCTGTGACGATGCCGCCCGTGCCGCGTCCGCCGCTCGGGCGAGAAGCTCCGCCTTCGCCTCGTCCAGCTTGCTCTGCATGATGCTGCCGCTCCTGTCGCGCGCCGTTGCGTGACCATTGCCGTCCCCGGGCGTGCCCGGCCGTGTACTGCCGGTACCCGCTTTGTCGCGAGTACCTGTTTCAGGCGACGTCGGCGCGTCGGTGGTGGTTCCGGGACTCCGTCGTCTCGGCCCGCGACCCGCACGGCGTCGCCGCATCGTCAGGCTACTCGCGTGGTCCTCGGCCGCCGAGAGGGGATCTCGGATCACCCTGTAAGTAATTTTCGGTTATGCCCGGACACCCCGTACCCCTCTTGCCCTGAGCCCCGCGGTTGCGAAGCGCCGGCGATTGCCCATTGCCCCGGGGCGGACGCTCGGGGCACCGTGGTGCGGGAGCAACGACACGACACGGGC
Organism: Embleya sp. NPDC056575; assembly: GCF_042793325.1. Lineage (NCBI taxonomy): Bacteria > Bacillati > Actinomycetota > Actinomycetes > Kitasatosporales > Streptomycetaceae > Embleya > Embleya sp. NPDC056575. The sequence continues at coordinate 89,459 of NZ_JBHTVA010000035.1, forward strand.
GGACGAACTCGGTGGGGAGACGATCGTCATGGCCAAGAAGGTGCTGTTGATCACGGGCGACGCGGCGGAATCGCTCGAGGTGCTCTACCCGTACCAGCGGCTGCGCGAGGAGGGCTACGACGTGCACGTGGCCGGGCCCTCGCGCAAGAAGCTCAACTTCGTCGTGCACGACTTCGTCGACGGCTACGACACCTTCACCGAGAAGCCCGGCTACACGTGGCCGGCCGACTTCGCCTTCGTGGAGGTGCGGCCGGAGAACTACGTGGCCCTGGTGCTGCCGGGCGGCCGGGCCCCGGAGTACCTGCGCAACAACCCGGTGGTGCAGCGCATCGTGCGGCACTTCTTCGAGGCCGAGAAGCCGGTCGCGCAGATCTGCCACGGGCCGCTGGTCAGCGCCGCCGCGGGAGTGCTGAACGGGCGGCGCACCGCCGCCTACCCGGCGATCGCGCCGGACGTACGGGCGGCGGGCGCCACCTGGGTGGACGGCGAGGCCGTCGTCGACGGCACCCTGGTCTCCGCCCGCGGCTGGGTCGACCACCCGGCCTGGATGCGCGAGTTCGTCCAGATCCTGCGCGCCAAGGCACCGGCCTGAGCCGGGACGCCCGAGCGCTCAGCCCATGTGCGGATAGCGGTAGTCGGTCGGCGGGTCGAACGTCTCCTTGATCGTGCGGGTGCTGGTCCAGCGCATCAGGTTCTGCATCGCGCCGGCCTTGTCGTTGGTGCCGGACGCCCGCGCGCCGCCGAACGGCTGCTGCCCCACCACCGCGCCGGTGGGCTTGTCGTTGAGGTAGAAATTGCCCGCCGCGAAGCGCAGGAAGTCGGTGCCCTGCGCCAGCGCGCGCCGATCGCGGGCGATCACCGAGCCGGTGAGCGCGTACGGCGCGGCCGACTCCATCTGCCGGAGCATCGTGTCCCAGTCGCGGTCCTCGTACACGTGCACGCCCAGGAACGGCCCGAAGTACTCGGTGGTGAACACCTCGTCCCACGGATCCTCGGCGAGCACCACGGTGGGCCGCACGAACCAGCCCACCGCGTCGTCGTAGGTCCCGCCCGCGAGCACCCGCAGGCCGTCGGCGGCGTGCGCCCGGTCGATCGCCGCCTTGAGCTTGGCGAACGCGCGCTTGTCGATCACCGCGCCCATGAAGTGGCTCAGGTCGGTCACGTCGCCCATCGACAACCCGTCCACCTCGGCCAGGAACGCCTCGCGGAACTCGCTCTCCCAGATCGAGCGCGGGATGTAGGCGCGCGAGGCGGCCGAACACTTCTGGCCCTGGTACTCGAACGCGCCGCGCACCAGCGCGGTGCGCAACACGTCGTGGTCGGCGCTGGGATGCGCGACCACGAAGTCCTTGCCGCCGGTCTCGCCGACGATCCTGGGATAGCCGTGGTAGGCGTCGAGGTTGTCGGCGATGCCCCGCCACAGGTGCTTGAAGGTCGCGGTGGACCCGGTGAAGTGCAGCCCCGCGAAGTCCGGGTCGGCCAGCGCCACGTCGGACACCGCCACGCCGTCGCCGTGCAGCAGGTTGATCACCCCCGGCGGCAGCCCGGCCGCCTCCAACAACCGCATCAGGTGGTGCGCGGCCAGCGCCTGGGTGGGCGAGGGCTTCCACAGCACCACATTGCCCATCAGCGCGGGCGCGGTCGGCAGGTTGCCGGCGATGGCGGTGAAGTTGAACGGGGTGACCGCGTACACGAAGCCTTCCAACGGCCGGTGGTCCAGCCGGTTCCACGTCCCGGGGGAACTGATCGGCTGCTCGGCCAGGATCCGCCGGGCGAAGTCGACGTTGAACCGCCAGAAGTCGATCAGCTCGCACGGCGCGTCGATCTCCGCCTGCTGCACCGTCTTGCCCTGACCGAGCATCGTCGCGGCGGCGATGGTCTCGCGCCACGGCCCGGCGAGCAGGTCGGCCGCCTTGAGGATGATCGCCGCCCGGTCGTCGAAGTCGAGCGCGCGCCACCCGGGCGCGGCCTCCTTCGCCGCGGTCAGCGCGGCCCGCGCGTCGTCGTGGGTCGCGTTGGCGAGGGTGCCCAGTTCGCCCGCGCGCCGATGCGGCTGGACCAACTGCACACGCCTGCCCGCGCCCATCCGGTGTTCGCCGCCGATGGTGTGCGGCAGGTCCACGGGTACGGCGGACAACTCGGCCAGCCGCTCCTGCAGGCGGGCCCGCTCGGGGCTGCCCGGCGCGTAGCCGTGGACGGGTTCGTTGCTCGGCCGGGGCACCCGGGTCACAGCATCCATGGATGCGCAGTGCCCACGAACCGGACAATCGATGCGCGAGGGTGGTCAGCGCACGTGGCTACGCGCGAGCTCGACCGCCTCGGCGAGCGAGTCCGCCACGGGCACCCCGACCCCCTCCAGACCGGCCCGCGCGTGCGAGCCACCCGCGTACAGCACCACGCGCGCGCCCACGTGCAGCGCCGCCGCCGCGTCGTCGGCGGCGTCGCCGATCAGCACCACGTCGGCCGGGTCCCGCTCCAGCGCGGCCAGGTGCCGCACCAGGTGCTCGGCCTTGCCGCCGCCCGGCGGACCCACCCGCCCGTCCACCCGCACGAACCGCTCCTCGATCCCGAACCGGCGCACGAACGGCATCAACGCCTCGTGCGCGGTCAGCGACAGTAGCGACTGGGTACCGCCCTCGCGCTGCCAGGCGTGCAGCAGTTCGTCCGCGCCGACGGCGAGTTCGCAGCGCGCGCTGTGCAGGGTGTAGACCTCCTGGAAGGCCTGGTCGAGGCGGATCCACTCGTCCGCGTCCGGGACCCGGCCGACGACCTTCTCGTAGAACTTCGGCACCGGCACGCAGTAGAGCTCCCGATAACGCTCCAGCGTCATCGGCGGCAGTCCGATCAGCGCGAACGAGGCGTTGGTGGCCTCGATGATCGCGTCCAAGTCGTGGAACAGGGTGCTGTTCCAGTCCCAAACCAGGTGCGGATTCCGATTCGTCATGGACCTTGATTGTGCCCTGCCGGCCGTCACAGCAGGTCGGCCAGCTCCTGTGTCGCGAACCACAGCAGCTCGTGCTCCTCGGTGGCCTCGATCAGCTCGTCGGTGAGCCCGCCCGCCAGCGCCGCGGCGACCGCCTCCTCCGCGTCGGCGGTGTCCATGTGCACCGCCGCGATTCGCTTGCGCGGCACACGCGCGTCGACCAGGACCGCGCCCGGGCCGTCCTGCGTCCGCTCGGCCACCAGCGTGTCCGGCACGTCCGCCGCGAGCACGACCCGACGCACCGCGCCCGGCTCGGCCGCGAGCAACCGCAGCGAGCCCTCGGCGGCGCGGGTCAGCGCGCCGTACTCCAGCTCCTCCTCGTCGTCGCTCCCGTACCACGCGCGAAACGCCCCGGTGACCGCGTACGCCGGCAGCGGCGCCGACTCGATCCCGCCGGCGGCGTGCACCGCGGCCAGGCCGGCGGGCGTCGTAGGGATGAACACGCGCATCGGGCGACTCCAATCGAGTGAAATCCGGACACTCCTTCGGGGACGAAGGGCGCCGAAACCGGGGCCGACTCGGCGCCACCACGCGTGAGTCGACGCGCGTCAGCGTAATCGCAGCGGTGACCATACGAATGGTTGACCGCGCGGCGCCGGCCGGCTAGGAAGTGCCTGCACACGTCCCGGTCGGGGGAACGAGCGGGACGACGTGCGCCACAACCGTCACGTCCGCTTCACGGGGAGGACCCATGGTCCACACGAACACCGGCTCGCCACCACATCTGTACGTGGTCCGAGCCCCCGCCGGCGAAACCCCCTTCGACACCGCGGCCGTCGCCGAGGTGATCCCGCTGCGCCCATCGGGCCGCCGCACCACCCTCACCCACGGCAACCTGGCCCACGCCCCGCACCCGCTGCCCCACCTGCTGCCCCATCCCGAACACGGATCCGACTCCCGGCCCGGTTCTCGGCTCGCGCCGCGACCCGACACGCGGCCCGCGCTGCGCCTGGTCCCCGCCCTGGCCGAACCGGACCCGGCCGAGGCACGGCTGCGCTCACAACGGCTGGCCCACGCGCTGGCCGAGATCGCCTCGGGCCGGCGCGCGCTCACCCAGCTGCGCCCGTACGCCTCCGCGCCCGTCTACGGCACCACACAACACCTGATCCGCCGCCTCGCGGCCCGCCGGGTCGGGCACCTGCGGGTGGAGTCCTGCGGCGGCCACGCCCCGGCCGAAGGCATCGCCGAGGGCTACGCCCGCCTACGCGCCCCGTCCTGGGTCCTCACCCTGGCCTTCCGCCTGGAACGCGACGCCCCCACCCGCCACCCCACCAACACCTGGCTCTGCACAGCCCTGGAACACGACGAACTGGCCTGAAAAGGGAGAGGGCCCGAACCAACAGTCCCGGGCCCTCCCCCACACACAACCACCCCACCAAACCCCTCCACAAGCCCCGGGACGCAGGCGCGAGGCGCGGGGGGCGCAGGCCCTCAGGCGCGGGGCCCGGGGTGCGGGGGGCGAGGCGCGGGGGCGAGGCGCGAGGCGCGGGGGGCGCAGGCCCTCAGGCGCGGGGCCCGGGGTGCGGGGGGCGAGGCGCGAGGCGCGGGGGGGCGCAGGCCCTCAGGCGCAAGGCGCAAGGCGCGGGGCCCGGGGCGCAAGGCGCGGGGCCCGGGGGCGCAGGCCCGGGGCCCGGGGGCGCAGGCCCTCAAGCCCTACGCCACCAAACTCCAGCCCGTCCGGCGCTTGAGGACAGCAGGCCGCAGGCCGCCAGAGCCCGACCGAGGCCACCACCCGCGACCACCGCCAACAGCGCCCCCCTCAGCCCGTCCGGCGCATGAGGACCCGCAGGCCGCCAGAGCCCGACCGAGGCCACCACCCGCGACCACCGCCAACAACGCCCCCCTCAGCCCGTCCGGCGCATGAGGACCCGCAGGCCGGCCTCACCCGACCCGCGCCGCCGCCAACCGGCATGAGGACCCGCCTACTTCTTCTTCCGCTTCGCCCGCTGCGCCCGCCGCCGCTCGGCCCGCGTCGCGCCCTCCTCGACCTCGTCCGCGTCCTCGTCGAAGTTCTCCTCGGAGGTGATCACACCACCCTCGCCGTCGATCGTGGGCGCGCTGTACTGCAGGTGCGCCGGCCGCTGGGGCGCGTCCAGGCCCTTCGCGTGGATCTCCGGCAGCGGCGCGGCCTTGTCGATCGAGATGCTCGGCGCCTCCGGCACCTGCTCGATCTCGACCTCGACGTTGAAGAGGTAGCCGACCGACTCCTCCTTGATGCCCTCCATCATGGCGTTGAACATGTCGAAGCCCTCGCGCTGGTACTCCACCAGCGGGTCGCGCTGCGCCATCGCCCGCAGGCCGATGCCCTCCTGGAGGTAGTCCATCTCGTACAGGTGCTCGCGCCACCGGCGGTCCAGCACCGACAGGATGACCCGCCGCTCCAGCTCGCGCATGACCTCCTCGCCCAGCTTCTCCTCACGCAGCGCGTAGGCGGCCTGGGCGTCGGCCCGGAGCAGTTCGATCAGCTGGTCGGTGTCCAGCTCCGAGCGGTCGCCGAACTCCTCCTCGACCTCCTCGATCGTGATGCTGACCGGGTACAGCCGCTTGAGGTTGGCCCACAACTTCTCGAGGTCCCACTCCTCCGCGAAGCCCTCGGTCGCACCGTGCACGTACGCCTCGACGGTGTCGTCGATGAAGTGCCCGATCTGCTCCTGCAGGTTCTCCCCCGCGAGCACCCGGCGGCGCTCGCCGTAGATCACCTCGCGCTGCCGGTTCAGCACCTCGTCGTACTTGAGCACGTTCTTGCGGATCTCGAAGTTCTGCTGCTCGACCTGGGTCTGCGCGGACTTGATCGCGTTCGAGACCATCTTCGACTCGATCGGCTGGTCCTCGGGCACGTTGGCCAGGGTCAGCACCCGCTCGACGATGTTGGCCTTGAACAGGCGCATCAGGTCGTCGCCCAGCGACAGGTAGAACCGCGACTCGCCCGGGTCGCCCTGGCGCCCGGAGCGACCGCGCAGCTGGTTGTCGATCCGGCGGGACTCGTGCCGCTCGGTGCCGAGCACGTACAGCCCGCCGAGGTCGGAGACCTCCTCGTGCTCCGCCTTGACCGCCTTCTTGGCCTTCTCCAGCGCCTCCGGCCAGGCCGCCTCGTACTCCTCCGGCGTCTCGGTCGGGGTCAGCCCGCGCTGCGCGAGTTCGGCCGCGGCGAGGTGGTCCGGGTTGCCGCCGAGCATGATGTCGGTGCCTCGGCCGGCCATGTTGGTGGCCACCGTGACCGCGCCCTTGCGGCCGGCCTGCGCGACGATCTGCGCCTCGCGCTCGTGGTGCTTGGCGTTCAGCACCTCGTGCGGCACGCCGCGCTTGCGCAGTTGGGCGGACAGGTACTCGGACTTCTCCACGCTGGTGGTGCCGACCAGGACCGGCTGGCCCTTCTCGTGCTTTTGCGTGATGTCCTCGACCACCGCGTTGAACTTGGCCTCCTCGGTCTTGTACACGAGGTCGGACTGGTCCACACGCTGCACCGAACGATGGGTGGGGATGGGCACCACGCCGAGCTTGTAGATCTGGTGGAACTCGGCGGCCTCGGTCATCGCGGTACCGGTCATGCCGCCGAGCTTCTTGTACAGGCGGAAGAAGTTCTGGAGGGTGACGGTGGCCAGGGTCTGGTTCTCGTCCTTGATGTCCACCCCCTCCTTGGCCTCGATCGCCTGGTGCATGCCCTCGTTGTAGCGGCGACCGGCGAGGATGCGGCCGGTGTGCTCGTCGACGATCAGCACCTCGCCGTCCACGACGACGTACTCCTTGTCCCGCTTGTACAGCTCCTTCGCCTTGATGGCGTTGTTCAGGTAGCCGACCAGCGGGGTGTTGACCGCCTCGTAGAGGTTGTCGATGCCCAGGTAGTCCTCGACCCGGCCGACGCCGGACTCGTGGATGGCGACGGTGCGCTTCTTCTCGTCGACGTCGTAGTCGCCGGTCTCCTCGATGCCCTTGAGCGGGTTCGCGGCCTCGCCGCGCCTGAGCCGCTTGACCATGGTCGCGAAGTCGGCGTACCACTTCGTGGCCTGGTCGGCCGGGCCGGAGATGATCAGCGGGGTGCGGGCCTCGTCGACGAGGATCGAGTCGACCTCGTCGACCACGGCGAAGAAGTGGCCGCGCTGCACCAGCTCGTCGGCCGACCACGCCATGTTGTCGCGCAGGTAGTCGAAGCCGAACTCGTTGTTGGTGCCGTACGTGATGTCGTAGCCGTACGCCTTGCGCCGCTCGTGCGGCGGCATGTTGGCCAGGATGCAGCCCACGGTCAGACCGAGGAAACGGTGCACACGACCCATCCACTCCGAGTCGCGCTCGGCGAGGTAGTCGTTGACCGTGACCACGTGCACACCCTCGCCGGCGATGGCGTTGAGGTAGGCGGGCAGGGTGGACACCAGCGTCTTGCCCTCGCCGGTGCGCATCTCGGCGATGTTGCCCAGGTGCAGCGCGGCACCGCCCATCAGCTGCACCTTGTAGTGCCGCTGACCGAGCGTGCGGCGCGCGGCCTCGCGCACCGTGGCGAAGGCTTCCGGAAGCAGGTCGTCGAGGGATTCCCCATCGGCGTAGCGCTGCTTGTACTCGTCCGTCAGCGCGCGCAGCTCGGCGTCGGAGAGGTCCTTGAAGTCGTCTTCGATCGACTCGATCTGATCTGCGATGCGGTTGAGCTTGCGCAGGATTTTGCCCTCGCCGGCGCGCAGGACCTTGTCGAAGATAGACACGCTGGATGAGCTCCTTGCCCGACGGCGCCCGCCCGCCTTTCGGACGTGACGGCACGGCGGGGCCCGTCCCGCCGATACGGCCATCGTATGCGAGGAGGCAAGCCCGATCGAGCCTCGCGGGCCGGCACAGTGACCGGCATGGAACCTGTGGAGATCGCGGCGGGACGCTTTCAGCTCCGGCCCTGGAACGAACACGACGTCGACGTGATCGCCGGCGCGCTCGCCGACGAGCTGATCGCGCACCGCCCACCGGTGCCCGAGGACGAGGATCCACACGCGTGGCTGGCCGCGCGCGAGCAGCGATGGGCGAGCGGCGAGGGGCCGTCGTTCGCGGTGATGGACGCGGTGAGCGGCGAGGTCCACGGCCATGTGGCGCTGTGGAAGGTGTCGCCGCAGTGGCGCACGGCCGAGGTCGGCTACTGGACGCTGAAGTCCGCGCGCGGTCGCGGGGTCGCCCGGCACGGGGTCGGCGCGCTCACCCGCTGGGCGTTCGGCGCGCTGGATCTGCATCGCCTGGAACTGCGCCACGCGGTGGCCAACTCCGCCTCGTGCGCGGTCGCGAACGCGTCGGGATATGCACTCGAAGGAGTACTGCGGGGCTGCCTCACCGGCTTCGGCGAGGAGTTCACCGACGTACATCTGCACGCCCGGCTCGCCACGGACACCTGATGCGAACATACGTTCTAAGGTGGCGGCCATGACCTCACAGCCGACCTTCACGCCGGACGCCGAGCTGACCGCCGACGAGGCCCGCCGCATCGTGCTGGCCGCGCAGGGCCTGCTGGGTGCCCCCGATCGCCGGGCGGGCGTGCTCGGCGTGCTGCACTCGCTGGGCGCGGTACAACTCGACACCATCTCCACACTGGCCCGCTCACACGAGCTGGTGCCCTACTCCCGGCTCGGCCCGGTCGGCCGCTCCACCGTCGAGAGCGCCTACTGGTCCGGCGAGACCGCGTTCGAATACTGGTCGCACGCGGCGTGTGTGCTGCCGATGTCGACGTGGCCGGACTTCGCCTTCCGCCGCCGGCACTACCGGGGCCGCGGCCACCTGTGGGGTCATCAGGTGTCGAAGGAGTCGTTCGACACCGTCCTGGAACGCCTGCGCGCCGAGGGCCCGCTCACCGCGACCGCGCTGGGCGGGGCCAAGAACAAGGGCGAGTGGTGGGACTGGAGCGAGACCAAGATCGCCGTCGAGCGCGCGCTGGCCTTCGGCGACGTGGTCTGCGTGCGCCGCGACGGCTGGAAGCGGGTGTACGACCTGCCGGAACGTGTGGTCCCGGCGGCCCTGCTCGCCGAGGAGCCCGACGACGCGGAGTGCCTGCGCCGCCTGGTGCGCCTCGCGGGCCGACAGCTCGGGGTGGCCACCCGGGCCGACCTGATGGACCAGTACCGGCTGACCCGGGCCCAGGTCGACGCCGCCCTGCCCGGCAGCGGCCTGGTCCCGGTCGCGGTCGCGGGCTGGGGCGAACGGGCCGCCCGCGAGGGCGCGTGGGCCGACCCCGACGCGCTCGCCGCGCCGCCGCGCGGACGTCATCGCGCCACGCTGTTGTCGCCGTTCGACTCGCTGGTGTGGGATCGCCCGCGCACCGCCCGGGTGTTCGGCGGCTTCGAACACCGCCTGGAGGCGTACGTGCCCGCCGCCAAGCGGGTGCACGGCTACTTCGTGATGCCCATCCTGGCGGGCGGGCGGCTGGTCGGCCGGGTGGACCCGGCCCGGGAGGGACGCACCCTGGTGGCCCGGCGCATCTCCTTCGAGGCCGGCGCCGCGGTCGGCGAGCGGGTGCTGGCCGGCGCGGCCGACGCGCTGCGCGCGGCCGCCGGGTGGGTGGGGTGCGACGACGTGCGGATCGAGGCGCTGGACCACGAGAGCACCCGCGCGCGGCTGACCGCGCTGCTCGCGGGCTGACCGGCCGGGTTCGGCCGGGCGTCCGCGTCCGGCCGACCCGGGCCCGCCCAAGAGGCGCGCCGGTTCAGTCGCCGATCTCCAGGATCTTCTCCCGCATCGCGTAGACCACGGCCTCCATGCGCGAATGCAGCTGCAATTTCTCGAGGATGTTGCGCACGTGGTTCTTCACGGTGTTCTCGCTGATGAACAGCTGCTTGGCGATGTCGCGGTTGTTGCGCCCGGTGGCCACCAGGCGCAGCACCTCGATCTCGCGGTCGGTCAGCCGCGGCGCCGGCACCAGGCGGCGCTCGTCGTCGCGCCGGCTCATCGACTTGAACTCGGTCAGCAGCTTGACCGCCATCGACGGGCTGATCTGCGACTGCCCGTCGGCCACCGCGCGGATCGCCGAGGCCACCTCGCCGTGCGAGATCTCCTTGAGCAGATAGCCGGTGGCGCCGGCCTTGATCGCGTCGTAGAGGTCGGCCTCTTCCTCACTCATCGTCAACATGATGATCTGAGTGCTGGGCGCGACCTCCTTGATCGCGGTGCAGGCCTCGATGCCGCCGCGTCTGGGCATGCGCACGTCCATCAGGACGATGTCGGGCAGCAGGTCCTGCGCGGCCTCCAGCGCCTCGGCGCCGTCCCCGGCCTCGCCGACCACGGTGATGTCGGGCTCCGGCGCGAGCACGATGTCCAGACCCCGGCGAAACAGATCGTGATCGTCGACCACCAGCACGCGAATCGGTTCGCCCGCTGAGCCGTGCTCCACGCGGGCCGGAACAGACTGTTCACCCACCGTGTTTCCCCCCTGGGTCGGCACGATCCGTGTCCAGGACATGATCCCACGTGATCGCCACGACGCCAGGCCCTGATGGGCGTTATGTGCGGAACGTACTTGCGAAGCGGAACATTCGCCAGGGAACGCCAGGGTCGAGGACGCAACCGACGCCGAAACCCCGAGGGGTTTCGGCGTCGAATCACGACCAGAGGGCGCGCGGCGACGGCCCGACCGCGACTACTGCGGTCCGCCGTCCTCGCGGTCCTCGGGCTTGAGGTGGATCACACCGTAGTCGTAGCCGTGCCGGCGGTACACCACACTCGGCCACCTGGTGCTCGAATCGATGAACAGATAGAAGTCGTGGCCTACCAACTCCATCTCGTACAGCGCCTGGTCGAGCGCCATCGGACGCCCGGCGTGTACCTTCTCGCGAACCACGAGGGGGCCTTCGCCATCCACCTCGATCGGGCCCGCCATGTGCGGCTGGGGCCTCAATTCGCCGTTCTTCACCGCCTCGATGTCTTCCGCGGACGCCACCACGGCTCCGTTGAGCCGGTCGGCGTGATTGATCTCCGCAGTGGCCGCGCCCACCGAGACGGGGGAGCGGTGACCATGGTGCACGCGCCGCCGATCGGCGGCCTTGCGCAACTGTGCCTCGAGTCTCGCGCACGCCAGGTCGAGTGCGGCGTAGGGGTCGGACGCGGCGGCTTCGCCCCGGATGACGGGGCCACGCGTGTTCAGCGTGATCTCCACCCGGTCCGAGCGCTCCGCCAGCCGCGGGTTCCGCTCCTTGGTCACCTCCACGTCAACGCTGATCACCTTGTCGTCGAGCTTGCGGATCTTGTCCAGCTTCTCGACACAGTGCTTGCGAAAACGCTCGGGTACCTCGGTCTTGCGGCCCTTGACGACAATGTCCACGCAGAACTCCATCCATTGCGCCATGCCGGAGGGGTGGGCACCCATCCGACCGACCAGGTCGCCGACGGCCCTGCTCCGTCCCGCGCCGCCGGGCGGTCGCGGCCACCACGGCCGCCGCCTCGACTCGCCCTCCCACGGCTCGGACCGCACGGGTCGCCTCCGCGAGAGTTGCGCCGGTGGTGCAAACATCATCGACGACGATCACCACACTAATGCCCGTAAACAAGGGCGCCAACCTGTCCGAAACGATCATTGATCGGCGGACGTTCATCCTCCGTTCATGTGCCGAAAGGCCCGCCTGATCCAGGATCCGACGGGTATGTCGCAGTGCCGGGAGCACCCGTGCGGGGACCCCGGCCGCGCGCAATCGTCCGGCCGCGCGCAGCGCCAGCTCCCTGGTGGCGTCCCGACCGCGCCGACGCACCGCCGCGCGGGTCGAGGGCACCGGGACCAGCAGGCACGGCCCGGCCGCGTCGGCGAGACCGGCGGCCACCGACCGGGCCAGCGCATCCCCCAGGGGCCGGGCCAGGCGGCGCGCGCCGTGCTCCTTGTAGGCGGCGAGCACCGAGCGCACCGGCCCCTGGTAGGCGGTGACCGCGTGTACGGGCGGCAGCCCCTCGGGCGCGGGCGCCGGGTCGGCCGGCCGCGGCTCCGGGAGGAACACCTCCCGACAGGCGGCGCACAACTGCGCGCCGGGGGCGGCGCAGCCCGCGCAGCACACGGGCAACACCAGGTCGGCCCATGTCGCGAGCACCCGACGCCGTTCCATACCCCCACGCTCGCACGCCCGGCCCCGAAAGGGACCGGCCGCACGCACAACCACCCGATCCGGTCATGGCGCGCCGTGGCGGACGGGCTCCGGGCGGGCGCGCTACCCCGGGTAGACCGGGTACGTGCCGCTGTGCACCTTGATCCAGTTGTTGCCCTGGGACAGCTGGTAGATGTTCTGCTCGCCGGAGTCGGCGAGCAGCGGCTGGTCGGCGCCGTCCGGCGCGGCGATGTGCAGCATGCCGTTGACCGAGGCGACCGAGATCGAGATGCCGCCGTCGATGTCCACGATCTGCGGCTGCAGCGCGCCCTGGCCCTCCTTGCCCAGCACCACCAGCCGGTCCGGACCGTTCCACGAGATCGCCTTGACCTCGACCAGCGAGGGCAGCACCGAACGCGGCGCGGCGATGGTGATGGCCGGCAGCCCGTTGCTCACGCGCCGCTCGACCCGGCCGACCATCACCTGCCCGGTGTTCAGGACCAGCGCCGCCCGCACGCCGTCCGAGGACAACCGCAGGTCGGTGATCCGGGCCGCGGTGATGCCCTCCACGTCGACCGCGACCTTGGTGACCTGGCGCCGCTCGTCCTCGTACAGCGCCAACACCTGCTCGGCGTTCTTGGTGTGATCCAGCGCCCACAACACGCCGCGGCCGTCCCAGGTCGGGCTCGACAACGACCCGGGCGAGGTGTTCAGCCACTCCTGGGCCTCGCCGTGACCGTCCACGTCGCCGACCCACAACTTGCGCCCGCCGGTGTCGATGCCCGCGATCCGGCGTCGGAACTGGTCCCGCGAGACGGCGATCTGGTCCACCTTGTAGGTGCCGTCGCCGAAGGGTCCCGGCAGCGCGGGCGGGTTGCCGTTCGCGCCGGGCACCACGTTGACCATGCCGCCCTTGGCGATGAAGTAGCCGGTGGGCCCGGGCGTCTTGGCCGCCCGCGTGGGGTCGTAGTGCGCCGCGTCGTCGTCGGAGAGCAGGCACATCGGCGCGCCGCCGCCGGTGATCGAGACCGAGTCCACCCCCGATACCTGGCGCAGCGTGAACAGCAGTTGCGCGGCCATGCGCTCGCAGCCCTTGCCCTGGGCGAGTCTGGCCTGCCGGTTGAGCTGGACGCGGGCGGTGCGGTTGTCCTCGATCGACACCACCCGGTCGGCGGGCTCGGTGCCGGCCGGGAAGGCGGTCTCCACCACCGGCCGCAGCCAGTCGGTGGGACCGTTCACCAGTTGCCGCACCAGCGCCGAGGTCAGTCCCACCCGGCTGCGCAGATAGACCGGATCGGGCACCAGGACGTCCTGGCCCAGCGGCATCGAGGTGGCGAACCAGTAGGTGTTGACCGACCGGTAGATCCGGTGGAACTCGGCGTTGGACAGGATCAGCCCGTCGGGCAGATCGGCGATGCGCCACTGGTTGTCGGTGCCCAGGCGCAGTTGCAGGGTGGCCTGGTAGGGCGCGCCCGCCTGCTGTTCGGGCTGGTAGGCGTTGCGGCTGTCGACGGTGCCCACCCGGGTGCCGGAGACCTCGGCCCGATAGGTCCGCTCGTCGGCACCGGCCACGAGTTCGATCTTCGCGATCGTGTTGAGCACCACGATCTCGCGCGTGGGCACCCACTTGGCGCGGGCCTCCGGGGTCAGGTAGGCGCGCGCGGTGGTGTAGTCGGGTTCGTCGCTGGTGACCGCCTCCAGGAAGCCGGCCACCATGCCGTGCGGCTGCTCGCCGGGCTTGGGCGGCACGGCGAACACCCGCACCTGCTGCTCCGGGCCCTGGTCCTTGGTGCCGCCCTTGGCCGCCTCGCGCACGCTGCCGCTGTGCGGCATCGACGCACACCCACTGAGCGCGCACAGCACGCACATCAGGGCCAGGAACGGGGTGATCCGCCTCATCGACCGCCTCCCGCGGAACCGGCCGTACGTACGCCGCGCCGATACGGCGAGCCCGCCGGACCCAGGCCCCGATTGGCCCGCGAGTCCTCGGGCTCCAACGGCAGCGGGGAGCGCACCAGCTCGCCGCCCGCGGTCTTGGGCAGGCTCAGCCGGAACTGCGAGCCGCCGCCCGGCTCGCCCCAGGCCTGGAGCCAGCCGCCGTGCAGATGCGCGTCCTCGAGCGCGATGGACAGGCCCAGGCCGGTGCCGCCGGTGGTCCGCGCCCTGGCCGGGTCGGCCCGCCAGAACCGGGCGAACACCAGCGAGGACTCGCCGGGCTTGAGGCCCACGCCGTAATCGCGCACCGCCACCGCGACCGAGTCCTCGCCGGCGGCGACGATGACCACCACGTCGTGCCCCTCGCCGTGCTCGATCGCGTTGACCACCAGATTGCGCAGCACCCGGTCGATCCGCCGGGGATCAACCTCGGCCACGCACGGCTTGTCCGGCACGCGTACCACGAGCCGGCTGCCGCGCCGCTCGGCCAGCGGCTCGGCGCCCTCGACCACCCGACGCACCAGGTCGCGCAGGTCCACCGGCTCGGCGTCGAGCACCGCCGCGCCCGCGTCGAACCGGCTGATCTCCAACAGGTCCGACAGCAGCGCCTCGAACCGGTCCAGCTGGTTCTGCAGCAGTTCGGCCGAGCGCCGGGTGGCCGGGTCGAAGTCCTCACGCGCCTCGTACAGCACGTCGGCGGCCATCCGCACGGTGGTCAGCGGAGTGCGCAGTTCGTGCGAGACGTCCGAGACGAACCGGCGCTGCACCCGGGACAACTCCTCCAGCTGTCTGATCTGGTTCTGCAGGTTGGACGCCATCTTGTTGAACGACGAGCCCAGCCGGGCCAGGTCGTCCGCGCCGACCACGCGCATCCGCTCCTCCAGTCGGCCCGCCGCCAACCGCTCGGCGATCCGGGCCGCCATCCGCACCGGGGTGACCACCCATCGGGTCACCAACGCCGCGATCGCCACCAGGAGCAGCACGAGGAAGACCCCGGCGGTGGCCAGCGTGCTGCGCACCAGGCCCAGGGTCTTCTCCTCGGGACCGAAGGAGAAGAAGTAGTAGAGCTGGTACGACCCGCCGTCGGGGTCCTCCAACTGGGCGCCGACCACCAGGCCGGCCTCGCGGGTGGTCTCCACCGGGCCCTCGCCGTGCTGGCCCTCGCGCACGATCTGGGTGTACTGGAGCAGCGCCACCCCGCGCTTGAGGCCCACCTCGCGGCGCAGCTCGGCCGGGATGCTGGAGTCGGGGACCACGTCGCCGGACGCGCGGGGGCTGCGGCCGGACCCGGGTGGGCTGTCCACCGTGTCCTGACTGGTCGCGGCCACGTCGTACACCCCCTGGCCGCCGCTGGAGAGCTGCTTGACCAGCGCGTTGAGCCAGTCCCCGGTGTTCACCCGGTTGCCGGTGGCCGGCGTGCCGGCGGGCATGCCGGTGGGCACCTGGACGTGCCGGCCCGGGCTGGTGGCGATCTCGTCGGCCTGCGCGCGGGCATCGGCGAAGCCGCCCTGGGCCTGGGACCGGGCGGAGGCCACCTTCGCGTCGAGCAGGCCGTTGCGGACCTGCCCGACCACCACCACGCCGAGCAGCACCGTGACGGCGACGGACAGCACGAGGGTGGTGGCCACGACGCGGAACTGGATCGATCTGTTCCACAGCGCCATGACCCGGCCCACGCCGCCGCGCACACGACGCAGGGCGAGGGACCAGGCCGACGGGGAGGGCGACCGCTGTGCGGTGCTCACCGGGACGATCTCAAGGTCAGGCCGGTCCCGCCTTGTAGCCGACCCCGCGCACCGTGACCACCGTCTCCGGACGCTCGGGGTCACGCTCGATCTTCGAGCGCAGCCGCTGGACGTGGACGTTCACCAGGCGGGTGTCGGCCGCGTGTCGGTATCCCCAGACCTGTTCGAGCAGTACCTCGCGGGTGAACACCTGCCAGGGCTTGCGGGCGAGTGCGACAAGGAGGTCGAACTCCAGCGGGGTCAGTGCGATGTTCTGCCCGTCCCGCTTCACGGCATGGCCGGCCACGTCGATCACCAGATCGCCGATCACCAGTTGCTCCGGGGTGGGTTCCTCGGCTCTGCGCAGGCGGGCCCGCACACGAGCGACAAGCTCCTTGGGCTTGAACGGTTTGATCACATAGTCGTCTGCTCCGGACTCCAGGCCGACCACGACGTCGACCGTGTCGCTCTTGGCGGTGAGCATCACGATCGGCACGCCGGACTCGGCACGGATCTGGCGGCAGACGTCGATGCCGTCGCGGCCGGGCAGCATCAGGTCCAGCAGCACCAGGTCCGGTTTGACGTCCCGGAATGCCTGGAGTGCCTTGTCGCCGTCCGCCACGAACGACGGCTCGAACCCTTCGCCACGCAGCACGATGCCGAGCATCTCGGACAGTGCGGTGTCGTCGTCAACGATGAGGACGCGTCCCTTCATGTGCCTCATCGTCGCATTACCGGATTGTGACCTGCACTCATCCGACCGATTCCGGCCGCGTCCTCGGGTGACAAAACGTACTTTTCCCTGACGATTTACACGCACAGGGAGTGCGGAGTCACCACGAATGCCGGAAGGTACGCCGTCCCGGCCGGGCACGCAACGGACGTTTCGGGCCATCGACACGACCCTCGCGGCCGGCGCCGGGCGGCATCCGGAACGTGCGACCGGGCGCCCGTCGTCGTCCACCCGGCCGGCCCGCCCGGCCCGTCGTTCGGATCCGCCGGCCGCCCGTTCACCAAGGGGCCACACGGGCATGCCACGATGAGTCACCACCCATCAGGACGAGGAGCGCAATCGACATGACGGACTCGCCCGGCCGGCCCACCCCGGACGCCCCGGGGCCGGACGCAGCACGCCCGGCGGACGACGCCACGTCACCCGACCGATCCGCGCCCGAGCCCGAGCCCGCGGCGGCGCCGGCCGCCGAGCCGGCCCCGGCCGCGCCGGCCTCGTCCCCGGCCGACACGACGGCAGCGGACGGGCCGGTCGCCCCCGAGCCGAACCCCTCGGGCGAGGCCGCGTCCTCGGACGGGCCGGTCGAGGCGAACGGTCCCGCCACCTCGGACCGCTCGGAGGCCGCGGACGACCACGCCGCCTCGAACGGACCGGTCGCCCCGGACCGGCCGACCTCGCTCGACAAGCCCGCCGGCCCGGAATCCGACCGACCCGCGCCGCAGGCCCCCGCACCGGGCTGGGCGCCGGTCCAACCCCCCGCCGCCGGTTGGGGACCCCCGCACCAGGGCCCGCCCCCCGGCGGCGCATCCGACCCGCGCTGGGGCGGCACCCAGCCCCTCTGGGGCGCGCCCCCCGGCTGGAACGGCCCCTACGTCCAGGCCGCCAAACCCGGCGTGATCCCGCTGCGCCCGCTGAGCGTCGGCGAGATCCTGGACGGCGCGTTCGCCGCGATGCGCACCCACTGGAAGGTCATGATCGGCATCGCCGTCGTGATCGCCCTGCTCACCCAGTGCCTCGAGGTGCCGGCCACCTGGCTGCTCAACCGCGAGTTCTCCCCCGACGACCTCTCCGACGACCCCACCGGGGAGGAGTTGTGGCGCTACCTGCGCGACACCTCCGCCGTACTGATCGTGCCGATCGTGGTCTCCACCCTCGGCCAGATCGCCGCCACCGGGATGCTCACCGTCGTGGTCAGCCGCGCGGTGATCGCCAAGTCCATGTCGGCGGCGCAGGCCTGGAAGGCGGTCCGCCCGCTGCTGCCGCGCCTGCTCGGGGTCACCTTCGCGACCTGGCTGGTCCCGGTCGGCACGATGCTCGTGGCGATTCTGCCGGGTCTTGCCCTGCTGGCCGTCGGCGCCGACGGGCTCGGCGCGCTGCTGCTGCTTCCCGGCCTGATCGGCGGCGTGGTCGCGGCGATCTACCTGTACGTCTGCCTGACCCTCGCCGGCCCCGTCCTGATGCTGGAGAAGCAGACGGTCCGCAAGGCCCTGGAGCGCTCGCGCAAGCTCGTCACCGGCTCGTGGTGGCGCGTGTGCGGCATCCTGCTGCTGATCTGGCTGATCATGGCGATCGTCGGCGGCATCATCCAGATGCCGTTCCTGCTCGTGTCCGACGGCTTCACGGCGATCACCGCCTCGAAGGCGTCCGACATCCCCGACCCCACGTTCGTCGACCTGCTGATCACCGGCATCGGCGCGGTGATCGCCTCCGCGCTGCTGTACCCGTTCGCCGCCGGCGCGACCGCGCTGCTGTACATCGACCAGCGCATCCGCCGCGAGGCGCTCGACCTCGAACTCGCCCGCGCGGCCGGCGTCCTGGACGGGGAGACCGGCACCGGGTCGGCCGCGGGATCCACGCCCGCGTGAGCCGACCCGCGCTCGCGCTCCCGCTCCTGCCCGGGGACTGGGAACCGGTGGACATCCCGCGCGACGACGCGCGGGATGCCGCCCGGGACGAGCTGTCCCGGGTCGAGTACCACCGCGACGACCCCAATCCGGTGCGCCGGATCCTGGACTGGCTCTTCGACCGCCTCGGCGACCTGGTCTCCCGGGCGGGCGACAACACCCCGGGCGGCTTCACCGGCCTCGCGGTGATCGTGCTCGTGCTGATCGGCGCGCTCGTCCTGCTGCGGCTGCGGCTCGGGCCCCTGCGCACGGCGCGGCGCGCCGAGTTGCCGCTGTACGGCGAGCAGGGCCCGATGCCGGCCGCCCGGCACCGCGCCGCGGCCGACGCACACGCCGCGGCCGGCCGCTGGGACGAGGCGGTCCGAGAACGTTTCCGCGCGATCGTGCGGGATCTGGAGGAACGCGCCGTGCTGGACGTACGCGTGGGCCGCACCGCCGACGAGGCCGCCGTCGAGGGCGGCCGGGTGCTGCCCGAGGTCGCCGCGGACCTGCGCGCCGCGGCGGCGATCTTCGACGACGTGCACTACGGCGGCCGGAGTGCCGACCGGGCCCTGGACGACCGGTTGCGCGACCTCGACACCCGCTGCGCCGCGGCCCGCCCGCGCGCCGCCGAACGGATCCCCGGATGAGCGCCGACCCGGCGGGCCCCGGCGCGTCGAGCCCCGCGGCACCGGCCTTGCCCGCGCCGGAGGGCCCGGGCAAGGCCGGCACCCCGGGCACGACCGCATCCGGCCCCACCCTGCCCCCGCCCATCCCCCTCGGCCGCACCGCCGAGCAGACCTGGCACCGCCTGCGCGTCCCGCTCGCGCTGGTCGCCCTCGTGGTGATCGTCGTCTCCGCCCTCGTGCTGGTCCAGGGCGACCGCCACGAGGGCCGCCTGGACCCGCGCTCGACCGGCAAGGCCGGCAGCAAGGCGGTGGCCCAACTGCTGCGTGCCCGAGGCGTCGAGATGCAACTGGTCCGCTCGGCCGACGCGGCGGAGCGCGCGATCCGCCCCGACACCACGCTCGTGGTGGCCTACCCCGACCTGCTCACCGACGCGCATTTGGCCCGCCTCGCCGCCGCCGCGCCCGCTCGCACCGTGCTGATCCGCCCCGACGAGGCCGCGCTCAACGCGCTGGCCCCCGGCGTACGCACCGCCCGCGACACCTCCGGCCGCAAGCTGGATCCGGACTGCCGGCTCCCGGCGGCACAACGCGCGGGCAGCGCCGACGTCGGCGGCGGGCGCTTCGACATCGGCCCGTTCCCCGCCGCCACCGGCTGCTACCCGTACGCGGGGCTGCCCACCCTGGTGCTCGCCCCGGCCGGCCCCGGCCGGGACACGGTCGTGCTCGGCTCCGGCGGCCTGCTCACCAACGACCGCCTGGACGCGCACGGCAACGCCGCGCTGGCCCTGAACCTGCTCGGCGCCCACCCGCGCCTGGTCTGGTACCTGCCCGGCAGCGGCGAACTCCCGCCCGCCGACGACTCGTTGTGGGACCTGCTCCCCGCCGGCTGGCGCTGGGGCGCGGCCCAACTGGCCGTCGCCGCCGTCCTGCTCGCGCTGTGGCGGGCCCGCCGGCTCGGCCCGGTCGTGGCCGAGCCGCTGCCGGTCGTGGTCCGCGCCGCCGAGACCGTCGAGGGCCGCGCCCGGCTCTACCGCCGCGGCCGGGCCCGGGACACCGCGGCCGAACTGCTGCGCGCCGCCGCCCGCGAACGCCTCGCGCGCCTGCTCGGCGCCGACACCGGCGAGGCCGCGCTGATCGCGGCGATCACCTCCCGCACCGACCACACGTCCGCACACGTGCACGCCCTGTTGTACGGTGCGATCCCGGAGAGCGACGAGGCCCTCGTCACCCTGTCCGCCGACCTCGACGCGCTGATAAGGCAGGTACGCACGACGTGAGCGCACCCGAGCAGACCCGCGGGGCGCGCGACGCCCTCGAAGCCCTGCGCGGCGAGATCGGCAAGGCCGTGGTCGGCCAGGACGCCGCCGTCACCGGCCTGGTGATCGCCCTGCTGTGCCGCGGCCACGTGCTCCTGGAGGGCGTACCCGGCACGGCCAAGACGCTGATGGTGCGTGCCCTCGCCCGCAGCCTCGAACTGACCACCACCCGCGTGCAGTTCACCCCGGACCTGATGCCGGGCGACGTCACCGGCTCGATGGTCTACGACGCGCGCACCGCCGCGTTCTCGTTTCGCGAGGGCCCGGTGTTCACCAATCTGCTGCTCGCCGACGAGATCAACCGCACCCCGCCCAAGACCCAGGCCGCGCTCCTGGAGGCGATGGAGGAGCGGCAGGTCTCGGTCGACGGCACCACACGCCCGCTGCCCGACCCGTTCCTGGTCGCCGCGACGCAGAACCCGATCGAGTACGAGGGCACCTACCCGCTGCCCGAGGCCCAGTTGGACCGGTTCCTGCTCAAGCTCACCCTGCCGCTGCCCGAACGAGACGACGAGATCACCGTGTTGCGCCGACACGCGGAGGGCTTCGACCCGCGCGACCTCGCCGCCGCGGGTGTCCGTTCGGTGGCGGGCGCCGACGATCTGGCCGCGGGCCGCCGGGCGGTCGCCGAGCTGCGCGTCGAGCCGGAGGTGCTGGCCTACGTCGTCGACGTCTGCCGGGCCACCCGCACCTCCCCATCGCTGGCCATGGGCGTCTCCCCGCGCGGCGCCACCGCGCTGCTGGCCGCCGCCCGCGCGTGGGCCTGGCTCGCCGGCCGGGACTACGTCACCCCCGACGACGTCAAGGCGCTGGCCCGCCCGGCGCTGCGACACCGGGTACGGCTGCGCGCCGAGGCCGAGATGGAGGGCGTGACCCCCGACGTGGTGATCGACTCCGTACTGGCCCACACCCCGGTCCCGCGTTAACCGCCGATGGCCCTGACCGGACGCGCCGTACTGGCCGCGGCAATCGGCGTATTGGTGATCGGCCTGCTGCTGCCCTCGCTGCTCGGCCTGGCCGTGGTCGAGGGCCTGCTCCTGCTCGGCGTACTCACCGACCTGCTGCTCGCCGCCGGCGTCCGCGACCTGACCTTCACCCGCGCCGGCGACACCGCGGTCCGCCTCGGCGAACCCGCCGAGGTGACGCTGACCGTGACCAACCCCGGCACCCGGGCGCTGCGCGGCCGACTGCGCGACGCCTGGCCGCCGAGCACCGGCACCACCACGCAGCGCCACGACCTGGCCGTACCCGCCGGCGAACGCCGCCGGATCACCACCACGATGACCCCGACCCGCCGCGGCGACCGGCACGCCCACCGGGTCACCGTGCGCTCCGTCGGCCCGCTCGGCCTGGCCGCCCGGCAGGGCTCGCACCTGGTGCCGTGGCGCCTGCGCGTCCTGCCCGGTTTCCCCAGCCGCCGCCTGCTCCCCTCCAAGCTGGAACGCCTGCGCGAACTCGACGGCCGCTCGGCGCTGCTCACCCGGGGCGCCGGCACCGAATTCGACACGCTCCGCGAGTACGTGCCCGGCGACGACGCGAAGTCGATCGACTGGCGCGCCTCCGCCCGCAACCAGGGCGTCGTGGTGCGCACATGGCGCCCGGAACGCGACCGGCACATCCTGGTCGTCCTGGACACCGGCCGCACCTCCGCGGGCCGGATCGGCGACATCCCGCGCCTGGACGCCGCGATGGACGCGACCCTGCTGCTGACGGCGGTGGCCAACCACGCGGGCGACCGGGTCGACCTGCTCGCCTACGACCGCCGGGTCCGCGCCGAGGTCCGCCGCGCACCGCGCAACGGGATACTCCCCGCCTTCGTCCAGGCGATGGCCACGCTGGAACCGGAGTTGGTCGAACCCGACGCCCGCGGCCTGGCCGCGGAAATCCTCCGCCGCTCGCCGCGCCGGTCGCTGATCGTGCTGCTGACCGGCCTGGAACGCGAGGCGGTCCAGGAGGGCCTGCTGCCGGTACTCCCGCAACTGGCCGCCCGACACGAGGTGATCGTGGCCGCGGTCGCCGACCCGGCGATCACTCGCATGGCCGCCCACCGAGGCGACGCGACCGCCGTCTACGAAGCCGCCGCCGCCGAAAAGGAGTTGGCCGAACGCCGCACCACGGCCGCCGAACTCCGCCGCCGAAACGTCACGGTGGTGGACGCCCCGCCGGGCGAACTGGCTTCGGCGGTCACGGACATGTACCTGGCGCTGAAACTGGCGGGCCGGTTGTAAGGCCCGGAGCCGGGAGGGCCGCCACCGCTACCCACCCGGAGCGACGTGTCCGTTCGCCCACGCCCAGGCGGCGATACCGACCCGGTTGCGCACACCCAACTTGGCCTGGATGTTCGCCACATGCGTCTTGGCGGTACCGGCGGAGATGAAAAGCTCGGCACCGACCTCGGCGTTGGTACACCCCTGGGCGACCAGCCGCACGATCTCATGCTCCCGAGCGGTGAGCGGGTCATGGGCAGCGCCGCAATCACCGGCGGGACCGGTATCGGCAGGCCGCGCCCCCGCAGCCGCAGCCGCACTCGACGACAGGTGATCCAACAACCGCACGGTGACCTGCGGACTGATCAACGTGTCCCCCGCCATCGCCGCCCGCACCGCCTCGATCAACAACGCAGGCCCGGACCGCTTGAGCAGGAACCCACAGGCCCCGTTCCGCAGCGCGGTGTGTACGTACTCGTCGATCTCGAACGTCGTCACCACGATCACCCGCGTGGGCGCGGCAACATCGGGCCCGGCCAGCCGACGGGTCAGTTCGAGCCCGTCGAGCCGGGGCATGCGGATGTCGGCCAGCACGACATCGGGCCGCAACCGTGCGGCGGCCTCGACGGCCTCGACACCGTCGGCCGCCTCCCCGACCACGACCATGTCCGGCTGCGAGTCCAGCACGAGCCGGAATCCGCTGCGGATGTCGTCCTGGTCGTCCGCGATCAGAATGCGCGTGGTCAACCGATCCTCGCTTCATGGGGTGTGCCGGGTGCGGCCGAGAGGTGTATCGAGGGATGGGCCAAAAGCACCGCGTGGACCCGCCACCCTCCGTGTCCGTCCTCCCCATACGGCCCGGCATCGAGTTCGCCACCCGCCTCACGCACCCGCGCGCGCAGCCCCACAAGACCGCGCCCACCACCCCCACCACCGCGGCCGGGCGCATCGACACGACGCCCCGAACCGCCGCGCGGGGCAGGACGGTTCACCACGAGCACGTCCACGGCCGGTCGGCCGAGGCGGGTCGTCGAGGTCACCACGACCTCGACGCCGGCGGCACTGGGCGCATGCCGGCGCACATTGGTCAGCGCCTCGACGACGACGCGGTACACCGTCGCCGACGCCTCCCGGGACACCCGCGCCGGCGAGTCGTCGGCGGCCACCAGGTCGGGGGCGACGGTCAGGATCGCACCGGTGCCGCCGGGGGTGGTGAAGCCGGCGACCAGCTCCGGGAGTCGGTCGATCCCGGGCAGCGCCTCTCGGGATGCGGCCCGCACGGGATCGCCGACGTGCAGCGTGGCGACCATCCGATCCATCGACGCCAACGCCGCCAGCCCCGCCCGCTCGATGCGCTCCAGGGCGATCAGCGCCTGCCCGGGATCGACGGCACCGACGAACCGGGCGGCCTGGGCCTGCGCGACGATGCCACTCACGTCATGCGCCACGTAGTCGTGCAAATCCCGCGCGATGTCGAGCTGTTGCTCCCGCCGGGCAACCGCGACCGCGTCCACCCGCCGCCGCTCCACCACCCGCGGATAGCCACCCACCACGACCGCGACCCCCACGGGCAGGCACCAGAACACCACCGCTCCGAACACCTCGAACAGACCGCCCCGCCACTCCACCAGGGGCACCGACCACAACGCGACGGCCGCCCCGAGCATCACGACGGCCACCACACCCGCCCGCCCGACCTCCATACGCGCACAAACACCCACCAACACGAGCAACACCGCGACCCGGCCAAGCCCCCAAACCCCGGCCTCCTCAGCCGCCGACCACACCTGCCCCACAAGACCCACCAAACACAACCCACCTACCCCACCCGCGGCAAGCACCACCGCCCGCCCGGCCACCCGGCCCCACCCACAAACCACCCACACCAACACGGCAAACGCCACAACGCTCGGCACCACGGCAAAAACACTCTGCCCAAGCCCCACCCCGACCCCGACCCCGACCCCGACCCCACCGACACCGGCAACGCCGGCCACCACCGAGGCCCCACGCACCCTCCCCATCACCCGCGCACCCCCGCTCCCCCGCTTCCTCACCCTCGTAGGCCGTCGTCCGTCCACCCGAGCCTAGACACGCCCCACACCCACCCACCTCTGCCGATCGGCAGATCCGAACAACCGTGCCCCCAACGGATCCGCCCATCGGCAGATGGCCCGTCCAACCACCCACCCAACAAGCTGATCGAGCCGAAACAACAACCGCTGAAGGGAATGACCATGCTCGACAGCGTCACGATCACCACGACCTCGGTACCGCCGGCCACGAAGCAGGTTCGCGCGACGGCGCCCACAGGCTCCCCGGCCCCCTCCCGCGTCGCCGTCTGGGCCGCACACGTGGCAGTGCTCAGCACGGTGCCCTCGGGCCTCTGGCGCATCGCGGGGGCGGCCGGCATCCCGCTCGGCTTCGGCAAGGACGACCTCCTGCACGAGAGCAACTTCCCGAGCCGCTACTCGTTCTACCTCCTCGGCCTGAGCATCCTGGCCGAACTGGTCGCGCTGCTCGCCCTCGGCCTGGTCCGACAATGGGGCGAGGTCGTCCCACGATGGATCCCATTCCTGGGCGGCCGCACAGTCAACCGCTGGGCCGCCACGATCCCGGCCCTGGTGGGCGCGGCAGTGCTGTGCACCGTCGGCGTCATCGGCATGTTCACGTGGAACAGCGCAGAAAACATGGGCGCCCCCGACTCCCCCAGCGGCACCGCGTACTGGGTCATGACCCTCGCCTACGCCCCATTGCTCCTGTGGGGCCCGGCCCTGACCATCACCGCAATCGCCTACTTCCGCCGCCGCTCCCCCAGACCCCCAACTAGCCAATCCCCGGCGAGGCCTTTTCGGGACGCGTTGCGCCTGTGGTTGCGGGTCGGTTGGTCCGGGCCGTGGGGTGGGGCTGTGGGGTGGGGCTTTCGTCGGGGCGGGTGCCCGGGTCGGGGGAAAAGCGACCTGCGGCGGGTGGCCGGGGAGGGGGTCGGGTTGGGTTCCGCCGGGCTTGCGTTCCCGGGTGGGTCGGGTCCTCTTCGGCGGGGCTTGTGCTTCGGTTGTTGGGGCGCTTTGCCGAGTGGGCCGGGGTTTCGGGGGTGTTGGAGCGGGGTTGGGGTTCGGAACCGGTTCCCGGCGGGTGGTTGTGGGCTTCGAGCTTCGGTGACCTGGGGTTTTGCGTTGCCGGGGCGGAAAGTCGGGTGTCGGGTGCCGGTTTCGTGCGCTCCGGCCTCTCGATGCCGCCGTGGGGACCGAAAGTGCCCAGCGAGAGCCGAAACCGGATCCCGAGACACCCCAAACGCTCCCGCTCCGCGCTGACCTGCGGTTTTCTCTCCCACCGAGGCCACGACCCCCCACGCCATCCGGCTTCGTGAACTCCCGCCGCCCACAGGCATCCACCGCACCTCGAAATTGCCCTGCCCGACCCACTGGGGAAGCCTCCCCGGCGGACTCGACCCGGGCCCCACCCGCCCCTGCTGCCGGCCGGTTTTTCGGTGAGCAACACACGCGTCTCGTCGGGAGCCCCGGGTCCTGGAGCCCCGCACGCCGGCGGCCCACCGCCGACTTCGGTCGACGCCGCACCGGTCACCCGCACCCCGAGCGCGACGCACGCCGAAGAGGACCCGACCCACTCGGGAACGCAAGCCCGGCGGAACCCAACCCGGCCCCCTCCCCGGCCACCCGCCGCAGGTCGCTTTTCCCCCGACCCGGGCACCCGCCCCGACGAAAGCCCCACCCCGACGCCCACACGCCGCCGCCGGCCCACCCCCACGACCCGGACCACCCTCGCACCCGCCGGCCCGAACCGGCACCCGCACGCGTGCCGAGGATCGCGATCGGAACGGGAAACGCAAAAGGCCCGTCCCTTTCGGGACGGGCCTTTCACACGTAAATTCCGGCGGCGTCCTACTCTCCCACACCCCTTCGAGTGCAGTACCATCGGCGCTGGAGAGCTTAGCTTCCGGGTTCGGAATGAGACCGGGCGTT